>CACXMH010000114.1 GCA_902768715.1 Fibrobacter succinogenes | reverse complement strand
TGAGAACGAAGGCACCACAATCAGGGTCAGCTTGAAACAACGCATGAGCTGTTCCAAATACTTGGTGGTCAAGAAATCCTTACATATAAGGATAGCAAGCCTGCCAATTCCCTGGAAATGGAAAATGTTGATGACCAGGTTGGCAAAAATACCTTCCAGGCGGCCAGAGCCTTCTCTTTCAGAGCGGAAGGGGTTCTGCTTGCCCTGCTTACAAATCACGTTGCCGAACTTGTCCAAGATGGTAACGCTATTGTGATTGTTTTCCCAGAAAGAGGGCAGAATAATCAGGGACGGAATATTTTTTGTTTCCTCGGGCGAAAGAGCCTTCAACTTACCCGAAACAAAATCCACCATTTCCGGGTTGCCCAGCATTTCAGGAAACACCACGATGTCGGCACGGTTGTCGGCGGCGGTGGTAATCTTTTTCCAGATGAGTTCATTGCTCTTGCTGAAATCCGATTCCGTATAGCGGATCTTGAAATACTGGATGTTTTCGTGGTCGTAGGGAACGGCCTCAAACTGCTTTTCAAGCCTTAATGGGGTTGCCGCAATCTTCAGCCGCCTGGTTTTGGCAAACTCCGTAAAGAGATTCCGTTTCAAGAAAATATGCTTGTCGATCAACTCTCCCAAGATAGTGTTTTCCATCAGGAGCATGTTGAACAAGAAATTGTCCATGCGGTTGTAACTATGGGACATGCGATGGGTACGTTCCCACACGCAGGAACAGCGGGGCAAAAGCCCTATTCCCGTAGTTTCGCGGTTGCCATTCAGCACCACAGAAAAATCGTCTTCTTCGAACTCCTTGATTTTGGCCACCAGCATGGTTTCCAAACTTTCATCAAGAATCTGAATTAGGCCTGCAACGCCAAAAAAATCCTTTTCGCTTTTTAGCCGCTCCGACAGTTTTTCAAGCCTGGCAAAAAAATCCTCCGTCAAATCCTGGGGCTCAATCTGGCGGATTTTGTAGCGGGAAGGTCCAAGAGGGGTTTCTTGAAAAAGCTCCTCTACCTCAGCCTGCACGATTGCGGCGGTACGGTCTTTTTCGGCAGGAGATACACAGCTAAACTTGACAAAAAAATCTTCCGTACAAGAGCGGATAACAAAGGAACAGAGGTCCGCTACATTGTCATAGATATTCTGCATAAGCCCCTACCAGAATAGCGTACGGCCTAGTCTTCCAAGAAATACTGTACGTTGGTGACTACACGAACCTTCTTGACAAAGGGCGTATTCTCATCACGATCTTCAATAGAAAACAGCCAGCTTGCTCTTGGAATCCTTGGCGAACTTTTCGGCAGCAGCACGGGCTTCTTTATTGGCCTCTTCAATCATTTCAGGCTTGATGGCGTTGAGACCGTTAAAGCTGTAGATCTTGCGGTAACGGAAATCCCCTTCACTAAAGGCTATTCCCTGTTTCAGCAGTTCACCCTGCTTTTCCATCAGTTCGCGAATCTTGCCCACGTTTGCAGAAGCCACAGTCACCGACATGGTCACCACGTAACGGAAGGGCCGCTGTTCGCTAGTATACAGTTCGCTCTGGGTATCCGTAATGTCGGGAGACGCCTTGGTGATTTCTTCTTTGGCCACCCCATTATCCTGGAGGAACTTTTCCAGGGCTAAAGTCTTGGCCTGAACTGTCTCGTACAAGGCAGAAAGGTCGTTGCCCACTTCCTTGAACACGATCGGCCATATCACATAATCGGCCGGCACTTCCCTTTCGGCAAGGCCCCGCACGAACACCACGCGGTCACGGTCCTTCACGTGGATCATGGCACAATAGAGGAATGCTCCAAGCCCGAGAATGGCTACAGCCAAAACAACAGCTTCTTTGAGTCTAGATTGCATAGTAGGCCCCCAAAAGATACGGGTTTACTTTATCAAAGGTACAAAAATGAGCGGGTCTACTTGCGTGGCGTTATGATAAAGTACAGCAAAATAGGCTGTTTTCTACAAATAATCAAAATAGTTTATCATTTTGATGAAAATTATACATTTGACTTTATGAATTATAGAGAGTAAACTCACCGGCGGACAGGTCGCCGACATCCGCGGTTTCGGCGGCTGGGACCTGGTGTAGACCATTCACCAGTTCTTGCAAATCGCAGGCTTGTCCTGCTTACAGACAACCTCAACTTCCCTCGCCAAAACGGGGGATTTTTGTTCTTCTATATAGTAGCGGCTCACC
>CACXMH010000113.1 GCA_902768715.1 Fibrobacter succinogenes | reverse complement strand
AACTTCAAGCAGAAGTCTGCCGCTCCGGTCACTGCCGAAGAACTGGTGGTCAAGACCATCACTGCCGACGGCGGTACCATCATGAAGCGTATCCACCCCCGTTCCCAGGGCCGTGCTTTCCGTATCGAAAAGCCGCTCTCTCACATCACAGTCGTTGTGGCCAACAAGGAGTAATTAAAATGGGTCAGAAAACTCATCCGAATGGTCTTCGTCTTGGCGTCATCCGCGGCTGGGAATCCAAGTGGTATGCCGAAGACAAGTTTGCCGATCTTCTGTACGAAGATATCGTGCTGCGCCGCTACCTGATGAAGCGTTTCGAACACGCCTCCCTTTCCAAGGTGGGCATCGAACGCACCGTCAAGAAAGTCTGCGTGAACCTGTTCACTGCCCGCCCGGGTATCGTTATCGGTAAGAAGGGCGAAGAGCTGGAACGCCTCAAGGGTGAACTCCAGTTCCTCACGGGTAAGGAAATTTACATCAACGTCCACGAAATCCGCCGCCCCGAAACGGACGCGAAGCTCGTGGCCGAAAACATTGCTCGTCAGCTCGAAAAGCGTATTTCTTTCCGTCGCGCCATGAAGCGTGCCATCCAGAGCGCTATGCGCATGGGTGTGGAAGGAATCAAGGTGCAGTGCGGTGGCCGCCTCGGTGGTGCCGAAATTGCCCGCGTTGAAAAGTATGCCGAAGGCCGCGTGCCTCTGCACACTCTCCGCGCTGACATCGATTATGCGACTGCCATTGCCAAGACCGTTTATGGTGCCATCTATGGTGCCATCGGTATCAAGGTGTGGATCATGCACGGTGAAAAGATTGGCAAGGACGTCATGAACGACAACAAGAGAGAGAAGTAATTATGCTGAGTCCTAAAAGAACATTACATCGTAAGCAGATGAAAGGCCGCATGAAGGGCGTCGCCACTCGTGGCAACACCATGGCCTTCGGCGAATTCGGCATTCAGGCTCTTGAAAAGTGCTGGCTGACGGCTCGCCAAATCGAAGCTGCCCGTATCGCTATGACTCGTAAGATCAAGCGTGGTGGCCGCGTCTGGATCCGCGTGTTCCCCGACAAGCCTGTTACCCGTCACCCTGCAGAAGCTCGTATGGGTAAGGGTAAGGGCGCCGTGGAATTCTGGGCAGCCGTTATCCTCCCGGGTCGCATCATTTTCGAAATGGGCGGTGTCGAACGCGAACTCGCCATGGAAGCTCTCCATGTCGCTTCGCAGAAGCTCCCCCTCAAGTGCAAAATCATCGAAGAATCGGAGATCTAATGAAAGCACGTGAATTGAAAGAACTGGGCGTTGACCAGCTCTGACCAGCTCAAGGAAAAACTGGCTCAGTTGAATCTCGATTTGTTCAATTACCGCATGACTGCGAAGCTCGGTAATTTGGAAAAACCCTCTGTGATTCAGACGACCCGCAAGGACATCGCCCGTATCAAGACCATCCTCAGCGAAAAGGCCAAGGCATAAGCCGGCAGGAGCAGGAAATGGATAGAAACCTTCGTAAAGTCAAGCAGGGTGTCGTCTCTTCTGACAAGATGGACAAGACCATCACGGTTGTGGTTGAAAACCGCAAGCGTCACCCCATGTACAACAAGATCATGACCACCACCAAGAAGCTCAAGGCTCACGACGAAAACAACGAAGCGGGCGAAGGTGACCTGGTGGAAATCATGGAAACTCGTCCTCTTTCCGCTACCAAGCGCTGGCGCCTGGTTCGGATTGTGGAAAAGAAGAAATAATCGTTTTGGAGTAAGGCGAATATGATTCAAGAAGAAACCAGACTCGTCGTGGCTGACAACAGTGGAGCCAAGGAAGTCGCCTGCATCCGTGTTTTGGGTGGCACCAACCGTCGCTATGCTAGCATCGGTGATGTCATCAAGGTAGCCGTTAAAGACGCTATCCCCCAGAGCAAGGTGAAGAAGGGTTCCGTGGCCGACGCTGTCGTCGTGCGCACACGCAAAGAAATTGCCCGTCCGGATGGCACGTTCATCCGTTTCTCGGACAACGCCGTGGTTCTCATCACTAAGGATGGCGAACCCCGTGGAACCCGTATTTTTGGACCGGTGGCTCGTGAGCTCCGCGACAAGAAATACATGAAGATCATCTCCCTCGCACCTGAGGTTCTCTAATGGCCAACATCAAAAAGAATGATAACGTCAAGGTGATTTCCGGTGCCAACAAGGGCAAGACCGGCACCGTGATCAGTGTCAAGGCCGGCAAGGTGACCGTTTCGGGCGTGAACGTCCGCAAGCGTCATGAAAAGCCGTCCCAGACCAACCAAACCGGTGGCATCATCGAAAAGGAACTGCCTATCGACATTTCCAACGTGATGCTTCTCGAAGGCAATACCCCCGTCCGTACCCGCATCGTTCGCGAAAAGGGCAAGAAGGGCGTTCGTACCAGTGTCAAGACTGGAAAGGCTGTGTAAGGTAACGCAATGAACCAGATGAAACAATTTTATCTCGAAAAAGTCGTTCCTGCCTTGCAGCAGAAGTTCGCTTACAAGAACGTGATGGAAATTCCCCGCCTCCAGAAGATCGTGATCAACATGGGCGTGGGCGCTGCTTCTCAGAACCGCAAGATTCTGGACGAAGCCGTGGACACTCTTTCCGCCATCACCGGCCAGAAGGCTGTGGTGACCACCGCCAAGAAGGCCGTGGCCCAGTTCCACCTTCGCGAAGGCATCGGTATCGGTGCCAAGGTCACCCTCCACGGTGACAACATGTGGGATTTCCTTTTCCGCTTCATCAACATCAGCCTGCCCCGTGTCCGCGACTTCCGCGGTCTCGCTCGTCGTGGCTTTGATGGAATGGGCAATTTCACCTTGGGTATCAAGGAACAGACCATCTTTGTCGAAATCGACATCGACAAGGTTTCCCGTACATTCGGTATGGACATCTCCTTCGTGACCTCCGCTAAGACGGACGAAGAAGGCCGTGCCCTGCTCGAAGAACTTGGACTCCCCTTCAGGAAGTAAGGTAATACCATGGCAAGCAGAAGAATGATTGAAAACGGTAGGCCGCACGCCTTTATGCGCCGCTTTGGCCTTTGCCGTATTTGCTTCCGCGAAATGGCACTCGCCGGCGAAATCCCCGGTATCACAAAGTCGTCTTGGTAAGGAGAGTATACTCATGGCAATGACAGATCCTATCGCCGATATGCTCACCCGCGTGCGCAATGCCTCCAAGGCAAAGCTCCCCGTGGTGGACATCCCTGCCAGCAACCTGAAGCGTGAAATCGCTCGCGTGCTGCAGGAAAAAGGTTTCATTAAGAAGTTCGTCGTGGTTGAAGACGGCAAGCAGGGCATCCTCAAGGTGCTGCTCCGCTACACCAAGGGCGAATCCGCTATCCAGGGCATCCAGCGCGTTTCTACGCCGGGTCTTCGTCACTATGTTGACGCTGCTAAGCTCCCCCGCGTTCGCAACGGCCTTGGCTATGCTATCATCTCCACATCTAAAGGCGTGATGACCCGACCACGAAGCCCGCAAGGAAAACGTGGGTGGTGAAGTCATCGCAAAGGTATGGTAAAGATGTCCCGTATCGGTAAAGCTATTATCAATATCCCGGCTGGCGTTAAAGTCGCCGTCAATGGTCAGAACATCAAGGTCGAAGGCCCCAAGGGCAAGCTCGAAACCACCGTTCACGAACTGATTTCCATCAAGCTCGACGGTGACAAGCTTTCCTTCACCCGTCCTAACGACGAAAAGTTCACTCGTGCTATGCACTCGCGCTCTCGTCAACAACATGGTCGAAGGCGTGACCAAGGGTTTCCAGAAGACTCTTGAAATCGTGGGCGTGGGCTACCGCGTGGAACAGAAGGGCAAGGACCTGAACCTGGTTCTCGGCTTCTCTCACCCGGTTATCTTCAAGGCTCCCGAAGGCGTTGAGCTCAAGGCTGTGGACCCCCTGAAGATCACCATCTCCGGTATCGACAAACAGAAGGTTGGCCAGGCTGCCGCCGAAATCCGCAAGTACCGTCGTCCTGAACCGTATAAGGGCAAGGGCATCAAGTACGAAGGCGAGATTATTCGTCGTAAGCAGGGTAAGAAGACAGGTAAATAAGGGTAAACTATGACTGCAATTGCTAAGAAAAGAATCCAGTCCAGAATCGCACGCCATGCTCGTGTGCGCAAGTCTGTCGTCGGAACTGCAGAATGCCCTCGTTTGGCTGTTCGCCGTTCCTTGTCTCACATGGTCGCCCAGATTATCGATGACGCAAACAACAAGTCTCTCGTTCAGGTCGCAACGACTGCCAAGGAATTCCAGGGCAAGTTCGGCGAAATGACGAAGTCGGAGCAGGCTAAGCAGCTCGGTCTCCAGATTGCCGAAATCGCTAAGTCCAAGGGCATTGAATCCGTGGTCTTTGACCGCGGCGGTTACATCTATCACGGTCGCGTTCAGGCTCTCGCTGAGGGAGCTCGTGAAGGCGGACTCAAATTCTAGTGAGGTACACTTTGGAACGCG
>CACXMH010000112.1 GCA_902768715.1 Fibrobacter succinogenes | reverse complement strand
TTTGGTCCGCCACTTGGCGGACAATGCCGCTCTACGCTTCGATATACTCGTACTCAACATCCAGCTCTCTCTGGTAGATGAGGAAGTCAAGGGCACCAAGAGCAAGAACAAAGTCTGCCAGATTGCACAGTCCCTGCAGGAGAAAGCGTCCATCCCTCAGGTGGCCGCCAAGCTGCCGCTCATCAATGAGGTCGCAGATCCTGCCAATATGAAAAACATCACCCTGGAGCGTCTGGAGTTCATCCGGAACGAAATGCGTGACCTGGTGCAATTCATATTCGCAGAGAAGGGGAAGAAGTTCACCCTCAACATTGGGGACATCGTAGAAGATGACGGTACGGCCGTTGGCCCGCAGCTCACCGTTTCATACCGGCAGCGCGTGATGGACTGGCTCAAGAACAATCGTGACCTGCCTGTCCTCAAGAAACTCTTCTCCCTGGAGCAGCTTACCCACGCCGACATCATCCAGCTGGAGACCATCTGCTGGCGGGACCTGGGCACCAAGGAGGAATACCAGACCTACGTCCGTGGTTGTAAGATGCTCTGCGGTGACATTGTGGCCGCCTTCATCCGCTCCATCATCGGCATCGACCGGGAGAAGGCTTCCCAGCGCTACGCCGACTTCCTCACTGATACGGCCCTCAATCCGGACCAGGAAGAATACCTCAAGACCATCATCTCCTATGTGTGCGAGAATGGTGACATTACTTCAAACGACCTCATCAACGTCGAGCCTTTCAGCGGCTACGACTGGCTGGGCGTCTTCGGGCCCCAAGCCCAGGGCGTCGGTAAATTTGTGGGTTATTTGCACAATGTGATCGTGGCGTAAACCTGTGCAGATATACTGCACACCTAATATCTACCTTTGTACCGTCAACAGAAAACATCCCTGTTGGCGGTACTGCTTTATGTCCATCATTCTCTACATCCTCTGCGCGATTGCGTTCATCCCCGAAGTTCTCAGCGAGAAGCGCTAAGTCTATATTGTTTCACCTTATATCTTTTTCTATGCGTAGATTCATTCTTTCTTGCATCCTGATTCTTTCCGCATTCGCCTCTTTTGCCCAGAATAAGGGCTTTGAGAAAGCCGTTGAAGCCACCGGTGGCATCGGCCTCGACAAGTACCAGAAGTTCTCCTTCGGTGTGAACTTCGTCGGCGGCTACCGCATCAACGACTACTTCTTTGTCGGCGCGGGTGCGGGCTACGAGTACCTCGATGGACTCTACTACACCAGCTACGAGTACCACAGCGGAGCTGGCAACTCTTACCACGGCACCAGCAATGATGTTCGCAACAACATCAAGGTCTTTGGTCGCCTGAAGGCCAATCTCACCGCAACCAAGGTCTCTCCGTTCTTCGCCGTGGATCTGGGCGCCAACTTCGGTCTCAGCTCCAACGAGATCAAGATGGCCAACGGCTTCTACTTTGAGCCTTGCTTCGGCTGTGACTTTGCCCTGACTCCCAAACAGGCCATTTATGTCATGCTGGGCTACAACGGCATCGGCTACGACTACAAGGCCTTTGACACCACACTGGGCAGCGCAGGCTCCGAAATGCGCCACGTCCTTGCCGGCAAGTTCTCCATCCATCTCGGTTTCCGCTTCTAATCCCACGTCTATGCAGGCTTATACCTTCACGCTCCGTTTCCGTTTTGACTCGTCCAAATGGCACGAGACAACCTTCCAGGCCCAGCTTTCCGACGAAGAGGTGGCCTTCGTCAAGAAGTACCTGAAGGAGAACGGGTATTATCCTTTCTGGGCATTTGAGTTCGATTGCCCGGCTATGTTTGAGCGCCTGATGGAAGCCCACATGGACGCCATTGTCGCCTACGTGAATAAGGAGCTCGTTGCCCCTGGCGAGACTCCTTTCACGAAGGAAACCGTTGACTGGGAGTGCGTTCCGTGCGACTTCGACTGGCCCGATGGCTTTCTTGCGTCATAATTTGCTAACTTTGTGATTATGATAGTTCCGTCCATGTCTAATCTTGAGATCTGCGACGCCTTGTTTGCTGACCGCTCTAA
>CACXMH010000111.1 GCA_902768715.1 Fibrobacter succinogenes | reverse complement strand
CGCGAAAAAGCCGCCTATAAGGCCCGTATCCGCAGTGAGCGCCGTAAGCGCGATGCCCGCCACCGCCGTAGGGAGCGCAAACGGGAGCTCAATCGTTCCATCTACGATGCGCTTGAGCGGGAACGTGTAACGCACCAGCACCCAGGCGAGAATCACGCCCATCACCGCATTGATAAGCGAGGCGACAAAAGCCGTCAAGAAACTCACTTTAAAACTAGACAGTACCCCCTGTTGTAAGGCCGAAGCCCGGTATGACAACACTCTTTCTTTTCATAAACGTTGCCAAATATAGAACGGGCTTTTGGGTGCGTCTAATACTTAATAATTATGCTGAATTATCAATTTTTTCTATAACAAACGGGGTGCAATAGGCGCCCCAAATTATTTATATTACCGACAAAAATCGGAGAATTCAAATGAGCCTGACCGTCGAACGCGCAAAAGAAATCAGCAAGGGCCACGTGACCGAAGAATCGCTGGTCATCCATTCCCTCAACGTATGCTACGCCATGGGCGCCATGGCCAAACACTTCGGCGAAGACGTTGAACACTGGCAAGCCGTGGGCTACCTGCACGATTACGACTACCAGGAATTCCCCGAAGAACACCTGCAGCACACCGAAAAGGAACTGCTCGCACAAGGCGTCTCCGAAGAAGACGTGCGTGCCATTTTGGCGCACGGTTTTGAAATCGTGAACCAGGTGGAACCCAAGACCAACATGGAAAAGAGCCTGTTCACCGTGGACGAACTCACCGGAATCATTCAGGCCTGCGCAAGAATGCGCCCCAACGGCATTCTGGACCTCGAAGTGAAAAGTTTCATGAAGAAGTTCAAGGACAAGAAATTCGCCGCCAAGTGCAACCGCGACTACATCCTGAAAGGCTGTGCCCTGCTCGGCATGGACGTGAAAGACGTCGCCGCCATCTGCATTGAGGGCATGCGCGAACACGCCGCAGAAATCGGCCTTGCAGGGAACGCCGCGTAATTACGACGCTATCCAAAAACCATAAAGTTTTCCAAAAACTGTAACGAAAAATGCCAAAGTATCTTGCGAAAGAGCTTTGGCATATTTTTTGCATTCTATGGGGCGCAGGATTTAATATGATTACGCTGAACGACTACTTGTATTCCGGAAACACGGTGCTGAAAATTTTGCATCAGTATTCTAACGACCTCAGGAACGGTGCGAAGGAAACGCGCAACAGCATCGACCTTGCGCATTCGAATTTTCTGATTCAGATTATTGAATTGCTGGAGCACAATGACTTTTTGACTTCGCAGTCTCAGCGGATCAAGGAATTCTACAAGTTCATGACGCGGGAATACCCGTTCTTGGCTTTTACTTTCAAGGGTCGCATTAAGTCGCTGATTCGCGCCGAAGAAAAATTCAATGGTCACATCCTTGAATACATTTACGGCTATTACAAAAAAAAACGGGATGTTCCCGACAGAAGCCGAAATCAAGAGCAAGCTGAACTTTCGCGACTTGATTGCTTACCGCATTGTGATTTCGATGCCGGTTTGCCACATTAAAAAGGGCGAGAACCGCCGCGAAGTAGAAGAAAAGTATCTGTACGAAATCGCGAACGTGCTGCCGGAATTCTTGGAAGAGCGCGGCTTTACGGCAGAGATCACGAAGTACACGGAAGACGGTCATTCGGAATTGTTGAATGAACAAGTGCGGCCGTATTACCACGATTCGGTGGCATTCCCGAGGAGCTCGGGTTACCAGTCGCTGCATATTATTTTCTACGACAATCTGGCCCGCTGCTTTACCGAGGTGCAGTTGCGCACCAAGGATATGGACGACTTTGCCGAAATCGGCGAGGCGAACCATTTTGGCTACGAGAAAACGCAAGAGGCGCGCCGCAGCAAGCACGACGAGATTCCGAGCGGCGAATGCGTTTATTTTGACGAGGCTTACGAACGCCTGACAAAATTGCAAGAAATCGAGCTCGCGAATGTGGACGTGAACATGTTCAAGGCTATCAACAACCAGCTAATAAACGACGGTTGCGGCCTTTTCCGCGGTCGCCAGATTTTACCGTTCGAGCATCTGTCCCGCTTCCAGAACGATTTGATTGACTGATAAAGGCAAAGATGGGCGTTTACGAGCCATCCGGTCTGCTTAATTTATGCTAAAAATGTCGGTTTAAATGTCGGAAAAGATGTCGGATTAATGTCGGAATAAATGTCATATTATTTGTCATGATAAATGTCATGATAAAAACATGTTTGTCGGGGTATTTGTCGGTGTAAATGTCGGGGTAAAAAAAGACAAA
>CACXMH010000110.1 GCA_902768715.1 Fibrobacter succinogenes | reverse complement strand
GAGTGCAGGATCGGGTCGCTATGACGCCAAGGATTTGCCGATTGCATGGATGGGCGTCCACGGCAAGAACGACCAGACTTGCAGCTACAACACAGCCAAGACGAGCGCACTTCCGAGAATCTTGAAGAGGAACGGCAAGGCCGGTGCAGACGGCAAGTTCACGGACGCAAGCAGCGAGAAGCCGACTGAAGTCCAGGGCAACACCGGACACGTCTGCTACGACTTCACTACTGTCGACGAGCGCTTCCCGGTCAAGTGGTGCAGCTGGCCCGGAGCTCACCAGTGGACTGCCCACGACACCGGCAACATGAACGTCGGCTACGGCTGGGAAAACACCTGGGTCCCCGAAGAAGTCCACAAGTTCTTCGAACAGTTCTAGTTAGTACTCTCCATAACCAAACCCAGAGCGGCTCCCGGCAACGGGAGCCGTTCACTTTATAGGGGAAATTCCTTTTTTTGGCGTTTTTCGGCAAATCAGGAAGGGTGAGCACGAAAACTTTTTGTTACTGGTACCTTTTCCCCCATTTTTTATCTAGATTAAGAAAGCACACTTAACAATGGTATGGGAAAGGAGCCGATATGAAGAGAGCATTCTCTCTTGTTTTGCCAATTATGCTGACAACAGCATTCACCGCGGCATCCGCTTACACAGTGAGCGGCACGGTCAAGGACAACACGAACAAGGCCGTAGCCGGGGCCGAAGTCACCCTCATCAAGGAGAACAAGTCGACCGTCACAGACAGCCGCGGCAACTTCACCATCCATGAGGACGAGGTTTCCCCGGGCGATACCATCTCGCCGGGCGACACCACAACGCCCCATGCCATCGTCGCATCGCATACGCCGGTATACATCAGCATCAACTCCGGCATACTCTCATTCTCGCAGAGCGGGAGCTCCCCCGTGCAGGTCCGGATTTTCGACCTCGTGGGTAACCAGGTATTCAAGCAGACCCTCTACGGTTCCGGCCAGGTGGACCTCACCTCCAGCGTCAAGGCCAGGGGCGTCTACGTGGCCCAGGTGGCCGTAGGCAGCGCAAAGCAGGCCTTCCGCTTCACCGCGAACGGCAACTACTCAGCCTCGTTCAGCGAGACTGGCCACGCCCTGCTGAAGGAAGTGCAGAAGGGAGAAACTCTCCGCGTTGTCGCCGAAGGCTTCGATACGCTCACCGTACCGCTCGGCACGCTCGACACGACGCTCGACCTGAAACTCAATCCGACTGCAGGCGGGCAGACATTCGCATTCGGCTGGGCAAAGGGCAATGACCCCGTCCCGTCTAGCGGCTGCGGCAAGGATACGCAAATGTCCAAGTCCGGCCAGTTCAAGTTCACCTGGACCTACAAGGGCGAAAGCACTACGCGCGACGTCTATTACGACCTCCCGAGCAACTACGACAAGAACAAGCCCTACCGCCTCATCTTTGGCATGCAGTGCATGGGCGGTTCTGCACAGAACGTGGCCCGCGGCGAGAACTACTACGGCATGAAGCCGTTTGACAAGGACGGCTCGACCATCTTCGTTGCTCCCGACGGAAAGTGCCACGAAAACATGTGCGCCCCGTGGGAAGAAAAGGACTACGCCTTCTTCGACGAACTCCTGGCCAAGCTGGAAAGCGAACTCTGCATTGACTCCAGCCGCGTATTCTCCTCTGGCTTCAGCTACGGTTCGATGTTCACCAACGGCCTTTCCAGGAACCATCAGCATGTGCTTCGCGCCGTCGCCGTCTATGAAACCGCCGACGTGAACATCTGGCTTCCGAAAGTCGTCAACAAACCGATTGCCTGGATGGGCGTCCACGGCATGAGCGACAACCTCTGCACTCCCGCCATGGGACGTTCCGCCCGCGACACCGCGCTGAAAAACGCAAGCGCCGAAGGCAAGGACGCCACCAAGGAAAAAGCTCAGGAATCCAACAGCGGGCAGCACACCTGCTATGACTACAAGGACGTAGACGAACGCTTCCCGGTCAAGTGGTGTACTGATAACGCCGGCCACCAGTGGGATCACAAGGACCCCGGCCAGGGACAGTCCTGGGTTCCGCGGACCACCTGGGAATTCTTCACACAGTTCTAAGAATCTCTTTCAAATTGAGGTCTAGGATATTCTTGAAGAATATTATATTTATCTAATTCTTCTCCCCATTTTGTTTTTATAT
>CACXMH010000109.1 GCA_902768715.1 Fibrobacter succinogenes | reverse complement strand
TTTACAAAATACCGGTAACCATGATTTGGAGCAGGAACGGCACTTTCACGAATAGAGCAGCCGGAAAGGATTAAAAGAAGATATATCGCAAGAAAAAATTTCGGCATAACCGCAGCGTTCCAAACCTCTAACTATTTTATAAATATACACAAATTCAATACAAATTTGCATAAAAAAGCCCCTGTTATTAAACAAGGGCTTCTGAAAGTAACTAACCGCGAGCGGTTTTATTATCCGCGAACGGTCTCATTAGAAGAACACAGGCGGCCAACGCGGGTTCTTCGAGGACATATCGATCTTGTAGAAGTCCTTCTCGAAGCGTCCGTCGTCCATGCCGTACATCTGCATCACGTGGCGGGCAATCCACTTGCCGAGCTTGAGCACGGTGAGCTTCTTGCGCAGGCGGCCCTGGCAGTCACGGTTCATGATGTCCGGGAGGGTCGAGGTCGTGAGGATTTCGTCGATAGCCGGGCTGTTGAGCTTTTCGCGAGCTTCGGCACTGGTGTGGAAGTGCGTCACGCCAAAGCAAACGCGGTTCGGGTGGCCCTTCTTGATGTGTTCGCAGCACTGCACGATCGTCGTGCCGGTACGCACCATGTCGTCGAACACAATCACGTCCTTGCCTTCGATTTCTTCGATGCTGATGTCAGAGAGTTCCGGGTTGAACGTCATGCTGATTTCGCGTTCACCGGTACGGACCTTGTCCATCACCACGCGTTTGCATTCGGGGAGCTGCAATGCATCGTAGACGGCGTTCATGAACGGGCGGGCGCCCTTGTCCGGAGAGACAATCACGAGGTTGTTGCCGTCCTTGCCGGTCTGGACGAAGTTGCTGCTCTTGATGTAGTGGGCGTACACATCCGTCGGGATGAGGTTGTGGAAGTTGCCCTCGAAAATTTCGCTGAAGAGGTTCTGCACCTTGACGCTGTGGTTGTGGCAGGTCACGACCGCATCCACGCCGGAGGTCTTCAAAAGTTCTGCATAGAGGTGGCTCGTGAAGGCCTGGCCGTCGAACTTTTTCAAGTCGATGTCCGGGCGGTCCTTCTCGAGAGGACCGATGCGGTGCGGACCGCGGTCCTGGGCGCTGTAGAACAGGTCGGGTTCAACGAGCACCACCTGCTCGGCACCGTTGTCCTTGGCGGCGCGGGCCAGAATGCAGTTGCGCATGGCGTAGTCGTTACGGCTGCGTTCGTGGTTCGAAACCGAGCAAATCAAAACAATCTTGCCTTCCAGACGTTTGCCGATATGCTCCATGTCGTCCACGTCCAGCATGTAGCGGGGGCAGAATTCGGAGTTGGCGAAGGTCTTCAGGGAGACCACGTCGGAGATGTCTTCACGGAGGCCGATGTACTGGGCCATGTCGATGGCGAACGGGTCATCGGTGAAGTTGCCGGTCACGATAAAACGATCTGACATATTTGCGCCTTGATTTGGGGGTTGAGTTTTATGCCCCAAATATAGTCAGTTTCGCCGTCGGTTTCAATGACCTTTTTAAATGTTTTTTTACGGAAGCCGCATCTCGAAACGCAGGAACCACATCTCGGTATCGCTCCCGACACGCACCGGAGGGCCCCAACTGTCCACCCCGCTGGATACAAGCCACCGGACGGAATCGAGCGTGCCGAACCCGTAAGCGAGGCGCCAGACCCAGTTTATGATGACGGTTCCGGGGAAGAACTGGCCGGCATGCGTATGGCCCGAGAACGCGAAATCTGGCATACGGCCCGAATGTTCGGGTTCGATACCCCTCGGCTGGTGGTCCATGAGCAGCCAGGGAAGCGCGCTCCCGGCAACAGCGAGCTTGGAGAGCGGCATGCGGTCCATGTCCAGGGCACGCGCCTTCTGCACATCCATGCGCCCGGTGATGCAAGCGACTTCCGTACACACGGTAGAATCTTCCAAGAACACCCAGCCGCTGCGCCGCAAAAAGCCAGCGATGTCGCCACCGGCGCGTTCCGTATAAACCTCGTGATTGCCACCGACAGCAAAGGCCCCGATGCGGGCGGCCGAAGCGAACTTTGCGAACAGCGTATCGTAGCCCTGGTTCACCAGCACGGAATCGTGGATATCGGCGAAATCGCCACCGAAAAGTATCAGGTCGGGCTTTATGCTGTCGGCCTCGTGCAACATGCGTTCCACCTTATCGCGACGGGAGAGCGGGTCCAGATGGAG
>CACXMH010000108.1 GCA_902768715.1 Fibrobacter succinogenes | reverse complement strand
AAATTCCAGTTCTGTCAATTGAAAACAGTTCCTTTCCGGGAACCTTTCCATATTTCGCTTGACGGCCTGATTTATCGCCCTAGTTTCAACACCGTATAATGTTGCAATATCGCGATCAAGCAACACCTGCTTGCCACGAACAACCCGAATCATCTTTTCTACGCCCGACTCCATGAGCGGGTTAGGTGCGATATCATCCGTTTTTTCGGTCTTTCTAGCCATCTTCTACTCCAATCCGCCTACAAGCAAAAAAGGCGGGGAAAAGTGTTCTCGAAGCAAATATACATTCCTTAAATGTCATATTATGACAATTTGAGAAAAAGGCGGATTTTCTTGCATTTTATGACTTTTTGAACAAAAGGTCGCGTTTTTTTACAGCCCCATCTCCTTCACTTCCTTAATCAAGAAGTTTTCTAACTGTTCACGGTCGGGAAGCCGCAACTTGTATGTCGAGACAAACAACTTCTCGTCCATGCCGTTTAATACATACTGGACCATTTTCGGTCCTTTTTCGGTACAGAGCAAAATCCCGATCGGAGGATTATCCCCGTCCACCATCTCGCAATCCTTGAAATAAGAGATGTAGGCATTCAGTTGAGCCGCGTGTTCAATGCGGAATTTGCCGACCTTCAACTCCACGATTACATTGCAGTGCAGCAGACGATTGTAAAGCACCAAATCGATAAAATAATACTCGTCGTCTATGATGATGCGTTTTTGCCGAGCCTCGAAGCAGAACCCTTTGCCCATTTCCAACAGGAACTCTTGTAAATGGCCCATGATTGCCTGTTCCAAATCGGTTTCGGAGAACGCATCCTTGGCATTCAGGTCTAAAAAATCGAGAGTATACGCGTCCTTGACCGGCAAAACGGCATCAGCTCCGCCCTTTTCCACCCTTTGCAGCAACAGTTTCGGCTTTTTGCTGATTCCGCTCCTGAAATAGAGTTTCGTGTCGATTTGCCGACGAAGTTCTCGCACGCTCCATGTGCCTTTGATACATTCAAGTTCATAGAAGAACCTCTCCATAGGGTCGTCAATGGTCATTATTTCTTTAATATGCGAGAATGAAAGCCGAGTGACAAGCAATTCCGGCGGCGTTTCGAATTTGCGAGACACTGTCTCGCAAATTGCTTCTCTGATTTTTTTCTTAATAACAACCAAATTTTCGGGAAAATAGTCTATTCCCTGCAATTTGTGCGACACTGTCGCACAAATCTGTGGATATTTCACGTAAAACATCCTGCATGCGTTCAACAACTGTCGGTCAAGCCCCTTGATGGACAGTTCGTCAGCCAGATTCTGCAGTAGACGAGCACCGTACTTGGCTCGGTCGCACCCCTCTTGCTCATATTCAACTATATAGCAGCCGATAGCCCAATTTCGTATAGTCAGAAGCTGGTTTACGGCACCCTTGGCTACGGAACTTGTCGCATTATGGACGTCTTTTACCCGTTCCGCAAGGATTTCAAAAGTTGTTCCGTCGGCCTTACCGATAGGCGGTACACGCTTATTCATCTTCTACTCCAATCCGCCTACAAGCAAAAAAAAGGCGGGGCAAAGTGTTCTCGACGCAAATATACATTCCTTAAATGTCATATTATGACAATTGGCGTATTTTGCGGAAATTTTGGCAATTTTGAGGAAAATCGACCCCTGCAGGCGGTTGAATTCTGCGTTTTTACGCTTTTTTCTCGCCTTCCGGGCGTGGCGTCACCTTTTGACACCGGAATAATTTATATTTTGGGTGAAAATAGAGTTTTCTCTTGTTCTCTACTTGAAACTTCGACAATTTCTGCGACGAGAACAAGACGAACGCTCACGTCTGCGGCCGGCCCGTGCCTGTCGCATCGTTTTGCTACATGGTCTATTGTTTAAATAGCAGTTTGCCTGTATGCAAGCGGCCATTTGGGGCGTGAGTTGTTTGTGTTTATTCGTTGCGGGCAGTCGAAGGCCTCAGGTAGGTAAACGCATTCAACTCCACGCCTTTTTTATTTCCGAAAAAGACTGAAGAAGTGCAGAACAGGGGTGGACTCGCTGAGTTTTGCTCTTGTCCTCTACTTGGAACTTCGACACTTTCAGCAACGAGAATAAGACAATGACTCGCCATCGCCCGTGGATTGCACGGGCGTAGTGTACCCTGGGCGTACTGTATCCGCCCGGGTTTTTGCGGGTGTATTGTATTCTTTTGAAAATGTCGCGCTTTTAGGCGAGGAGTGAGTCGGCTCCCCGCCGTTCTTTTTGTCCGCACCCCGGCCAAGCGAATCGGCCAGAACCGCTCCCGCGAGAGTGAACTCGTTCACTTTCAAAATGGAGCGATATGGCCCAGACTCGACAGAAGAAGAATGTAATCAGGGTTTTTGAAGGCTTTGCTGGTTATGGCGGAGCATCCTTTGGATTGAAAAGAGCAA
>CACXMH010000107.1 GCA_902768715.1 Fibrobacter succinogenes | reverse complement strand
AACGACTACCACCGCCTGATTCAGAAAATCACGATTGAAATGGCGATGCAGAAGGTTCCGATGGAAGAACAGAAAAAAGTTTGGAAAATCTGGGCTTAAGCCCATCCACCACCGGCGAGCGGGCAACGCCTGAACCCGCAAATTTAAAAAAGAGGATACAGCCATGAAAAGATATTACATCGCCCCGCGTGAAAATAAATACATGATGGTCGAAGTGATCGACAACAATAGTGCATCTGCTTTATTTGCTGGCACATCCAAAATAAACAAGGAATACAAAACATCTTTCATCGCTTCCGACTGCTCGCTTGTCGGATGGGGTGAAGCGATTTAAACTATCCAGGCGCACGGGCAACGCCTGAACCCGCAAACCATCAAACGGAGGTAACACCATGCCTAGACGAAAAGAAGACCGAGAGCGCCCATTGTACCGCGTGAACGTGATGCTGGACCAGGAAGCGCTGGACAAGGCGAAGAAGAAGGCCGTCGAGGAGGACGTGCGGAATGTGTCGAACGTGGCGAACACGAGCAAGTTTTTGCGGTGGCTGGTCGAGAGATATATCGCCCAGAACGCGGAATAAAATCCCGAAACTAAACATTTTGTATCGATTTAAGCACAAGGACGGAGCAATCCGCCCTTTTTCAGTATCCGAGGAATCCTCGTCGGTTCAACTGTTCGGAAATTCCGAACACCTCACGCGCACGCGCGCGCGTAATAGCGTGCTTAGTAGAATGGTATTTTAGCAGATAAATATCAAAATTGGAAGAATGGTAATTTAGTTTAATTTAGTTTAGTTTAATTGCATTTCTTACGCAATGCTCAAGCATTACTAGTGCAATGCTCAAGCATACATAACAACATAAAAAAAAGACTCCCTTTTGGGTAGTCTTTTGTAACATTATCGTATTGCTTTTTTATCGTGTCAATATTTTTAAAAGAACTTGCTTGATTTTCCGTTCCAGCTCGTCATCCGGCATATCGGATAGCGGAACCTCGCTTTTTATCCCGAAAAGCTCCTCTTGGGTCATTCCGTTTACAAGAAGGTTGAAGCATAGCTCGTAGCTCGGCACGCCCTTGCCCTTTGCCCACCTCGAAACGTTTTCGGGCGTTGTCTCTATGAGCTTGGCGAGTTCCGCCTGCTTGATGTTCTTTCTGTTCAAAAAAGCCTGTAGATCGAGTTTCGGTTCCATGTTTGTAAAAATAAATAAAAAATCAATTAAAAATTCATTTTTCACTTGACAAGTGAATTTAAAATTCATATATTCTGAATAGAAAATCAATAAAATGAATTTAAAATTCATAGAACAGAAAAAATAAGGAAAATAAAACAAACATGCTCGACTTGAAGGAAATCCTCTTGAAAAACAAGGAGCTTCTCTATTCCGAAAATATGAAGGATGAGGATTTTCTTGGAAAAGGTCTTTTTGAAAAAGTTTGGAATTCGGAAGGATACTTGATTGAAAACGTTGGAGTCGAGTTTATTGTCGAAACTCTTAGGAATAAGTCTCCATTATCCGACGAAGATAAGGTCCGAATTTTCGACAATGTCATGAATGAATGGATGGAAGAAGTTTACAGAATTCTCAACAAAAGGACAATTAACAATGGCTGAAACAAGAACCGTCGTAATCGACGAAAACGCAGTACAGAGAGTCGAAGCCTACATCGACAAGGAAAGAAAGGAGAAGGGCGTGCGCCTTTCCATCGGTTCAGTCTTTGCGATGGCTTTCGACAAGATGGTGACGGGTGCCGATGGGGAAAGAAATTGAGAAAGAACCCGACTTCTACCCGTTCCGTATCAAGGACCACGGATGGGTACTGAAAAAGGGAGTGTCCACAGAGACAATAGGTGAGGCTTTCAAGGATATGGTCTACGAACTTGTGACAAAGGACTTTACACCCGGCTCGATTGCCGAATCAATGCACAATGACGCATTGACGATGATTGACGAAAGGGCTGCAAAGGCTCGCAAGGCAGCAAAGACCAGATGGCAGAAGGCCCAAGGCGACAAATTTACGGCAGACGGGGACACCCGCGAGGCAGAGGACGAAAGCGCCACCGTCTCCAAGAATATGCGGCGGGTGCCGCAGAACGAAGCCCCAGCGCACGGATTCAGCGGTGGACGTGCCGCGCAGGGTACTATGTCCCGCCACCCGGAGGCGGCTGCGCAATCCGGGAAAGCTTACGACCAAGTAGCCTATCATTCGATAAGCACAGACGAAAAGCCCACGGGAGGCCATTTGCTCCCCTCTTCTTCACGCCCTCCCGTGGGCAACCGCCATGCCTCCGTCGACGTGCTCAACCTCGCATACGCGGGCGAGTTCGGCAACGTCCGGCTCACGCAGGAGCAGTACGCACAGCTAGGAATCAAGTTCGGAAACCAGCAGAAGCTGAACCGCGCCATCGACTCGCTCTCGTGCCAGATAGAGAACGGCGAGAAGAATCCCGCCAACCACTACGCGGAGCTGGTCAAGTGGGCAAACTACCGCGACGACATGGATGAACGGAAGGAAGAGGAAGCGAGCAAGCCGAAGATGACCGAAATGGAAAAGTCATGGATAGCAGCAATGAAGCGCGTGGAGGCGATGTAATGAACGAAGATGAGAAACAGCATGGCATGGTAGGCACAGCGCAGCCAATTCGCGAGGATTTGATACTCCGGTATCGCAGCTATCGTGTAAAACGT
>CACXMH010000106.1 GCA_902768715.1 Fibrobacter succinogenes | reverse complement strand
CAACCACCTTCAAAATCGCAGAGAACAGTACCGCCATCACGACAATCGCTGCGAATACCTTGTAGTAGGCACTCCATACCTTCGAAGTGTTAATGTAGTAGCCAAGACCGCCCGGCTGCCCCATCATTTCGGCCATCACGAGCGTAGTAAAGCCAAACGCAGCCGCCGTCATAATGCCCGTAAAAATCTGCGGCATTGCATGGGGAATCGCAATATGGAAAATCTGGTACAGCTGCCCCGCGCCAAAAGTGCGCGAAAGTTCAAACAACGACTTCGGCGTACCCTGCACCCCGTCGGCCGTCATGGTCGCCACCGGGAACCAGGAGCAAATCGCAATCAAGAAAGTCGCCGCCGCAAACGAAGTCGGGAAAAGCGTCAAGGCAAAAGGCATCCATGCCACCGCCGGAATCACGCCGCAAATGTTGAGCACCGGCAAAATCCAGTAACGAGCCTTCGGATACCAACCAATCAGCACACCAGTCAACACACCCGTCACCACGCCCACCGAAAATCCGGCCACGAAAAGGCGCAGCGAATAAAGCGTATTCTGCCAAATGAATTTGGTATCGCCAATAAAGGCGTCCATAATAATCGCAGGCCCCGGAAAGAATGGCTGCGGTAAAAACAGCAACTTGGTTCCAAGAATATCCCATGCGGCAAGCGCCAAGCCAACTGCAAAACGAAACTTCGCGCCCGCAAAAAATTTAGTCACCTTATCAGCTCTCGCCTTGTGGACAAACAGCACTACCGCGTAAACAGTGTAATAGGCAATAATGGCAAGCAAAACCAAACGGTACGCCAAATTGTCGTCAACCGTAAACCCGCCAAAAACATATTCCTTGATTCGCACATTCTCGGCTACCTGCGGAAAAAGTAAGTTCACCAAGAAAGCAATCAGGAATCCTGAAATCGTCAGTACAAAATTCATTCTGTCTCCGTGAAAAGGTTCAAAAAAAGACGCCCCTGAAAATGGACTTCGAATATTTCCAGGAGCGCCAGGTTGTACGGAAAGTACAAATTACTTGATATTTTCTCTCCAAGTTGCCGGCTTGAACAATTCCTTCAAGGGCAACAGACGCTTGTCGACGTCGACGCCCAAGACAGAATTGAAGTTGTTCGTCGCCTGCATCTGGGCGCCAAAGCCCACGATAATGAAGATCTGTTCGTCGGTATAGAGGTTGTAGTATTCAAAATCTATCATTGTATTCTCCGTACAAAAAAACGTCATCCTGAGCCGAAGGCGAAGGACCCAGACCCGCGTTTATTTCCTGATGGTGAAAATACCGCCGGGCTGGATGCTTCCTGGCCTACGGCCTGTCAGCATGACGACAATGGATCGTTTTTTGCTTAGATTGCGGCGAAGCCGTTTTCGAGGTCAGCGATAATGTCTTCGTAGTGTTCCGTACCGATAGACACGCGGATCGTTGCCGGGGTAATTTCGGCTGCGGCCAATTCTTCCGGAGAAAGTTCGGCGTGCGTGGTGGTGTACGGATGAATCACGAGGCTCTTCACGTCGGCAACGTTTGCAAGCAGGCTGAAAATCTTCAGGCTATCGATGAACTTGAAGGCTTCTGCCTGGCCGCCCTTGATGTCGAAGGTGAAAATGGAACCGCCACCGTTCGGGAAGTACTTCTTGTAAAGTTCGTGGTCCGGATGGTTCGGGAGGCTCGGGTGGCTCACGCGGGTAACCTTCGGATGCTTGGTGAGGAACTCGATAACCTTCTTGGTATTTTCCACATGGCGATCCAGGCGGAGAGAAAGCGTTTCGACACCCTGCAACAGGAGGAATGCGTTGAACGGAGAAATTGCAGCACCTTCGTCGCGGAGGAGAATCGTGCGGACGTAGATCACGTAAGCAGCGGCGCCCGTCGCGGTGAAAGGAATACCGTAGCTCGGGTTCACTTCGGTGAACTGCGGGAACTTGCCGGATGCAGCCCAGTCGAACTTGCCGCCATCCACGATGATACCGCCGAGAGTCGTGCCGTGGCCACCGATGAACTTGGTTGCGGAATGCACCACGATGTCTGCGCCGTGTTCAAGCGGGCGAATCAGGTACGGAGTACCGAAGGTGTTGTCGATGACCAGCGGAATCTTGTTCTTGTGGGCAATCTTGGCGATGGCTTCGATATCCGGGATATCGGAATGCGGGTTACCGAGCGTTTCGATAAAAATGAGCTTCGTGTTGTCCTTCACGGCAGCTTCGACACTCTTGAGGTCGTGGGTGTCAACGAAAGTCGTTTCGATACCGAAGTCGCGGAGCGTGTGCTGCAGCAGGTTGAAGGTACCGCCGTAAACCGTACGCTGTGCAACCACGTGGTCACCCTTGCGGGCGAGAGCCGTGATGGCGTAGGTAATGGCAGCTGCACCGGAAGCGACGGCGAGAGCGGCAACACCACCTTCGAGGGCAGCGATACGTTCTTCGAGCACGCCCTGCGTAGAGTTGTTGATACGGCCATAGACGTTACCGGCGTCCTTCAGGGCGAAACGGTCAGCAGCATGCTGTGCGTTGTGGAACACGTAAGAAGAGGTCTGGTAAATAGGAACTGCGCGAGAATCGGTTGCGGGGTCTGCCTGTTCCTGGCCAACGTGAATCTGAAGAGTTTCAAAATGGAGCTTGTTCTGTGTCGTCATGGTTAAAATTCCTTTTAGGTTGTAGCGGGCAACCGGGTCTAAAGAGACCCGCGCTCGCATTATTTGGGTTTTGGAGATATCCTTAGGCTTATTTTTCTAACCTGCAAAGCCCTAAGGACAAAAGGCTTGCGGCTAGTTCGTTCTCAGAATGCCTCTCGGCATTCGACAGTCACTTATCATAGGCGCTCCTTCGAATGCTTAGGAATCACAAACCATTTTGTTATTCCTACCAATCTTGTAGGAAAGAAGATAGAATAAGATTTTGCCATCG
>CACXMH010000105.1 GCA_902768715.1 Fibrobacter succinogenes | reverse complement strand
GCAACGGGCAAGGGCCTTGTCGCCGAAAAGTACATCTACGTGGACGGCGGTAAAATTGACGTCAAGTCCACTGGCGATGATGCCCTGCACACCCACTGGCAGATTCACATGAATGGCGGCGAGGTAACGGTCAATGCAAAGGACGATGGTCTCCATGCGGACTCCGCGATGTACCTGAAGGGCTCCACGATTAACGTGGTGACTGCTTCCGAGGGCATCGAAGCCTACAGGATTTTCGCCGAGGGTGGCATCACTTCTACCTTCGCGACAAACATGACAGGTGGCGTGCTGATTCTCGAGATTACCGGCGAAAGCTACGAAAACCAGGGCGGTTTCAGCTTTGGCGGCTGGGGCGGCGGTGGCATGGGCGGCGGTAGCGGCGGATGCTCCTCCAACATGGCTGGTGGCCTTATCGATACGGATGCCGGCTTCGTGATTACCGGCGGTGTCCTCCTCGCGTTCGGCAACTACTCCACGGACCTCCCCAAGTGCGCGACCGTCACCTACGACAACAACAGCTACTATGGCTCAAGCAATGCGGCCTTCAAGCCGACATACAAGGGCAACGCGATTATCTACGGCGGTTCCGTGACATCGGTAGCCCAGGTGCAGACAAATGGCATGACCGAAGTCAAGTTCCCCAACGGCGTGAGCTACATGTACAAGTAAGTTTGTTCTATACTCTATCCCTCTATAGCTTCTTCCGGAAAACCGGAAGAGGCTTTTTTGTTTTAGGGATTGTTTTGGAGGGCGCTGTTATTCCTGGTAGATTTCGCTGTATCCCAGGAGCTCTCTTGATGCGGAATCGGGAATACCCAAAAAGTAGACAAGAGCTCGCTTCCTGTCCAGTGCTTTGCATTTGGGGGCCGGGAAAGGAAATGCCTTGTCCAGGGAATCCGCGGTGTCGCCCAAAAAATGGAAGGTGCCGTCGTCACCGCATTTCCCGGGATTGTCTTTTAGCATGCGGTTTGCCGTTGCTTTTTTGACATTGTAGTCGAAATAGGCTTCGTGGGATTTCTTGTAGTTGACGAAGGCCCCGTTCGCATTGCAGTACATGTTCATGGCCAGCGTGAAGAAAATCCCGGATACGGCCATGGTCACGACCAGTTCTATCAATGTGAATCCGTTCTTATTTCGCATGGCCAACCTTGTAACGGCAATAGTACAACGATCTGGTTGTGTCGACCTTGTTGCGCACGGGTGTCGCGCTGTTGCAGATCTCGTCGCCATCTACGGTATGCTTCAAAAGGATTTCCCAGTGGTTCCCTTTTTCGTCGTCATGGGCGAATACTGTGTCGTGAGGGACGTCTTCCGTGAGCAGGTAAATCTTGCCCAGTTCTAGCCCGTAGTTCTCGTTGCGTGCTTTCTGAGTTATGGGGCCCTTGTGCAAGAATCCGGTGAGCATGACGCCTGTTGATACGAGTATCGCGAAGCTGATGAGCACCTCTGCCAGCGAAAAGCCTCGCTTCTTTTGTATGCGGAGTGCTTGTCTATTCATAGCTTGGGTCTCCGCCAAAATGGATGATGTCCGGCAACAGGATGTGCACCGCGGTATCGCCCTTTATCTGCCCGTTTTTCAAAAATCCGCGCCAGAGCGTTTCTCCTTCGTAGAATGAGAAATTGGAGACCGTCATGTGCCCTTTTAGTTTACCCCTGAAATCGACAACACCGTTTGCCACCAGCGTTCCCGTGACATCTACTTTGTCTGTAATTTCGACCGGAATGCCCTTCTGTGTTTCGTCCCAGTTCTCCCCGAGGAACAGCAGGGCTGCATTTTTGGCTTTTAACTTTTGCACAGAAAGCTTGCCCACGTATTCGGTTTCGGTCTTCCTTTGCCCTTGCACAGAAAACCAGATCTTGCTTTTTTGCTCCAGTTTCAGGTCGATTTCCATGGAATCGCGGGCCAGAAAAAAACCGCCCGCAGTGGCGCTGTCCTTGAATGAAATTGTTCTGGCGATGACGTTCGCCTTAGTCAGCGTGGAGCGCCCACGTATGAAAATCCTGTCGGCGCTGATGTGGCATTCATTGCACCTGGAATCCCCTTGCATCACGACCGTGGCACAGCGGAGTTCTTCGGGAAGGGCGTCGGTTCCGTCGAAAATGCAGCTCTGCCTGTTGAATGTCGTGTCGAAGGACTTGCGGCTGAGCTCCGGATAGTACTTGAGAGTGTCGAAATAGGGGAGGGTGTCGCCTACGAAGGCCGTGTCGTAGAAGGCATCTTTTGATGCCCTGTTCTTGTAGTTCGTGCTGTAGTTTATTCTGCCCGATTTCAGGGCGGTTCCGCCTTCGACCCTGGCGTCGCCCACCAGAGCCACGGACGTCTGAGGCGCAGTCACAACGAGGGCCGGCCTTGCCTTGGGAATGTATCCCGTAACAGAAGAAAATGTCTTGGAAGAATCCCGGTTGCAGACGGTGAGCCTTGCGAATGCGCCGTCCTGCACCTGCCTGATAATGAACTGGATTTTGCCGTCTTTTGAGGAGTGCCGCAGGGAATCTGTTCTCCAGGGCTCCTTTGCGGTAGCCATGCGGTAGAAGGCATAGTTGGCGGCGGATTCGAACTCCAGCGATGCGTATGCGCTGCCGTACCTGCGGAACGATTCCATGCGCTCCCGCTTCACCATGTCGTAGAACGAAAAACTGAGAAAGCCGATGATGAGGAGGATGACGATAGTCAGGGGCAGGGTGTAGCCGCGTTTGCTGCCGAACATAGTTCCCTACACGATGGCTTCTGCCGAAACTTCCGCTTCTGTCGATCCGATCCCGCTTTTCGATCTGGATTCTCCCGCGCTGTTCATCTTCAACCAGTTCAACGGCATACAGACCATGGAGGAAGCCGTCGAAAAAACGGCTGCGTATACCGGCTGGGATGAGGAACGCGCACGCGAAACGGTGCGGGCGGTCTTTTTGAAACTGCTT
>CACXMH010000104.1 GCA_902768715.1 Fibrobacter succinogenes | reverse complement strand
CCGAGCATCAGGTACTTGGCTTCGGCCGGGTTCGTGAGGGGGCCGAGCAGGTTCATGATGGTCTTCACGCCGAGAACGCCGCGAACCGGGCCGGCAAAGCGCATGGCGCTGTGGTAAACAGGAGCCATGAGGAACACGAAGTTCGTCTTGTCGATGACGGAGGCTGCCTTTTCGGGAACCATGTCGAGCTTGAAGCCTGCAGCCGTGTAGAAGTCGGCAGCGCCGGACTTGCTGGAAACAGCGCGGTTGCCATGCTTTGCGATCTTTGCACCGCAAGTTGCAGCAATAAGGCCAGAAAGCGAGCTCACGTTGAAGCTGCCCTTGCCGTCGCCACCGGTACCCACGATGTCGGTGAGTTCGTCGCCGCTGTAGGGGAATTTGCGCTTCTTGCTGCTGAGTACCTTTGCGCAGCCGGCGATTTCATCGGCAACAGGGCCCTTGCTGGAAAGTGCGGTCAGGATGGCGGCCATCTGGCGTTCGTCCATGATGCCGTCAGTCAAGTCTTCCATGAACATTTCGGCGGTTTCACGGCTCAAGTCCTTGCCTTCGGTAAGCGTATTCAGAATCCCGCGCACGTCAAGCGGTTCGCGACGGTAGTTGAGGAACGCCTTGAAGAATTCGTCGGCGCGGCCGCTGGCGATGGATTCCGGATGGAACTGCACGCCTTCAATCGGGAGCGTCTTGTGGCGAATGCCCATGATGTCGCCGTCGGTGGCGCGGGCGGTCACTTCGAAATCCGGAGAGAGCGTCGCTTCGTCGATGACGAGGCTATGGTAACGCGTGAAGATGTTCTTCTTGCCGATGGTGCGGAAAAGTCCCTTGCCGTCCAGGTCGATTTCTTCGGCGATACCGTGCTTGATGAACTTGGCCTGCACAATCTTCGCGCCGAAGGCGTAGCCGATGGCCTGGTGACCGAGGCACACGCCGAGAATCGGGAGCTTGCCGGCGAAATGCTTGATGGCTTCGACGGTGATGCCCGCGTCTTCGGGGCGGCCGGGGCCCGGGCTCAAGATGAGGCGGCTCGGGTTCAGTTTTTCGATGTCGGCGACGGTGCATTCGCGGCTACGGAGCACGCGGATCTCTTCGTTAGTGATTTTTGCAAGCGCCTGGTAGACGTTGTAAGTAAAAGAGTCGTAGTTGTCGATGATGATGATCATTTTTCTAATCCGAATTTTAAAAGGTTTGTGGTTCGGGGATGTGTCATCCTGAGTGGAGTGCGAAGCACGAAATCGAAGGATCTAAATCAAATTCAATGAGATTCTTCGACTCCGCAACTACGTTGCTTCGCTCAGAATGACACTCTACATAACTTTCGTCTATCGCTCCCCCTCCAGTACGGCTCTGATTGCTCCGAGCTTTTCATTCGTTTCTTCAAATTCGCGGTCGGCGTTAGAGGCCGCGACAATGCCACCACCGGCCTGCAGGCTGATGGTCTTGCCCTGCTTGAGGCAACAACGGATTGCGATGCAGAAATCCAAATCGCCGTCGGATTCCATGTAACCTACCGCACCGGCGTAGAAGCGACGCTTGACTTTTTCGAGGCCAGAAAGAATTTCAATGGCGCTGATTTTCGGAGCACCGCTCACCGTACCTGCCGGGAAACTGGAGCGTAGCACTTCGATGGCCTTCTTAGTCTTGGAAACCTTACCCTGCACGTCAGAGACCAGGTGAATCACGTGGCTGAACTTTTCGCATTCCATGTACTTGGTGGTTTCCACCGTACCTGCTTCACAGACGCGGCCCAGGTCGTTACGGGCCAGGTCCACGAGCATCAGGTGTTCCGCCCGTTCCTTCGGGTCGCCCTTCAGGTTTTTCATCAGGGCTTCGTCTTCGGCGTCGTCCTTGCCGCGGCGGCGGGTACCTGCAATCGGGTGAATCGTGGCGATACCTTCACGCACGCGCACGAGGCTTTCGGGCGAGGCACCGATAAACTGGTGCGTACCGTAATCGAGGAAGAACATGTACGGAGACGGGTTCACCGTGCGGAGGCGGCGGTAAATGTCCAGCGCCGCGATGTCGCTTGCAAACTGGATGCGGCGAGAAGGCACTGCCTGCACGATGTTGCCGGCGATGATGTGCTTCTGCAGGGCCTCGACCTTTTCCACGTATTCCTTGCGGGACTGTTCCAGGTCGGTCATGGTGATGCCCTTGCCGTACTGCTGTTCGGGAGCGAGGTAGCTGAAGTCGAGGTCAGCAAGGCGGGCCTTCACCTTTTCGATGGCGGCCTTCAAATCAATCTGGTGTTCTTCGTAGTTCAGGGCGAACAGGTGAAGCTTTTCGGTAAAGTGGTCGAACACGATGTAGATGTGGCCCACCAGGAATTCAGCTTCGGGAATGTTGAGTTCATCCACCTGCGGGGCAAGGCGGATGGTATCGCAGCGGGCGCAGAATTCGTAGCCCAGGTAGCCCACGCCCGAAGAGGGAATCGGAATCTGGTTGGGCGGCACCGTATTTTCGGCGGAAATCAGCGTGAGGGCATCGAGAATATCGCCTTCGCCTTCCTTGAGGAAGGTGCTTTCCTTGCCGTCGATAACGATGCTCACGTCCTTCTCGTTCTGGCGCAGACGGAAGCCCTCGTCCACCATCAAGGTAGAGTAGCGGCTGCGGCCGTGCGAGAAACTCGCGGATTCAAAGATGGCCTTCGCACCGAGCTTCTTGCCGAGCGAAAACGGGGTGTAACGTTCGCCCGGGAGTGCCACGTAAATGCTGTCGGTACGCGGCTCGTAGCCCTGGCTTTCGGTGATGTGCTTGATCTTGTTAGTCATTTGATCCTCTGGTTTATAAACTCGTTTGCGTTTTAGTCCGCAAAGGCTTTTTTCGTCCCGGAGGATATCGTTTTAAGCAAAAAAAGGAAGGCCTCCGTGAGTCCGGAAGCCTTTGCTTAAAATCTTGGGTGATTTGCGACAAATACCGGGCTCTATGT
>CACXMH010000103.1 GCA_902768715.1 Fibrobacter succinogenes | reverse complement strand
AAGGTGGACGTGGATAAGAAGACGGACCTCAAGACTCTTTCGGGCCTCAAGTCCATTGATGTGGGTGCCCTGCTTGGCAATGCGGTGATTGCTGCCGCTGCCGAAGAAGACGAGGGTGAGGAAGAAGTGGAAGAATAGTTTGTGTCATTGCTAGGGGCGAAGCCCTGAAGCAATCTCAAACAGGCGTCTTGACATTAACTCTTTGACTCTCAACGAGTTATAAAATAACAGGAAACGACCCGCTTTGCGGGCCGTTTTTTTCATAAAAAAGCATGGTCATTTTTCTAAATTTAGCGCGTAAAAATCAACCGAGGTTAATAATGCTCATTTTACGTGGTACGCCGGCTCTGTCGGATTTCCGTCTCCAGAAACTTTCTTCCGATTTCAAGGCTGCGGGGCTCTCTGTTGCTTCCGTTTACGCTGAATTCCTGCACGTGGTGGACCTGTCCGAGGGCCTGTCCGATGCGGAAACCGAAACCTTGAAGAAGGTGCTGCACTACGGTCCGGCCCGCGAACCCAAGGCTCTCGAAGGCGAACTCTTTGTGGTGTGCCCGCGTCCGGGTACCATCAGCCCGTGGAGCTCCAAGGCGACCGATATCGCCCATATCTGCGGCCTCCCGGCCATCAAGCGCATTGAACGCGCCATTGCCTACTACGTGAAGTTTGAAGGCTCCGTTCCGGCTGGTGCTCGCGAGAAAATCTCGGCCAAGATTCACGACCGCATGACGCAGGCCGTTTTCGCCGACACCGCCTCGCTCGAAGTGCTCTTCAGCAAGGAAGAACCGCGTCCGCTGAACGTGATTCCGGTGCTCGACCAGGGCCGCGACGCCCTCGTGAAGGCCGACAAGGAAATGGGCCTCGCTCTTTCCTCCGACGAAATCGATTACTTGGTCAAGAACTTCACCGAACTCAAGCGCAATCCGACCGACGTTGAACTCTACATGTTCGCGCAGGCCAACTCGGAACACTGCCGCCACAAGGTGTTCGGTGCCGAATGGACCATCGACGGCGTCAAACAGGACAAGTCCCTGTTCCAGATGATCAAGAACACCTACCAGCTCCACAACGAGGGCATCTTTAGCGCCTACAAGGACAACGCCGCCGTGATGAAGGGCGCTGTCGCTGGCCGCTACTACGCCGACCCGCGCAATAACAAGTACGACTTCCACCACGAAGAAGTCGACATCTTGATGAAGGTCGAAACCCATAACCACCCGACGGCCATTTCTCCGTTCCCGGGTGCCGCTACCGGTAGTGGTGGCGAAATCCGTGACGAAGGTGCCACGGGTAAGGGCAGTAAGCCGAAGGCCGGCCTCACGGGCTTTAGCGTTTCGAACTTGAAACTGCCGGGTGCAGTCCAGCCTTGGGAAAAGGACTTTGGTAGCCCGTCCCGCATTGCTTCTGCTCTTGACATTATGATTGAAGGCCCGCTCGGTGGTGCCGCGTTCAACAACGAATACGGCCGTCCGAACATCCTCGGTTACTTCCGCACTTTCGAACAGGAAGTCGATGCCCAGAACGGCAAGGAAGTCCGCGGTTACCACAAGCCGATTATGTTGGCCGGTGGCTTGGGCAACATCAAGCACCAGCATATCGAGAAGGGCCACATCGACCCGGGTGACCACCTGATTGTGCTCGGCGGTCCGGCCATGTTGATCGGTCTCGGTGGCGGTGCTGCCAGCTCCGTGCAGAACGGTGCCGGTAACGAATCTCTCGACTTTGCCTCTGTGCAGCGCGAAAACCCCGAAATGGAACGCCGCTGCCAGGAAGTCATCGACCGCTGCTGGGCGATGGACGAAGAAAACCCGATTACGTTTATTCACGACGTGGGAGCAGGTGGACTTTCCAACGCTTTCCCGGAACTCGTGAACGATGGCGGTCTCGGCGGTAAGTTTGAACTCCGCAACGTTCCGAACGATGAACCGGGCATGAGCCCGTTCGAAATCTGGAGTAACGAATCCCAGGAACGTTACGTTATCGCAATCGCCGGCGACAAACTCGACGTGTTCGATGCGATTTGTAAGCGTGAACGCTGCCCGTACGCCGTGGTGGGCGAGGCTATCCCTGAAAAGCACCTGACCCTTACCGATAAGCACTTCGGTACGACCCCGATTGATATGCCGCTCGGCGTGCTCCTCGGCAAGCCGCCTCGCATGATCCGTAACGAAAAGAGCCAGAAGCGCCCGCTGAACTCTACCGTGGTTCCGGCCGATGCCTCCATCAAGGACGTGGCTCACCGCGTGCTTGCAAACCCGACCGTCGCCGACAAGACGTTCCTCATTTCTATCGGTGACCGTTCCGTGACGGGTATGATTTGCCGCGACCAGATGGTTGGCCCGTGGCAGGTTCCGGTTGCTGACTGCGCCGTGACCTCTGCAACGCTTGATACTTACGAAGGTGAAGTCATGAGCATGGGCGAACGCGCTCCGATTGCCTTGATTTCTCCGGCTGCCGCTGCCCGCATGACGGTGGCAGAATCCCTCACGAACATGGCTGCCGCTTGCGTGCCTGATATGGGCCGCGTGAACTTGTCCGCAAACTGGATGGCTACGCCGAACTACGAAGGCGATGGCGCCGACCTCTACGAAGCCGTGAAGTCCATCGGTATGGAACTCTGCCCGGATCTCGGAATCACGATTCCGGTGGGCAAGGACTCCATGAGCATGAGCACCGTGTGGCAGGACGACAAGGGCAGCCACCGCGTGACGGCCCCGATTTCGCTCGTCATCAGCGCCTTTGCTCCTTGTGCCGATGTGCGCAAGACACTCACCCCGCAGCTCTTGCAGGACAAGGATTCTACGCTCGTGCTCGTTGACCTCGCTCGCGGTAAGAACCGCATGGGCGCCTCCATCGCCGCCCAGGTTTACAACAACCTCGGTGACAAGGCTCCGGATGTCGATTCCGCCAAGGAACTCCGCACCTTCTTCGAAACCATCCA
>CACXMH010000102.1 GCA_902768715.1 Fibrobacter succinogenes | reverse complement strand
GACAATGAGGCCGTTGCAGAAGAAACGCGGGTCGGGCCTGGTTAAGGATTCCTCAACCCACTGATTGGCCCGCTTGACGGAAAGGGCGCCAATCTTGATGGGCAGGGCCTGGGCCTTCCGGCCTTCAGCTGCCAGAGCTTGGATGGGGTTGTCTTCCATTGCTGCGGGGTTTCATCGGGTTATGCCTGGGGCTGCTGGGGACGTTTCTGGCCGTAGAGTTTGAGGGCGTACTCGACGTCGGTCATGATCTTGCGGCCTTCCTGTTTGATGGCAGGCTTGAGCCAGCTCTTCTTCCATTCGCTGGCGGTCTTGTTGCAGACGTCGAACAGGTCGGCGATGCCTTTGATGCCGTAGACGAGCCGGCCGGTGAAGGTGGGGCCTTCTTTGGTCTCGGCTGCTGCTGCAGGTTGAGGCTGGGCCTGGACTTCCAGGGCGGGCAGGTTCTCTTTGAGAACTTCGATGAATTCCTCGACAGTGAGGTGGAGGATGTAGGATTTAGGGTCTGTTTTCATAACGTTTCCTTTGTTAATGATGTATCTGGCTGCAAAGGAAACGACTTGACTATCAATAAAATATGGATTACCGTGAGGCTTACGGTAACCCATTACGTGATGTCAGGTAATCGGGTGATTACGCCCGGAAGACGTCCATGATTGTCTGGATCTTGGGCGTGAGTTTCTGGTTCTTGCGGTTGTTGTATTCGCATTAGGTCTTGGCGTAATTGCGGTAGGGCTGCCACTGGTCGAAGGGTGACCAGCGGATCTCCTTGAAGAGGGCCGTGGAGAAGGTGGCGACGAAGACGGTGAGCTCCGTTTTGGTGCCGATGAAGTGGAAGTGGTTGTCCAGGAGCTGGGCGTCCTGAGCGCGGTGCCAGTAAGGGTCGGTGGCCGGCTGGTCGTCGATGGCCTCTTCGTCCCCCTTCAGGGGCTTGGCTTTCTTGATGCGTTTGTCGGTGAAGGACTTGATCTTGCCGGTGAGCTTGAACATTTCCTCGCGGTCGTAGCTGGGATGGACCTGCTGCAGGAGTTCTTTGATGCAGTGGCCGTGGCGGAGATAGTAGTAGTCCAGGGCGGCGAGGGTGTGTTCTATGGCGCAGTAGATGGCGTCGGCAAAGGCGAGACGGGCGCCTTTTGTCATGCGGCCGAGACGGGAGGGAAATTCCTCGAGAGTACGGAGGGTGGCGAAGAGTTCGGCACCGTTCTCGGGCATCTTGGCCTTGGAGGCGAAGCTGTCAATCCGGTCGATGAAATCGTCAAAAGTAAGCTGCTGTTCGCAGGGGCATCCGGCTTTCTCGTAGAGGGCCATCGCGCGTGCTTCGTGGGTGGTTTTCTGGTCGGCATTTTCGGTAATAGCGGAGGCTTCAGGTGTCAGGAAATTGCAGATCCAGGGGCAGGTTCCTTGCCTGCATTTGCTGCATTTGACGCATCTGTTCAAATAGTCCCGTATGACCTCGATTATGCTTCCCAGCGTATCCATTGGCACATTATGCTCCTATCCGTTTTGCTTACTCATTGATACTCAATTGGTTGGTTTTGGTTAATGGTGAAAAAAGGCCCTCCCGAGGCGGTGAGGTCTCGGGAGGGTGTCAGGCTCTGCCCCCTGGCGGGAGCTGTGGGCTATTTGACCTCCATGAGAATCCTCGTGGCTCGGTTGCGGGCGACCGGCACAGCGGTGAGTCGCTGCGTCGCGCCCACCGGCTCGTTTCCAAAATTGGCCGTCGGAATTCTCATATTAGCTTTTGTGTTTGTTGGGGTCAAATACCGATTACAAAATTAAAATTTTTGCCTCGTGTATGCAAGAGACTGTAATAGAATGTGGTGGAAAAGTTATCAACAATGGCCCTCCAGGGGTCTGGGGGGCCATTTCGTTGGAACTATGGTAACTCGAACTGTTATTCACCCTGTTCGGGCACCGGAATACCCTCTGCACGAAGATATCCTTCGATTGCGTAGAGCGGGAGATTCTCCATCCAGTCCTGGTCGATGTAGTTCTTCATCGAGACGCGGAGGCCTTTGAGAACTGGATGCTCGTCGATGTATGTCTTGAGCGATTTGCCCTTGACGTTTTCTTCAGCCTTGGCCTCTATAGGAATGACTCGTTTTTCTGTCTGGACAGAGAAATCTATCTCGCACTCAGACTCATTGGACGAATGGTAGAAGGTGGGGATCTGAATGCGTGCGAGCTGCTCGTTGACGTAGCACTCCGTGAAAGCACCTTTGAACTCCTTGAAGATGTTGTCGCCCACCAGCATCTGGGAGGCCGGCACATCTGTCATCGCGCCCAGTAGACCCACATCCAGCGGGAAGATCTTGAACACATCGAAATCTTCGTAGAATTTGAGCGGGTACTCGATCTTGGAGACGCGGTGGATCTTGTAGATGAGCCCGGCGTCTTTGAGCCAGGTGATGGCCACTTCAAAGTCTTTGGCCCTGCCACCTTTTCGAACGGCGCCGTAGATGAATTTCTTGTTTTCCTTGGCCAAATGCGATGGCAGGGAGTCCCAGACCATCTCGATGCGGGGAACCTCTTTCTTGGGTGCGTGTTTGGAGAAGTCCTTGCGGTATCCAGCAAGGATATCTTTCTGGATCATGCGAACGGCATTGAGGCCTTTCCCTTCGATATAGCCGGCTACGGCCTCGGGCATGCCACCAACGTAGTAGTATTGGCGCAGGAGGTCAATATACTTCTGGCTAAGGGTGTTTACGGCGGGCCAATCACAGCGAAGGAGAAGCTGCGTGAGTTTCTCGTTGCCGGTGGCATTCAGGAACTCGTGGAAGGACATCGGGAACATTCGGACCAGTTCCACCATGCCGACCGGGAAAGACTGGTCTTCGTGGATGGAGATACCCAGCAGCGAACCGGCGACGGCGACGTCGTACTGCGGGAAGTCTTCCTTGAAGTATTTGAGACAGCCGAGGGCGGCGGCGCTTTCCTGAATTTCATCAATGATGATGAGGGTGTCCTTCGGCACAATGTCTACGCCGGTATGGGCGGATAGAGTGCGAAGAATGCGCGGTATGTCGTGGTCCGGCTCGAAGATGGACTTGGCCACGGCATCTTTGTCCAGGTTGACGTAGGAGAAGTTTTTGTACTCCTTGCTGCCAAACTCTTTGAGAATGTAGGTCTTGCCTACCTGACGGGCACCGTCAAGGACGAGGGGCTTATGGTCTCTACGAGACTTCCACTCAAGTAGTTTTTCGTATATTTCTCTCTTCATATTACAAAAATTCTGACGAATATGAGATTGTTTTTAACATAAATTCGGACGAATCACGGAGGCAAATATACATTTATTCCGACGAATACGGAAATGTTTTCAACAATAATTCCGACTATTTCTTCTTAAAAGCTTCCTCCATCTTCTTGATAGCATCTTTCTTGGCGGATTCAGTAATGTCGATGTAGGGGCGCATGGACTTGTAGTCGCAGTGGCCGGTGAACTTCATGACCACATCAGGAGCGATGCCGTTGGAGAGAGCGAAGCAGATGAAGGTCTTGCGGCCGGCGTGGGTGCCGATGAGTTCGTACTTGGGATAGACTTCGTCGTAGCGTGAACCTTTGCGGTAGCCGGTTACGGTAACGGGAGTGGTAAAGCCGCAGATTTCTCCGAGGTCCTTCAGACAGCGGTTCATCTGCTGGTTGGTCATGTATGGAAGAGCCCTACCACCGGGGAAATCCTGGTCTTTGTATTTGTCCAGGATGGCGATGGCATTCTTATGGAGGATGATCGGCAGGCGGTCGTGGGTCTTCTGGGTGGTGACGGTCAGCACGCCGTTCTGGATATCAGTGCGGCGGACTTCCACTACGTCGGAATAACGGAGGCTGGTAAAGGCGCAGAAACAGAAGAGATCCCTGGCCCTGGCCATCCCGGCCGATTCTGATACCGTCTTTTCGTACTCCCTTCCGTTCATGTCCTTGAGCTTGAGCACGGTGCCGTTCTTGGGGATTTCCAGC
>CACXMH010000101.1 GCA_902768715.1 Fibrobacter succinogenes | reverse complement strand
GGTGACGCAGGCGCCGGTGAACTTGTCCATGAGTTCCTGCTTGATGCTGCGGGTGGACTGCTTGGTCTTGAAGAGCTGGGGGTCGATCTGGGCCCCGTTCTCGATGGCCTTGAGCATGATTTCCGTCTTCTTGTCCATTTCGTGCTTCCGGGCACGCACGACCAGCCAGACAATGGCGATCGGGAGAATGACGCAGATGAAGATTGGTACTAACGTGGCTTCCATAACTTTATTTCTTTTTAAGGTTCAACATTCCCGCTTCCTTTTAAGGTTCAACATTCCCGCTTCCGGAGCGGTTTCATCCATTAGACGGAACCTTCGGCCGAAAGGTTGGAAAAAGTTGCATTCTTTTTCATAAAGATACGAAAATAAGCCTAATAACGAAAAAACCCGCTGAATTCAGCGGGCTGACTTCTGGAAGAAATAATGAAATTGCGGGAAAAATCCCGCAACTTTTTCAGAATCTTGCGGGAACTTTTCCGCAGTTTTCTTATATTTGTGCCGAATAAATACGGCAATACGTCATGCGAGCACTTTACGACCAATTCAACCAGCTCCTGGAACTCACCCCGATGAGCTTCTTCCGGGAGCAGCACGATACCATCAACTGGGACGTCCGCATCCTGGGCATCCTGGGTCAGAAGGGTGTAGGAAAATCCACGCTCATCCTGCAGCACATCAAGCGGGCCGGGAACAAAGACGAATCTCTATATGTAGTTGCCGATGACATCTATTTCAGCGCCCACACCCTGCTGGATACCGCAAAAGCTTTTTTTGCCCGCGGAGGCAAACACCTTTACATTGACGAAATTCATAAATACGAGAACTGGAGCGCCGAAATCAAGAATATCTACGACTCCCTGCCGCTCCTGCACGTGGTCTATTCAGGAAGTTCCATGCTTGACTTGAAAGAGGGTGGAGCCGACCTCAGCCGTCGCATGATCGAATACCATCTGCCGGTCTGGTCTTTCCGTGAATATCTCAATCTCCGCAATGGCTGGTCCCTGAAGCCAGCCACCATGGAAGAGGTCCTGAAAGGCAAAGTAGATTTTCCTTACGGTCCAGAACGTCCGCTCAAATACTTCGAGGACTACATGAAGAAAGGCTGTTATCCCTTCTCTCTGGAGCCGGAGTTTGAAACCCGCCTGCGCCAGATCATCAACACGACCGTTGAGGTGGACATCCCCAAATACGCCAGGATGACCATTGCGGCCACGCAGAAACTCAAGAAATTCCTGTACTATATCTCCAAGAGCGTCCCTGTCAAGATCAACTATTCAGATATGGCCCGGGACCTGGAACTGGACCGGGATGAACTGCCTAAATACCTGGAATATCTGGAGAAGGCCGAACTGGTCTCCGTCCTACGGATGAAAGCGAATGGTGACGCCATTCTGCGCAAGATGGACAAACTCTATCTGCATAATCCCAATATGGCTTATGTCCTTTCTGGGGAGAAGCCAGAGACTGGCAATGCCCGCGAGACCATCTTCTATTGCTGGACCAAGCAGAAATATGAAACACTGGAGTCCCCGGTCTCTGATTTTGAGATTGATGGCAAGACCTTTGAGGTGGGTGGCCGGAAAAAGGGAAAGAAACAGATTGAAGATGTCAAAGACGGCTATGTGGTCAAGGACAACACGGAATATGTCTTTGACAACCAGGTCCCGCTTTGGATGTTTGGGTTCCTGTATTAACAAATCATCACGGACAGGCCATATTTGTAATCTGTTTTAAAATAGTTAAATTTGCAAAAAGATAAAAGCGCTAGTGGTGACAGCCTTTCGTTCATATGAATTTGCACCCAAAGCTCTTCCCATGATTCGGGGGGGGTATAACGCGTTCTTAATCAGTATTTTAGATGATTCATTGTGCGGACTTCGGAGGAAGGGCCGCGATTTTTCGTGTGTCAATCAGTAGAACACATACACAAACTTAAAGACATTCATTATGAAAAATTCAATCAAGGTAGCAGCTATGGCGATTGTCGCCATGTTCGCATTTAGTACGGCGGCCGATGCGCAGTTGGGTGGCTTGTTAAACAAGGCCAAGTCGGCAGTTAGCGGCGACGGCGGTGCGAAGAAGAACGAGAAGATTTTCGATGAACTCGTGGAGAAGACAAAGGCTTTCGTTCCCCAGAAGGGCAAGACGCCCAACGCCACGTTCACCTTCGACGGCAAGGAGGTAGCTACGTGGAACGGCTCGACGAACGAGCTGACAATTACGACCGACCTGAATGGCAACACGCCGGGCACGGTGCTGAAGGTTGACAATTCGGGCGTAATCACCGACGCCAACGGCAACGCCAAGGGCTCATTGGGTGAGACGACCATCGAATCGCCCAACTTCGGCTTGCTCCGCCTGAATGCGGTAATAGATAATATCCCCTTCGCAGTTACTCCTGAGCAGGTAGTGCTGAAGAAACTCATGGGCTACATCATCGTGGTGACCAAGACGAACGAAAATATCGTGTACGGACTGCCCATCACCGTCGAGCAGAAGGAGGGCAAGGGCTACAACTTCTTCGTGGAGGGCGACCCGGAGAACAAGTTCGACTTCGGCGGCCACGCCTGCACCGCCTCGAATATTGAGATTGGCGCCTCGTTGCCTATATACGTGGCCAGCCTGATGGTGCCATTCGAGTCGCACTACAAGGACCTGGTGAAGGAACAACTGGGCTACGATCCCGACAAGACTTACACCACCGCAGAGCTTGAGGACATGATTCGCTGGCAGGACGACGATACAGAGGCCGAGATTCTGAAGTTGGAGAAGGGTTGGTCGTATAACAATGACAAGATCAGGGGCTGCAAGGTTGCCAAGGTAGGCCTGAAAACCAGCTGGCAGAGCACGACGCATACAGATAACATAGGCAAGTGGAACGAGCACAAGTACACCTGGAAGAATATTCAGTACTGGGTGGTTTACGAGCTGAAGGACGGCACGAACAAGGTGGCATTCTATCAGCTTAACAAGAACTACAAAGACGACGGCGAGACCACCCGCGGCTTCTGCGAAGGCTTCCACGATGTAACCGATTGGGTCCGTTCAGAGTAAAAATTAAGCAGCCCACATTAATTTCAATGGCAAAAGCGACTCTCCGGGGCCGCTTTTGCCATGATAAGGAGACTCTATCTAGGAATAAAGACAGTTATCAGGCAAAAGTGAAATAACAACCTGAGGGGCTTTCCAGGAAGGTTTTTCCCGCAGATTAAAAAACGTTCACAAAATCTTCATAATACATAAAAAAACCGCCCAGGAGGGCTTCCAGGGCGGGTCTATGGTGGTGCTGGGAAGAATCGAACTGCCGACACATGGATTTTCAGTCCATTGCTCTACCATCTGAGCTACAGCACCATCGTTTGGGATTGCAAAGATAGGT
>CACXMH010000100.1 GCA_902768715.1 Fibrobacter succinogenes | reverse complement strand
TTATTCTACGACTAGGGATTTGTCGTAAATGTAGTCGACTTCCTCGGGCGTGATTCCGCTGGGGACGAGGTCTAGCTTGGAGCGGTTCACCTTCATGGCTGCGGCGAACTGGTCGCGCATTTTGCAAGTAACCTTGCATTTGCCGATAAGTTTGTCAAGAATTGCGGTGAAATCGGCGGTGTTTTTTAGACCCAAAAGTGTCAGGATGAGCTTGACGTCTTCGGGGACTTTCTTCTCGCAGACATCCACATAGCCGGCAAGGAAGTAGCCGACGGCGGGGCCGTGCGGCGTACCTTGATGCAGCGTGAGGTCATAGCTCATGCCGTGTGGTACGGAGGTGCTCGTGTGCGCAATGGACATGCCCGCGATAGTCGAAGTGAGCATGAGTTTTTCGTAAAGGCTTCCGTCGACGGGGGCGTCGGAAAGGAGCGCGTCCTTCAATTCGCCCCAGAGCTTGAGGCCGTATTCCGGGCACATGCGGTTGAACACGTTGGAATGGATGTTCAGGATGCTTTCGACCATGTGGGCGAGCGCGTCGACCGCGGTGTTGATAATCAGCGTCTTCTTGGCCGAGGCGAGGTACTTGCCGTCGACAAGCGCGAGCGTCGGGAAAATGCGGTGCGGAATGCTTTTCTTCAGGTGAATCTTGTGGTTCGTGATGATGGCGACCGGTGTTGCCTCGGAACCTGTTCCGCAGGTAGTCGGTACGGCGACGACAGGCGCATGGCTGAGCGGCTTTTCTGGTGCCTTGTGCAGGTTGTCCGCGATGAGGCTCGGGTTCGCAAGGAGCAGCGAGGCTGCTTTTGCCGCGTCGATGGCGGAGCCGCCCCCGATGCCGATGATGTAATCGGCCCCGAATTCGCGTGCCAGCTGTGCGGCGCTCCCTACGGTATCGGTTGACGGGTTTTCTTCGACCTGGTCAAAAATCTGGTACGGTACGTGCCCCGCGTCCAGAACGGCGGTGACATCGTTCAAGGAACCGTTCTTCTTGGCAGAGGAACGTCCCGTCATGATGAATGCGCGCTTTCCAATCGCAAGCAAGTTTTGTGCGTGGTTCTTCACGCAGTCCTTTTCGACGTAGATATCCGTGGGAACGTAGAAACGCATAGAATTGTCCTGTAGCTTTGCTTTGGTTGTCGATTAAGCTTTCATAAAATTAAACATATTTTTTGCTTTTGCAAGCATCGTCGGAATCATCAATCCTTATCAATTATAGTTTTTCTTGGCTCATGGAGAGGCCCCTATAAGTCATTTATCATTCCCGACATGGTGGCAAATATTATATTTTTTTTAATGGTATTTTTGAATTATACCTGAATGTAAGATGTATTATAAAAAGTGGTTGATTTGTGCGGTTGCGGCGCTTTTCGTTGCGTGCAATTCCGATAAAGGTCCTTCTTTACAAGAAGAACTAGATTTGGTTATGGAAAACGATGAACATCATTCGGGAATGATGCTTCTTCAGGCAAAAGGATTCTCGGTTAAACTAGAGGCGAATTTAACGGTTAATTTTACCTACAATTTTTCAATTGACAAGCGTGAAGTGACCTGTGGCGAATTTAGCAAGATGGTCAGGGATTTAAATTGTGAAGATGGGGAACTTCCTGTAACGGATGTGACTTTTTTTGATGCAGTCCTTTTTGCCAACGAAAAAAGCAAGAATGAAAATTTAGATACTGCATACACTTATACAGAAAAGGTCGTTGACGCCGAAGGGCATTGTACGAACCTCGTCGGTTATGCATTCCATGCCGAAATGGATGCCTATCGACTTCCTACCGAGGCTGAATGGATTTTGTCGGCTTTGCAAAACTGGAATCCGCAAAGTGATTGGAATGCTGGAAATTCGAATTACAAGTTGCATAAGCCCTGTACCGCAGTTGATAAGACCGTTCAAGATGTTGAACTTTGTGATTTTGCCGGAAATGTCATGGAATGGGTGAACGATTGGAAGGGTTCACTTCGTGATACTGTCGTGACAAACTTTGCTGGTGCTCCCGATGGTGGAAATATTGGAGAACGTGTACTGAAAGGTGGTAGTTTCCGTAGTTCAGCTTCTGCTTTGGCAATAGAAAATAGAACCGATGTTTATACGGTAACATCGTCGACTAGGGCCGATTATGTTGGTTTCCGTCTTGCCTTCGGGAAAATTCCCAATGCTGTGTGGATGAACTCAAAAGGAAGAATTGCTTCTAAACCTATTAATGTCTTGACAAATTCTTCGCGATTGAAGAAGATTACGGATACATACCATAATAAAATCGCTTTTCGCAATGATGAAACAGGGAATATCGCTTACGTGAATTTTGTTAACGGCACGCCTGTTGTCAAGGAAATCGAAGATTCTATAGATGCGTATCATCCTGTAATATCGCCTGATGGAAATTTTGTCGCATTTTCGACAATGTTCGAAGGTATTTCTGGAACATCCGAACTTTATGTGCGCCGCTTAAATGCCGAAGATACGGCGAAAATCAAACTGGATGTAGAAAGTGCGGCGATTCCGCGATGGCGAATCGTTGATGCTGATACTGAAATTGTTTACGTGACAAGTGCTGAGAATAATTCTGACGAGGGAGCATGGGAAAAAGGCTCTACGTGGAGCGTCTCCTTTTCGGAGGGAAAGTTTGGAACACCACGAAAAATTTTTGATGGGACGTTTAATGGTGGGGTTAGTGCCGATGGAAATCTTGCCGTTTCTGGAGCGAAGTTGTTGCGAGCGAATGTGAACGGGGAAAATAAGGTTTGGTATAATGGCGAACAGGCCTGTAATGCTTCGTTTTCTGATTCGACTAAACAGACTTTATTCCTTGATTTTGGTGGTGAAACAGGAAATGAATTTGCGGGAGAAAAATATTCCTCGCACGAACAGATTCTAATCGCCGATAGTTCAGGCAATCTTGTAAAGATGATTCCTTCGCCCAAGGGTTACTCTTTTGATCATGTGGAATGGGCGGATCGCAGTGGGCATCTTGCTGTAGCAACCCTGACAACAGCAAATGGCAAACACTCGAAAATTGCCTTGGTGAATATTAAGGATTCCAACATCGTGGAACTTGTGGAAGGCGACGAATTGTGGCACCCTAATCTGTGGATAGGAATGCCTCAGAATTTTGAGACAAGTTTAAATTTGGACAGCGCTG
>CACXMH010000099.1 GCA_902768715.1 Fibrobacter succinogenes | reverse complement strand
CTACGAAAACGAAATCCTTTCCGCAGGTTCGTTGGAAGCGTTGGCAAAAGACGTGCCGCTCTTCCGCCAGGCCAAGGAACTCGGCTACAGCGATATCCAGATTGGTTACCTATTCCACAAGGCTCCCGAAGAAGTCATGGCGGTGCGCAAGCAGATTGGCCTCGTTCCGAGTTACTACTCCGTTGATACCTGCGCCGGCGAATTCGAAGCCATCACGCCTTATTACTACAGCTGCTACGCTGAAAATTCCGAGCCCGTCCGCGAAATCCCGGGTCACGGCCACAAGAAGAGAATCATGGTGCTCGGCGGCGGTCCGAACCGAATCGGTCAGGGTATCGAATTTGACTACTGCTGCTGCCACGCCGCCTTTACGCTGCGTCGCGAAGGCTACGAAGTCATCATGGTGAACTCGAACCCCGAAACGGTTTCCACCGACTACGACACCTCCGACAAGCTTTACTTTGAACCGCTCACGCTTGAAGACGTGATGGGCATTTACGAACGCGAAAACTGCGCGGGCGTGATTGTACAATTCGGTGGCCAGACTCCGCTGAACCTCGCCATGCGTCTCAAGAAGGCCGGCGCAAACGTCGTAGGTACAAGCCCCGAAGACATCGACCTCGCCGAAGACCGCGACTTCTTCAAGCAGCTCGTTGACAAGGTCGGTATCAAGCAGGCCGCATCCGGCATCGCCCACAACGTGGAAGAAGCCTTGGCTATTGTCGACCGCATTGGCTATCCCGTGCTTGTGCGCCCGAGCTTCGTTCTCGGCGGCCGCGGCATGGTGATTGTCTATAAGGAAAAGTACCTCCGCAAGTTCGTAGAAGAAGCTGCCGCCATTGGCGAAGGCAAGCCGATTCTTATCGACCGCTTCTTGGAAGACGCCACCGAACTCGACGTGGACTGCATCAGCGACGGCAAGCACACCGTGGTGGGCGCCATCATGGAACACGTGGAACCCGCAGGCATCCACTCCGGCGACTCCGCAAGCGTCATCCCGCCTATGACGCTTTCCAAGGAAATCCAGGACAAGGTTCGCCAATATGCGAAGGACTTTGCAAGGGAACTCCACGTGGTCGGCCTCATGAACATGCAGCTCGCCGTGAAGGATGGCGAACTCTACATGATCGAAGTGAACCCGCGCGCATCCCGCACCGTGCCATTCGTTTCCAAGTCCATCGGCGTCCCGCTCGCCAGCTACGCCAGCCGCTGCATGCTCGGCGAATCCCTCGAACAAATCGGCTTTACCGAAGAAGTCCACGTGCCTTACGTGAGCGTCAAGGAAGCCGTGTTCCCGTTCGTCAAGTTCCCGGGCGTGGACATCACGCTTTCTCCGGAAATGAAATCCACCGGCGAAGTTATGAGCCTCGATCGCGACCGCGGCCTTGCCTACCTCAAGAGCCAGCTGGCATCGGGCAACAAGGTCCCGAGCCAGGGCAACATTTTTGTCTCGCTCAAGGACGAAGACAAGCAGAAGGCCGTACCGCTCATCCGTCAGCTCGTGAACCTAGGTTACGAACTGTACGCGACCCGCGGCACCTCCACCATGCTCTACAACGAAGGCATCAAGACCCGCGCCGTGTTCCGCATCTCCCGTGGCCGCCCGAACCTCTTGGACCTCATTCACGATAAGGAAGTGCAGTGGATCGTGAACACCACCGAAACCGGCGCCGAAGCCATGGTTGACGAAATCCAGATGCGCTCCAAGGCTGTCGTCTCGGGCATCCCCATCACCACGACCATCGCCGCCCTCACCTCCACCGTGGAAGGCCTCATGGACAAGCATGACTTCGGAAGATTCGAAGTGTGCAGCTTGCAGGAATACCACAGGCATGTGAAGAAGTGAAGCGAACGTGGCGGAAAACACTCCGCCCCTTAAATGTCATCCCCGCGCAGGCGGGGATCTCTATGAACTTTAAGCGCAGACTCACCTGAGCCTGCGTTTTTTTTATCTTCTCCGCTATGATTGTCAGACAATACAACAAAGCGGACCTTGAAGCAATGATCCGCATCTGGAACGAGGTGGTCGAAGAAGGCGTCGCCTTCCCGCAAGAGGACTTGCTCACGCCCGAAACCGGCGAGCAGTTCTTTGCCGCACAGACCTACTGCGCCGTCGCGGTCGAGGGCGGCAAGATTTTCGGCCTATATATTCTGCACCCGAACAACGTGGGCCGTTGCGGCCACATTTCAAATGCGAGCTACGCGGTCGCTTCGGAATCCAGAGGCAAGCACATCGGCGAAAAGCTGGTGAAGGACTGTCTCGAACAAGCTAAAAAGCACGGCTTCGGAGTATTGCAGTTCAATGCCGTCGTCGAAAGCAACACGCATGCGCGACACCTGTACGAACGCCTCGGATTTGTCCAGCTCGGAACCATTCCGAAAGGTTTTCGAATGAAGGACGGACATTACGAAAATATCTGCCCGTACTATCACGAGTTATAATTTATTCCAAGTACACGACTTCGCCAATTTGCGGCATGAGCACAGGCTTGCCCGATTCCTGGGCGGCCCGCTTCGCATTTTCCAGCGGTTCCATGTATGAATGCTTGCTCAGGCAGAACTTGGAATGGTGAACCGTCATGTAACGGCTCGCACCGAGCTCGACCATTTCCTTGCCCAGGTATTCCGGCATGGTGTGGATGAGCGACCAGTCCTTGTTATACTGCCCGTTTTCAAGAATCGCCAAATCGATGTCAGTAAATTTCTTTCCGATTTTTTCGAAGTGCGGGCCATAACCCGAATCGCCACCAATCCATACGGTGCGCTTAGGAGACTTGAACGCAAAAGAAGCCCACAGGGTCTTGTTCTGGTGAAGATCGCGGCCCGAAAAATGCCTTGCCGGAGTCGCTGTCACATAAAAGCCTTCGCCCAAGTCGAAAGAATCCCACCAGTCGAGTTCCACGAGTTTTTCCACCGGGTAACCCCAGTATTCAAAATGCTCGCCCACGCCTAGCCCAGTCACCACGCGGCCTACGCGGGGCCTGAGTTCCGCAACCACCTGGTAATCTAGATGGTCCCAGTGGTCGTGACTAATTACCAGGTAGTCGATGTCGGGCATCATCTCGGGCTTGTAATAGTCCGTTCCCTTGAACATTTTGTTCACGAAACTCACCGGTGAACCCTGATAAAACACAGGATCCACAAGCACGGTCTTTCCGGACAAATTCATCAAATACGAAGAATGACCGAACCAAACAATCCAATCGCGGTCCCTCGGAAGAGCCTTCAAGTCCGTCTTGACCACAGACAGCGCCGTATCGGGCACCGTCTGCGATTTGTCGCCAAACAGAAAATCGCGCCACACCGCAAAGACGCCCCTGTCGCCGGGCATGGT
>CACXMH010000098.1 GCA_902768715.1 Fibrobacter succinogenes | reverse complement strand
CATCGGGAATGCTTGAGGCTGATATTGAAAAATTGGTTTGCCAGTGGAATTTATCAGAATAGGGCGTATAATAGACTGTTTCACCAGCGCTAAACTGAATATGGTTTAGCAAAGTGTAAGTCGCACCAACGTATTGCGAAAATAAAAATGGAAGGAAAAAATTTATATCATAATCGTGGTTTGTAGTAGGGACATCTTCCAAATAAACCTCATTCTTAAGGAACCAAGGCTGATACCATCCTGTCGAGAAATTCAGTGACAAAAACTCGGAAACAAAGAAACTTGAATATGTATACACACCCAAATTAACATTATCGTTTGAATGCTCTTCTTGAAAATCTCCTATTGTTTCTGACATACATCCATCAATAGAACATGGAGTATATATATATTGGCCGGAATAGCGTACTTTATCCCTGGAATAACCAAATCGCAAACCAAATCCATATTCTCCATGCAAACCATTTATTCCCACAAACAAAATTCCAGAAGGATAGGGTTCCAAAACCAAACGTCCTCCCCATCCAAAATACCATTTTTTAAAAAAGACATCTAGTGATCCACTAAACGGCGTCCCTAGTATAGCATATTTAATACACCCATCTTTTTTGGGAAAACCATCCTTTTCAATATCTTTTAAAGGGAGTAATTCCTTGTCCTCAATACTATATGAGAGCGTTCCCCGAATATATATTTCATCTGGATAAATATAAGTACCCGGTCCCCAAAATGGTTTGGGGAGATTGACGTCAAAAGAACCATCTTTTATATTAGCTGTATATGAGGTGCATCCATGCAATAGCATAGACAGCGATAAAAGAATTACGCACAGCCAAATTGAACTTACTTTTATCCCCAACAAATTCACAATAAAAATATATTAAAAATTTATCCTTTCAAGGTAAGTATCTGCACGTCCATCAGGAGCGTTACCGTAGAAAAGCGGTAAATCAGGTAAGATTCTTCCACTTGAAGAACAGCGCCTTCAGTTTCTGGAGACAAAGCTTACTTTCTTCGACATCGATGAAGAACGTAGCGACACACACCACAAGGTGCGTACTGAAAACCACTCTTACGACAGCATTGGCAACGTAATACGCGCCAAACATGTTTGCACGGACAAATTCAAAGTGAGTCCACAGGAGCCAGGCAAGCGAACATACCGCGAATGCCTTCAGGACCAGCGTGTTGTTCTTGGCAAGGGCAACAATGCCCGCCACAATAGATGCAGTCATCATGACCACAACAGGCACGGAATGGTCGTACCCGATATGCACCAGGAAGCCAAATCCGCCTACCAAGAAGACAACGGCGCAGAACCGGAGCAGGCCCAGATTCACGCGGCTCCCTTCCAGAATCTTCATTCGCCCCACAAACAACGAAGCGACATAGACCACCATCATTATATTTATGAAATGGTCGGCAAGGTTTCGCAGCAGGAACCCGACACCCGGCGAAAATTGAAGACCCAAATACACACGTACGTAATTTATACCGCCGACAATATTCACTATTATCATGATTATGGAAAAGACCATCAGGAGTTTCGCGCTCTTCTTTACAAACACGATTATCCCGATGATAGCGGTAACGATACTTATAAGAATCATCGGAGCGATGTCCGCAAAGGACTCTCCCTCGTCGAACCCCTTCATAATAACCTGTAGCAAAAGTCCCGCGAGCCCTTTCAACGCATTCACGGAAATCAGGATGGCAATTACTCTAAGCAATGCGAGATTCATAACTCCCCTATTTCGTTAAATAATTTTCCAGTTCCGGGAACGCGTCGGAGGTAAAGAATATCATTCGGCCCTTAGCGTTCAACCAGCCCGCCCATCTATTTTTAAAATCCTTCGTTTTAGAAAATTTAAACTTCTCCTGTTTGATTGTAATGCTATTACCAAACAAAAAGGTAATCCGCACAAGTTCATCTTTAAGAAATTCAACTTTCTGTGGAGCTATGTGAAGAGCAAGAAAGCAATAATAAAGCAAGAACACTTCCTTGAAAACCCACATAAAATTGATGGAATCGTAAGCACCTGATTGCACCACGACAACAATGGATTTTACAAGCCAATAAGCACCAAAAAGGAATAATGCCACCGATCCCCAAGTCACACTTTTGCGCTCAGCTTTATACACTTTATTTTCTTCCATTCAATTACCTCGTTCTAAAAATAAAAAAAACGGCCCGGATTTTATTCCGGGTCGTCTTTTATATTCTGGTCTGGATCCTTCGCGGCTTCGCCGTTCAGGATGACGTCGTGGGTATTACTTCACGAAAGCGGCGTAGATGGCCTTGATGGCCTTCTCGGTATCGGCTTCGTCAACACCGGTGATGATGTTAATCTGCGAAGAACCCTGGTCGATGATGCGGACATTCACCTTGTTCTCGGCGAGAGCGGTAAACAACTTCGCGGCAACACCTATCTTGTTCGTCATGCCGTGACCCACGGTAGCGATGAGGGCGATACCCGGGAACACCTTGATACGGTCGGGGCGCATCTGCTGCGTGATGTCTTCGAGAACCACGTCCTGCACGGCGTCGAGGGCCTTGGAATCCACGACAATGCTCATGGAGTCGATAGCGCTCGGGCACAGTTCGTAAGAAAGGCCTTCGCTTTCGAGCACGGCGAGCACACGGCGGCCGAAACCGACTTCCTTGTTCATCATGGACTTCTCGATGTAGATCATGGAGAAGCCCTTGCGGCCGGCAACGCCCGTAATCGGGAGCTTCGCTTCTTCCGGAGTGGGACCGATGATGGTGCCCGCGTCTTCGGGGCGGTTCGTATTGCGGATGTTGATAGGAATCTTCTTCGCGCGGCACGGGGCGATGGATTCGTCGTGGAGCACAGAAGCACCGGAGTAGGCGAGTTCGCGGATTTCGCGGTAGCTCACGTATTCGATGGGCAGCGGATTTTCGACGATGCGCGGGTCAGCCATGAGCATGCCCGAGACGTCGGTCCAGTTCTCGTACTTGGCGGCATCGATGCCGTTGGCAAGGATTGCGCCCGTAATGTCGGAGCCGCCACGGCTGAAGGTCTTGACTTCGCCACGGAGGTTGCTACCATAGAAGCCCGGCAGCACGTAAAGCTGGTTCTCGTCGGAGAGCGTCTTCGCGATGTCTTCGTAGGTCTTCGGCGTAATGCGGTACTTGTCGTCGAAGGTAATCAGCGGGAAGGTGTCGACGAAGTTGGCGCCCAGGTACTTGGCCATGAGGCGTGCGCACAGGAATTCGCCACGGCTCACCAGGAAGTCCGTGCTGACGGATTCGGGGTGGTTCTTCAGCTTGTCCTCGAGGCTGTCGAGATCTTCGGTCAGCTTGTCTTCGAGACCGAGATCCTTGCAGATTTCGTCATAGCGCTGACGGATCAGGTTCCACGGGGTCGAAAAGTCGAGGCCCTTGGAGGCGAGGTCGTAGGTGCTGTAGAGGAGGTCGGTAAGC
>CACXMH010000097.1 GCA_902768715.1 Fibrobacter succinogenes | reverse complement strand
CTTGTGCCATGGTCAAAGTTGACGGAAAAAATTTCCAATTTGATACAAGACCAGTTAGAACGCAACTGCTATACGAATAAAGGCAATCCAGCCGGGAGTATATTCGGATTAAAGGCCCGTTTTGATTGGCAGGACCAGCCGCAGCAAGCCGGAACAATCAATAACAACCTGGTCATAGCAGACGCAGAGCAGGCCCGGAAGGCGCTTGAAATGCTGAAATGAAGCGGGCGAGTTACCATTTATGGCAATATCTGGAAGCAAATCTAAGCAAATAACAGCAAGATAGTACGAAAAACAGCAAAAGTATCAAAATTTACCGGGGAAATACCTGTAATTTTACCGCAAGATTGTCAACTAACACCTAAATAAGCATTATCGGAATACTTGAAGCGGCTGCGATCTGGAGCCCACACCCAGCCACCACGCACGACAAGCAAACAAAGAAAAAGAAGAAGAAAAAATTAGTATAGTGGGCTGGACCGGGTACCAGATTTTGGCAGCGCGCGCAGTTAAAGCGGTGTCCCCAATCGGCCCGGTGCGTGTGTAGAGATATGGGTGGGGGTAGTCTCTCAAATAGACGCCCCACACAAAACAGCGAAACGCCGAAAAATTTTTTTGACATAAAAAAGCGTAAACCTCCTTTCAAGTGGTTTTACTAAATCCCCTGCGGGGAGGGCGACAATATCCCCGCGCTTCCTATAAAGAACGATACCCGCCACACTTACAGGAAACGGGAGTGTCGCTATAAAGGGGTCGGGTAATGTCCGACGCCAAGACGCCTGTAGCGAGGTGCAAAATGGCGGGTCTTTTGCGGGCGGTACTGCAACAAGATGCGTGATGCGCAAGACCACGTACCATCAAAGGGCATCAAGCTGGTGCAAGCCCAGCACCGCCCCCTCCATAGGAGACTCGTTCAAGGGTAGGACACGGGACTTTGATTCCCGCAATCGTGGTTCGAGTCCACGGTCTTCTGCCAAAGATACGCGTATAGACCTCAAAGGGCGATTTTGCGTACAAATAAATACGAAAGGATAACACTATTAAGTTATAACCCTTTGAGGGAGAAAGAACATGGCTTATTACGGCAACCAGAAAAGGGGGAGGCCGATGAAACCTGAGAAAGCCTATTTGCAGGCGGTACAGGGTATATTCAAGACCTTCTGCTTTCACGTGCACAACACGGCGTATGTAAACAATAAGAACGCAGGCGAAGACGACATTAAGTGGAAGCCGTCGAAGTTCCACCAGGACTTATGCGATCGTGTTCAGGCATTTATAGAGAAGCCGACTGATAAAGCCTATGAGATACTAATAATCACGACACCGCCGCAGCATGGAAAGTCAACGACGCTGACTGAGACATTATGTGCCTGGTACTTGATGCGGAACCCGGACAATTCTGTTATCCAGGTAAGCTACGGCGACGATCTGGCGGAAAGGTTTGGCAAGCGGAATTTAGAGAAAGTCAAAGAGTTCGGGAACATCTTTGGCGTCGAAGTTGACCCGAAGAAGGCGACCTCAAGGGAATTTCAGATACTTGGGCATAAAGGGCGAATGATCTCGAAGGGTATTGGCTCCGGCCTAACTGGCCATTCCGGGCATCTGATAGTAATAGACGACCCTATAAAGAACAGGGAGCAGGCAGATTCCGAGAGGACGAGAAACTCTATCTGGGACGAATTTGTCAATTCCATTTTGTCAAGGACGCAGGCCGGCACGAAGATCGTGCTGATTATGACGCGCTGGCACGAAGACGATCTGGCCGGCAGAATACTTGCCAACATGCCTGAGCTTACAACGTATGTGAATTACGAGTGTGAGTGCCAGTCAGAGGAAGACCCTTTAGGGCGGAAGATAGGCGAGCCGCTATGCCCGGAGATCGGCAAAGGCGAAAAATGGCTGGAAAGCTATAAACGTTCCTTCACAAACGAAAACGGCATGAGGGCTTGGGAAGCGCTTTTCCAGGGGCATCCAACCATCCAGGAAGGTAACATTCTGAAAAAAGAATGGTGGAAATACTACGAGCCCAAAGAGGGAATGAAGTTCGACCAAATGATAATGTCGGTTGACGCGGCCTTCAAGGACGGCGAGCGAAACGACTATGTAGCCATTTCTATATGGGGCAAAAGGGAAAACAAGATATTCCTGGTTCACATGGTAAACGAGCACTTGAACCTTGCGGCCACGATACGCAAGATCACGCTGTTGAAGCTCCATTATCCGCGAGTTAGCGCAATTTACATAGAAGACGCTGCTAACGGGCGTGCAATCATAGAAACGCTTTCAAGGGAAGTCATGGGCGTTATACCGGTCCCTCCGGATAAATCGAAGGAGGCCAGGGTAAACGCGATTTCCGTATTTATCGAAGCAGGAAACGTATACCTGCCGGAAGGCGACCCAATGACGTACAAATTTGTCGAACAGTGCGCCAAATTCCCGAATGATAAGCATGATGATATGGTCGATTCCATGTCACAGGCGCTATATAAGCTGGCATATTCACGCAAAGGGCGTGTTATCAGCGCATTAAAGAAAAAATCCGATTGGGTTTTACCACATGAAAGACCAAAGAAAAGGGTAGATGTCGGCGGCTTGATCCGTCCGATATAGGAGGTTTTATGATTAACGTAATTTTGTGCATTTTGGTGGCATATTTGTGTGTTTCACCGTATTTTTATGCAAAAGCCGTCAAACTTGGCGTAAAACTGGCGTCAAAACCGGAAGAAACAGCCCAGGAACCGATTTTCAATGTTCCTACGCCTAAGAAAAAGCCGAAAATGACCGCCCAGGAAGACCGCCTGACGCAGATTTTGTCAAATATTGACAATTACAACGGCAGTCCTGACGGACAGAAAAAAGTAGAGGTAAAAATAAATGGATAAACCTTCAACATCTACCAAATTTTGGTTAAGATACAAGAAAGGTCTTGAATATCTTGACACTAAGAACCTTCTAAACCGTTCCAATCGCTGTTGGAACTTTTTTATTGGCAAACAATGGGAAGGCGTGGAAGCGGACGGTGAAGATTTACCGTTTATCAACTTCATTCATCCTAACGTGCTGCGTAAAGTAACGACCATTTACACCAATAGAATGGCCGTAAACTACTCAGATATGGAAGGACGAAGGGAATTGCAGCCTGTTTACGAGGCGCTTTCGCAGATGTTCTCTGCAAAGTGGGAAAAAGCCAATGAAGATACGTTATGCAGGCGAACCGTCAAGCATGGCGCGATCACGGGCGACGGTTATCAGTATTTTCCTACCGGAAACGTCGAAGACGCACAGATTCTATACAATACTGACATCCTCTTTGGCGACGAGTCCGAGGCAAATATCCAGCGGCAGCCCTATATCATCATCCAGGAGCGCAGAAGCGTTGAAGATGTAAAGGAACTTGCAAAGCAGAACGGGATCTCGCAGGACCAAATTGACCTCATTAAGCCGGACCGTGAG
>CACXMH010000096.1 GCA_902768715.1 Fibrobacter succinogenes | reverse complement strand
GATCTCGATCTCAGGGAAGATGATCTGCTCCTTGATACCAAGGGTGTAGTTGCCACGGCCGTCGAACTTCTCGGCAACACCGTTGAAGTCGCGGATACGCGGGAGGGAGATGCGGATCAGACGCTCGAGGAACTCGTACATCCGGACGTCGCGCAGGGTCACCTTCACGCCGATGGGCATGCCCTTACGGAGCTTGAAGTTGGAAACGTCTTTCTTGGAAGTGGTGAGAACCGCCTTCTGACCGACGATCTTGCTCAGCTCGGCTGCGCTTTCCTCAACCAGCTTCTTGTCCTGGGTACCGTCGCCGACACCCTCGTTGATGGTAATCTTAACCAGGCGGGGAACCTGCATTACCGTAGTATAGGAGAACTGCTTGACAAGCTTGTCAACAATCTCTTCCCGATAGACCTTCTTGAGGGTCGGGACATAACCTTTCGGGAGCTCAGCGCTCACGGCAGGGGTATTCTGTGCTTTCTTTGCCATAACTTAGATCTCCTCTCCAGATTTTTTTGCATAACGAACTTTCTTGCCGTCCACGAACTTGTAACCTACGCGCGTGGGTTTGCCATCGACCACGAGGTTGACGTTGGAAACGTGGATGCCAGCTTCCTGCTTGACGATACCGCCCTGCGGATACTTGGCATTCGGCTTGGTGTGCTTGCTGACCATGTTAACACCTTCGACGACCACACGGTCCTTCTCGGGAATCACGGACAGCACCTTGCCGGTCTTACCTTTATCGTTACCGGCATTGACATATACGGTGTCACCCTTCTTGATGTGAATCTTTTTCATAATGTACCGATGATTAAAGGACCTCAGGTGCCAGTGAAACGATCTTCATGTAGTTCTCGCGGAGCTCGCGGGCGACGGGACCGAAAATACGGGTGCCGCGGAGTTCGCCGGCGTTGTTCAGGAGAACGCATGCATTGTCGTCGAAACGGATATAAGAACCGTCCGGACGGCGGATTTCCTTCTTGGTGCGCACGATAACGGCTTTCGAAACGGTGCCCTTCTTGGCATCGCTGCCCGGAATCGCGCTCTTGACGGTGACGACGATCTTGTCGCCTATGGTTGCGTAACGGTGGTGCGTACCGCCGAGGACACGGATGCAGAGAACTTCCTTTGCACCGCTGTTGTCAGCCACCTGTAAACGGGTTTCCTGCTGTATCATACTACTTGGCTTTTTCTATGATTTCAACTAATCTCCAGTTCTTGGTCTTGCTCAGGGGGCGGGTCTCCATGATGCGGACCTTGTCGCCTTCGCCACACTCGTTCTTGTCATCCTGGGCGACGAACTTGGTCGTCTGCTTGATGAACTTGCCGTAGAGGGGATGCTTCTTGCGCGTCTCGACCGCGACGATGATGGTCTTGTCATTCTTGCTGCTGACCACCAGACCTATTCTTTCCTTACGAAGATTTCTTTCCATAAGACTTACTTGTTACTGTGCGTTTTCTTTCTCGGCGAGGATCGTCATCATCAGGGCGATGTCCTTGCGCGTCTTGCTAAAATAAGAGGTATCCTCCAATGGAGAAATCGCGTGGTTGAGTTTCTTCTGGTCGAGCTCGTTCTTCTTGAGCTGGATCTGATCCTTCAGATCGGCGATAGACATCTCGCGTGCTTCTTTTGCTTTCATTTGCTTATCTCCATTATATTATTCAACATAATCCCGGCGGACGATGAACTTCGTAGCCACGGGCAGTTTGTGGGAAGCGAGGCGCATTGCCTCCTTGGCGATCTCAAGCGACACACCCTCGGCCTCGAAGAGGATACGACCGGGCGTCACAGGAGCGACGAAACCCTGGGGATCACCCTTACCTTTACCCATACGGGTAGAGAGCGGCTTCTTCGTGAACGGTTTCACAGGGAAGATGCGGATCCAGATCTGGCCCTCACGGTTCATGCGACGGGAAATCGCCTGACGGGCGGCCTCGATCTGCTGGGCAGTCAGCCAGCAATTCTCAAGCGTCTTGAGACCGAAGGAACCGAACGCGAGCTGGTTGCCACGCTGGGCCATGCCTTTCATCACGTTCTTCTGCTCCCTTCTGAATTTTGTTTTCTTAGGCTGTAACATTGCTGTATTACTTTTAATTAATTTCCTAAAATTCTCCAAATCATTGAGTATCAGCTGGTTGGGCGAACTCTACCCAATTTTTTGGGATGCAAAGTTAGTAAAAAATATTGGATTTCAAACTATTTTTGAAAAATATTTCAACATTTTCGACCGGCATTTTTAACAGTTAACTACAATGATTTTCAGCAAGTTACATATTCTGTTGAAAAATTCTTGCCTGCATTTTCGACACAAACCTCGGGGCATCGTACGGAATTTGCGTAAATTTGCGTCGGAAATGACAAAATGGCGCGCATATTGGGTCCTGCTGACCTGCCTGCTGATCCTGCCGGACCCCGAGGGCTTTGCCCAGAAACCCGGCAAGCATGCCGGCTACCTGGGCGTCGTGGTGGATGAACGCGGCGACACCACCTATGTGGACGACATCCCGCCCGTATGGGTCTTTCCCAAAGGGGTCCGCAAACGCAAAGACTACCGGCAGTACTACAAACTGGTCTATCATTTCAGCAAGGTCTATCCCTACGCCCTGATGGCGGCCCGCCTGGAACACGAAGTGGACAGCACCATCAAGGCCCGCCATCTTTCCGGAGCGGCCGAACGCGCCTACATCTCCGCCCGGCAGAAAGAGCTCCTGAAAGCTTTCGAACCGCACCTGCGGCGGATGACCACGTCCCAGGGACGCCTGCTGGTGCGCCTGTGCGACCGGGAAATCGGCCGGAACGCCTATTCCATCATCAAAGAATACAAAAACGGCTTCGTGGCCGGCTTCTGGCAGGGTGTGGCCCGCATTTTCGGCCAAAACCTGAAATCCCGCTACGACCCCAAGGGCCAGGACAAAGTCACGGAAGAGCTGGTCCAGAAATGGCAAAAGGGCGAATTCGACGCCCTTTACTACTCCATTTTCTACGAATACCCTGCGAAACCGAACCTACCGAATCTGTAAGCCGGTCCCGTCGAATACGATGTAAGACGATCCTTCCATCCAATCCTTTAAGACCAGCAGGCGTGCGCCTGTGCCCACGGGCATATCGACCCGGCAGTGGAAGTGACCGAAGATGAAATAATCCACCTTGTGCTCCCGGCTGAACGCGTCGGCAAACTGCCAGAGCGGTTCCGACTCCCCTTTGAAATCGTAGCCGATATCCTTGGACAGCCGGCTGTGGCGCGACCAGCTGTTCCCGAACCAGAAGGCCAGGGTGGGATGAAGGAGGGAAAAGAGTCCCTGGAAAAAAGGATGGCGGAAGCCCCAGCGCATGAACTTGTACCAGCGGTTGCCGGGGCCCAGGCCATCTCCGTGTCCCAGGCAGAACGTCTTGCCGGCAATCTCCACCAGATACGGCTGCTGGAGTTTGACCATCCCCATGGATTCAAAATAATGATAGGCCCAGATATCGTGATTTCCTTCGAAGAAA
>CACXMH010000095.1 GCA_902768715.1 Fibrobacter succinogenes | reverse complement strand
GAACAGGCCATGAACATGGCCAAAGCCAAAGTTAAGGAAAAGGTGATGCACTGGATTTCACAGCCGGTGCTCATCGTAGTGGCTTTGGTCCTCGGAGCCATCGTGGGGGCCCTCTGCGCCTTCTTCGGGTCCATCTTGCAGAACGTGAGCGACCTACGGGACGCCCACCCGCTTTACTGGATTCCGGGACTCGCCCTGGCGGGTCTTGCCATCGTTTTCACCTACAAAAAACTTGGCAACGGCTCCGAACGAGGCATGGGAATCATCTTTGACGTAGCCCACGGGAAAGAAAAAGAAATTCCCCTGCGCCTGATCCCGCTTATTATGGCAACCACCTGGGTCACTCACCTCTTTGGCGGAAGTTCCGGCCGAGAAGGCGTGGCCATGCAAATCGGGGCGACCCTCGGGCATAACATGAGTTCCAAGATTCATGTAGAAAACGCTCCCCGTATTCTGCTCGTGGCGGGCATGGCGGCCGGATTTGCAGGGCTTTTCCAGACTCCCATGGCGGCCATCGCCCTTTCCCTCGAAATCCTGCTGGCCGGTCATCTCGAGATGGCGGCGCTGCTCCCGGCGGTGGCGGCGGCGGTCAGCGCCTACAAGGTTTCCGAGATGATCGGCTACGAAAAGTTCACTGTGAGTCTGAACAGTTTCTCGCCGGACTGGACCGTGTCAAGCCTGTTTTACGGAGAAAACGGGCTTGACATCTACTTTATCCTGAAGCTCGCGGTACTGGGCGTTCTCTTTGGGCTTGTAGGCGGCGGATTTGCAAAACTGCTGAAAGTCTCCAAGAAGTTCTTTGCGGAAAAGTTCCCGAACCCTCTCAAGCGTGTCGTTATAATGGGTATCGTGCTGAGCGCTTTGCTGCTCTTGCTCTGGCAGGGCCGCTACTCCGGCCTGGGCACGAACCTCACCGACATCTGTTTCGGCAATCCTGGAGCAGCAACCGCCAGCGCCGCTGGAATTTTCGGGTGGGATTGGCTGTTCAAGATGGTACTCACCATCGTGACTCTTTCGGTGGGTTTCCAGGGCGGCGAGGTTACCCCGCTGTTCACCATCGGGGCAACATTTGGAGCTGTGGTCGCTGCAATCGTTGGCGTACCCTTCCCCCTTGCTGCGGCCCTCGGCTACGCAGCGGTCTTTGGCGGAGCCACCAACACACTATTCGCCCCCATCCTGGTTGGGGCTGAAATTTTCGGATTCGACACCCTCCCCGCCTTCTTTATCGTGTGCACGCTGGCCTACGCCTGTAATGGCGGCCAGTCTATATACGCCCAAAAGAAAATCCGGCTCAAGTAAGCCGGACTTTTGAACACCAAACAATATCAGTAGATTACTTACCGGTCGCAAAAGTTTCCAGTATTCTGGAAGCCGACAGCTTGGAAATGGCCTTCACATGCGCCGCCTCGGCATCGCGGCCCACGCCTTGAGGCTGGTCCACCAGTTCCTTGTCGGCACAGCTGAACTTGACCGTAGCCCGAGATGTGGTCAAAGTCTTTAAAGAATTATCCTTGTCGCTGAATTCCAGCGTAACGGAAAGCTCCGGAATACCAGCCTGGTCAGCGATGGTAAGGCCCGCATCCGTCAGAAATTTCTGGAGCGCTCCGCACTCGGCGGCAGCACCCTTACAGGCCAGGCGGTAAGCCACGCCGGTCTTCTTGGCACCATAGCTCACGTTCACGTTCTGGAGCGCCGACTGACGCACAAACTTGAAGTTCATATCAGCGTGGACCGTCAAATCGCCGCTGGGCCTCAGCTTCTTATTTTTCTTTAAATTGAAATTGACAACACCCTTGGCATCGGTCTTGGCGACGGCCACGTTCTTGCCATCCTGAGTCAGGGCTACCGGAAAATTGGCGATGGGGCCCGCAAAATCGGACACCACCACACGCAGGTTTCCGTCCTTTTCCTCTGCGTCAAGCTTTACGGTCTGCATGGATGAAAGCAGGAACTCCGTCAGCTCCCCCATGGTGGTTTCCAGACGGAGCTCCTTGGGCACGGCCTGAACAAAGGAGAGGGCTTCCAGGTGGTCATTGTACTGGTCCGCCATCTTTTCCAGCTGGATCATATCGGCTTCCATCTTGCGGTAGTCACGGTCCAGCATATCCAAGCGAATCAGGGAATCCTTAGACTTCATCTGTACCTTGACTTGGTCCAGATCCAGCAAAATCTTGGATGCTAGCTGGTCCAGGTCCACCGTCACCGTAGACTGGAACAAACCATTGCTCTTGGGACCCGGAACAATCTTGGCCCCTTTCACCAGCACATTCGTAGAAACAGACTTCTTGCTATCCGTGGTTTTCTCGATAGAACCGTCGGCCTTTTCCGACAGGCGGGTTTCCATCTTGGAATCCACCTTCGCCCCAATCTGCATGGCAACCCCTTCTAGCGCCTTCTTATCGGCATCCTTCTGGGACACGTTAGAGGTGGCGGTATAGGAGACCAAGTTGGCGGCAAAGGAAAGAGACGCCGTCAGCATTACTGCAAAAAGAAATTTCGTCATATTCATCTTCTATTTCTGGGTTAAGAGGGCTGGATTTAGGATCTAGGGGATAGGATCTAGGATTTAGTTCTAATCTCTAGATCCTAGTCTCTAGCCCCTACAATTCTACTGGATTTCCATAATAATCAGCTTCTTGGTGATGTTCTGCTTGCGGACCTTGGCAAGACCCTCCAGAGCCTCCACGAAGGCTCCATAGACCATCTGAGCGTCCTCATACTTGTCCGGATCCACGTAGACCATCAAGTCATAAGTGTTCCGACTCATAGAGACCACCTGCATCTTGTTGAACAGCTTGCGGATCTTTACGGAGACAATGTTTGAAATCTCTTCGGCCTGGTCATCGGTGAATTCGCCGGTCAGGTGAGCCACCACCTTGTACTGCACGCCTTTTTCAAGTTCAGCAGCCACGCGGTCGCGAACCTTGTTTTCGAGGGAGACAATGGCCTGCTCCATAGCACGCTGCACCAAGGCACGCTGGGACTCGTCCTCCGTCTTTTTCAGACGTACCGATTCACTGGCCAGTAGATTCGCCGTCGAAGCTTCGCTGGCATTCAGGTCGATAACGATGTCGTTTTCCTGGATGCTCCCTGCATAGGTGATGTTGATGTCTGCACCCACAGAAAGGCCTGCCACGTAAGAAAGGTCCTCGTCGTTTCCGGCGATGTCATTCTGGAGCTGCACAACCTCATCCAGCTGGGCCTGGCTTTCAAGCCCCACAACAGTATAGCCACGGTTAGTCAAGTAGGCGTTAATCACTTCCATAGCGGTCTTTGCCAGAGGATTCCGGCGAATCACGTCGATGGAGCCAGCCATCTTGCCGGACATAGCCGGAGAAACAAGCACAGTGGGCGTCGTCTTGAATGTAGCCGTAGAAAGTTGGATAGAAGGGCCCGCCGCAGGTTCGGCCACCACCGCCTCGGCAGAAGCCGAGGACTTCGGATAGTTGGCAGCCTCTTGGTTCAAGTCGGCATAACCCGCCTTGGCGCGGGCACGGGCCGGATCATTGTCCGGAGGAGGGGCGCTGGCACAGGCCGCAAGGAGTGCAGCAGAAATCGAAATGAACAACAGTTTTTTCATGTTTTCCTTCCTTCTTTTTTTAAGCCTTTTCAGATCCTTCGACTACGTGCTTCGCACTTCGCTCAGGATGACACAAGGGGGTATTCGAACTTCGCACTTCGCTCAGGATGACACAGGGAGGATTACTCATGGGTGATGCCTCCGCTCTGCTTTAGACGTTCGTATTCCTGGTCAGGCGGCACAATGGAATTCCTAGCCTTTCCGCCTGGGTGATTCGCCACCATACAGTAGACCTCGTAAGTCTTTTTAGCCCTAAAGTTCTTGCCATTCTTGAGGGTCGCCACCACTTCGAAATCCGCAATCTTGTTACGCTCGATGGTCACA
>CACXMH010000094.1 GCA_902768715.1 Fibrobacter succinogenes | reverse complement strand
AACGAAGGCGATTCCCGTTACAAGTCAAAACTACTCTCCATGGGACTGGTTCGCGGCGTAACCCTCGAGGTTTTGCAGGTGGCCCCTCTTGGTGACCCCATCGAAGTGAGCGTCCTTTCTTACAGGCTCTCGCTCCGCAAGCAAGAAGCCAATGTTCTCAAGCTGAGGAGGGTATAATGACTGCCAAGCATTTCACGATTGCCATTGCGGGTAACCCGAACTGCGGTAAGACCGCACTCTTTAACGCCCTCACGGGCTCGCGCCAACACGTGGGCAACTGGCCCGGCGTCACTGTCGAAAAGAAAGAAGGCTATTTTGAACTGGGCGGACGCCACATCCGCGTGGTGGACCTGCCGGGTACCTACGCCATTTTCGCCAACGCCGAAGACGAACGCGCCGCTGTCGATTACTTGCTCAGCCGCGAAGCCGACCTGATTATCAATATTGTCGATGCCACCAACATCGAACGCAACCTGTTCCTCACGAGCCAACTTGCCGACATGCACCTGCCCATGGTGATTGCGGTGAACATGATGGACATCGCCGAACACCGCGGCATCGTGCTGGACCTGCAGGCACTTTCCGAAACCTACGGGATTCCCTGCATCCCGCTTTCTGCCGTAAGCGACAAGAGCGTCATGAATTTCGTGGGCGAAATGGCACACGTGCTTGCCGCCCCCATGCCTCTCCCGAAACCCATGGTCTATGCCGACAAGGTCGAAGAAGCCGTAAAGCTGTTGGAACCGAAGGTGGCTCCCGTGGCAAAGCTCCTGAATGCCGATGACCGTTGGGTCGCCCTGATGTACCTGGGCAACGAAAAGAGCTACGCCGACAAGTTCGCCGAAGCAGGCGTTACCATCGACAAGGCCGAAGTGACAAGGCTCCTGGGCGAAGAACCCGAATTTGCCATGGCCGAAAGCCGTTACTCCAAATCTCACGAAGTGGCCAAGGCCGTTATCGAATCCAGCCGCACCAAGAAGACATTCTCCGACAAGATTGACGCCGTGCTTTTGAACCGCTGGGCGGCGCTCCCGATATTCCTGGTCATCATGTATCTGGTGTTCTGGATTGCGGTCACCATCGGTTCTGCATTTATTGATTTCTTTGACGTGCTGTTCGGTGCAATTTTCGTAGATGGCCTCGGCTACCTGCTGGGCGACGTGCTGGGCTGCCCCTCCTTTGTCACGGCAATTCTCGCCGACGGTATCGGTGCCGGTATTCAGACGGTTTCCACCTTCATCCCGGTCATCTTCTTCATGTTCCTGTGCCTTTCGTTCTTGGAAGACTCGGGTTACATGGCCCGCGCGGCCTTTGTTGCGGACCGCTTCATGCGGTTCCTCGGACTCCCGGGTCGTGCCTTCGTGCCCATGATGGTGGGCTTCGGTTGCGGCGTGCCGGGCATTATGGGTTCCCGCGTGCTGGAATCCAAGCGTGAACGTTTCCTCACCATCTTCCTGGTGCCGTTTATGAGCTGCGGCGCACGCCTCCCGGTGTATGCGCTGTTTGCGGCGGCATTCTTCGGCAAGATGGCGGGCACGGTGGTGTTCCTGCTCTACCTCGCCGGTGTGCTGTTCGCCATCGCCTACGGTTTGTTCCTGAAAAAATCCCTTTTCCAGGGTCAGGCCAGCAACTTTGTGATGGAACTTCCGCCCTATCACATGCCCAAGTTCAAGTCCCTGATGATCCACTGCTGGCAGCGCCTGCGCGACTACATCTGGCGCGCCGGTAAGGTGATTACCATTGCCGTTGCCGTGCTCGGGTTCCTGAACAGCTTCGGCATTGTGGAGAAGATGTATGTCGATGTTGACGGCAAGACGACTGAAATCGTCCAGGCCGATGAAGGCTACCAGATGGTTCAAGAAAACGAAGCAGGCGAGGCCGAAAACGTGGCACTCCCCGAAGGCTTTGTCGTCGATGAATCCAAGGTGGTCAAGTCCAACGAATTTACCGCCGGTAACGGCGACTCCGAAAACAGCCTGCTCTCTGTCATCGGCAAGGCCATTACGCCGGTGTTCGAACCCTTCGGCGTCGAGCGCGAAAACTGGCCCGCATCCGTGTCGCTGTTCACGGGCCTGTTGGCCAAGGAAGCCGTTATCGGTACTATGAACTCGCTGTATTCCATGGTCGGGGAGAACAATTCGGAATCCGGAATTCAGAATTCGGAATCGAATGAAAATGGCAAGGTCGCAAAGTTGGAAGGGGAAGGCCTTCCCCTCGCTCCTGCCGCTGACGCGGCATCCGCTACCCTTTCTAGCGGGGACACCCCGCAACGCCCCGAAGCAAGTGAAGGATCTGAAAATGTCATTGCGAGAAGCGACAGCGCCGAATCACTGAGCCTGCTGAAGTGACTGAAACTGCAGTCGCGGAACCCGCTGCCGAAGAAAAAGCAGAAGAAGAAAAGCCCCTTATCGCCGGTGTAGACGAATGCCCCGCCGAAGAAGAGGAAGAAGGTGGCGTTCCCGACATGAAGGGCGCCCTGCTGGAGGCCCTCGGTTCCATTCCCGCCAACCTCGCCGAAGTGTTCGGCTCTCTCGTAGATCCGCTGGGAACCTCCGGAGAATTGGAAGGCCAGGAAGCCGCCGAACTCAAGAAAGAAACTCTGGACAAGATTACCGACGCCAAGGTGCTGACCTGCGAAGAATATGCAGCCATCGAAACCTTCGGCGAAGAAGAAGAGGACGAAAAGACCCGCGAGGCCGTGTTCGCAAAGCTCGCTGCCGCAGGTCTCGAACTCTCCGAAGACGAAATGGGCGCTCTCGAAGAAGGCGACCTTTCCGAAACCGCCGACATCTACGCGAACCTCCGCTCATACTTCCACAACCCGGACAAGAACGGAAACCCGGTGGACGGTTTCAACTGGCAGGTGTTCGCATTCCTCATCTTCATCTTGCTCTACGTGCCTTGCCTTGCTGCCATGGGCGTGGTCGCCCGCGAAATCGGTCTCGGCCTTGCCATTCTCATGGCGACGGTGCAGACGCTTCTCGCCTGGGCCGTGGCGGTACTCCTTTACCAGGTGCCCGTTGGTGGAAACACATCATGGATTGTCGCCGCTATCGTGGTACTTATCGGCACGGGAATTTTCCTCAAGCTCTTCGGCATGAAGGCAAACAAGGAAAAGAGATTCGAAGACTAAGTTAAATGGATCCCCGCCTGCGCGGGGATGACGATGAGTGAAATGGGCTGGTAGGCCCAAATCCTGCCAGCCCTTTATTAGAAAGTTTAAGTTAGACTAAACTAACAACCTTTAACTAAAAAATTGGCACGCATTTTGCTCTACTGTGCGCGAAAGAGCGTCTGCCTACCGTTTTTGTGACATGAACTGTAAAACAGTGGACGGAGTGTTACAAAAACGACAAAAAATCCGTCAAAGGAGTGAAAAATGAAGAACCGTTTAACGTCCCACCTCTTGTCCGGCCTTGCTGCCGCAGCATTCTTTGCGATGCCGGCACTTGCACAGGACGCAGCACCCGCGACAACAGAAGCCGCTAACGCTGCTGCCGAGCAGCCCGCTACAGAAGAAGCGAAGCCCACAGTAGAAGAAGCTCAGCCTGCAGCTAAACAGCCGAAGGCCGAAGAAACCGTCGCCGCCGAACAGACGGAAGCACCGGTTGCCGAACAGGCACAGGCCACCGAAGAAAAGCCTGCTGAGCAGACCGCAGCGGCACAGCCCGCCGAAGAACCCAAGGCAGAAGAAGCCAAGCCCGAGCAGCCTGCCGAACAGGCCGCAGCTCCTGCCGAAAACACCAACCCAGGCGAAGTGGCCGATGCCGCTGGTAACGCCCTTGACATGCTCAAGGCCAGCATGAACGAAGGTACCTCCGAAGCCCAGATGCAAGTCAAGTACAATGGCGAAGTGGAATTCGACGCCTACACGGGCAATGTCTGGGTAGAAGACGACCTGAACCATTCCTACGCCTCCACCTTCGACCTGAATTTTGAAATCCAGTTCAACGAAAAGTGGTCAGCCTTCGTGGGCCTCGAGGCCGACGACGAAACCACGGATCCTCCTGCCGTGTACAATGGAGCCTACATCCAGTACCAGCCCGCAGAATTCTTCGCCGTCAAGGCCGGTGACCTGACATACTCCGAAGGCGCATTTGTGGCCTACTACGACTACGACGATCCTGCCGACAATGCTGCCGGCATGAAAGAGCACGACATCCGCGGTCTCGAAATCGACCTGGCCGGATTTGTGCTCGGCTTCGGCTTTGGTCGCGGTGACAATGACTGGGCCGACAACGAAGGCGCCAAGGTTTACAATGTTCACGCCGCCTACGAATTCGACTACGCCGGTCAGCACCTGCGTCCGTATGTGGACTACAAGAGCTTCCAGACCACTCAGCACAACGAACTCCACGCCGGTGTCGAAGCGGGCCTCTCCCTCGGCGGATTCGGCTTCCGCGCCGTCTATGGATTCCACGGTGACTACCTGATGGACGACGGCGACGTGGCAAAGGGACAGGACTGGACCTCTACCGCCCACACCTTCCTGGCCGAACCTTCCTTTGAATTGGGCATGTTCGAAATCAAGACCACCGCCTTCTACGCCCTCATCGACAGAGGCGATGCCGTCGAAGACGCCAGCGATCTCGACAACGGCGAAATTCCCGAATACTTCTTCGCCTATGGCGAGCCTGCTCTCAAGCTTGCCGAGTTCATCAAGCTGGGCATCCCTGTAGAATACCACACCCACACGCTGGATGACGACGACAAGACCGCCGCTACCTTCGACGTGGGCGGACGCGTCTATATCACACCGGTGGAAAATCTGGAAATCACCGCCTTCGGTATGGTGGACATGCCCATCCAGGACAACGAAGACGACAACGCGCTGCGCTTCGGTGTCGAAACCGTGTTCAGCTTCTAGTTCACAAACTCAGATTTTTCCAAAAACCAAGGGACCGCGGCAATCGCTGCGGTTCTTTTTGCATAACAAAAAAGCCTTCCTTATAAAAATAACTGATAACTCCGCATAAAAATTTAGTATTGGACAACGTAAAAAACCGCTTCTATATTTTGCGCAACAAAAATCGGTGCAGACGCACCAAAGGAGAGTGCAAAATATGGCAAGAGTAAAATTTATTGAATCCGTTGACGAAGCCCAGGGCAAGGCAAAGGAAGCCTACGAAAAGCTCGCCTCGTAGAAATCATCGGGCAGCGCGCCGCCACCGTTTACGCCCACGCGGTTTCTACCACCAACAACTTCAACTCGGTGCTGAAAATCGACGTGGACCAGCGTCTTCTCCCCATCGTAGGCGAATTCAAGCCCGCCACCTGGAGAAAAGACATCAAATAAGTTTGTACTCTCCGTACAAGCTGGCGCTCCCGGGAGATTCGAAGTCCTTTTTCGGGAGCGCCTTTTTTCTTTTTGCGTTATAGCAAAATTCTATAAAACACCATAAAAATATAGTATTGGACGGGGTGAAAATCCCGTTCTATATTTGGCAGCACCAAAAGTTGTACGGAGATGCTGTGAAGATAGAACGGCTTAAAACGGATTTGCTGATTATAGGCGGCGGGACGGCCGGCTGTTATGCCGCTATTACTGCCGCTAGCCCTTGCCTCAAAATTCTAGTCGTAGAAAAGGCGAACATCAAGCGGAGCGGTTGTCTTGCCGCTGGCGTAAACGCCCTGAACGCCTACATTACCGAAGGCCGCACGCCCAGGGACTACGTGGAATATGCCAAGAAGGACGCCGACGGAATCGTCCGCGAGGATTTGCTCTATTCCATCTCCGAGAAGTTCAACGAAGTCACCGCGCATCTGGAAAAGTTGGGGCTTGTCATCTTGAAAGATAAAGATGGCAAATATGTGACGCGAGGAAATCGCAACATCAAGATCAACGGCGAAAACATTAAGCCGATTTTGGCCGATGCCGTCAAGAAGCTCCCCAATGCGACCGTGCTGAACCACGTGAACATTTTCGATTTTTCCGTTCACGACAACAGGATTGACGGGGCGTTCGGTTTCGGAATCGAGAACGATACTTTTTACGCCATCGAGGCGGGTGCGGTGATTATCGCGACGGGCGGTGCCGCCGGACTTTACCGCCCGAACAATCCGGGATTTTCGCGCCACAAGATGTGGTACCCGCCGTTCAATACGGGCGCGGGTTACGCCATGGGAATCCGTCACGGTGCCGAGATGACCACATTCGAGATGCGTTTTATTGCGCTCCGTTGCAAGGACACGATTGCCCCGACGGGAACGCTTGCGCAGGGCGTGGGTGCGAAGCAGGTGAATGCGCTTGGAGAAGTT
>CACXMH010000093.1 GCA_902768715.1 Fibrobacter succinogenes | reverse complement strand
TCTCTCTTGAACTCAAGCACCTCTGATTCGCCAGCTAAAATTTCTTCCTTGGTCATGAAGGTCTCCCTTAATAATCCTCTAGCCCGCTCGGCATGAGCGAACGTTAAAAACGGTTTTAATTGCGCCTACTCTGAAGGCACAATTTGGGTTTGTTTATGTTTTGGGATGCTCCACGTCGTGCACCTCCCAGTGGCCACCGCGATCTCCGCCAATACGAGCTATGCGCCCAGACTTTGTGAGATTTCTCAATTGCCATTTTACGCCGTCAGCAGTTATTCCACAAATTTCTGATAACTCCAACCTAGTCACATTAGGATTGTTTGATATCGCATCAAGTATTTTCTGGGTAGTTTTCTGGGTAGTTTTCGAGTCTTCATTCTGACCACCTTTCTGACCACCAGCCTCATTTTCCGCATCAAACGAATAATTTTCGTTCAGCGGTTGAATGATACGGAAAACATCATCTTCAAAAAACTCAGGTTCAACACCGGAATAAAGCTTCCCGTACTTGAACATTTTCCGGGCACCAGAACCGAGCTTTTCCGAATAGCCGATATTGCGAAAAAAGCTTGCGATAAGCGGATTCTTCGGGAACGGCTCAAGATTCCTCAGCGTTATCGGACCGTTGAACCGAGCCCTGTTCGCATTTTCCACATACATCCTGTCCTGTTCTATCACAAACTTCGCCTGGTACGAACTTGAATACTCCCGATGCATCAGTGTGTTTACCAACATTTCACGAGCAACAATATTCCGAAGAGATTTGCGTTCGGCCCCTTCCACATAGAATTTATCGGGCAGGTGCAACGTCGCGAATTTAAAAAGCTGTTCAAAACTTTCGACCAAGTTCGTAACTACCGTCAAACGGTCGTCATAACGATCAACATTCACCTTGCGGACAAGCGCATCCGTCTGGTAAGCAGGACAAATATCGCGAATAACCTCGTCGCGACCAAGAAGCATCACCGCGGCAAGATTGAATCCATTTTTTCCGGTAACATGATCCTCGGCATAAAGCCCTGCACTTTTCAACAAATCCCTGTTCGAAAGTTTTTCCCAAAGGTGGTTACCGCCAGCGTTGTTCTTGGCCAGAATCCGTACCATCGGCAGTAAATCCCAGCGCAAGTCTTTCAACTTAACATACGGATACACCCTGCGTTCTGTGTAGATTTCTTGCTTGCGGATATACATCTGCGCAATTTTTGCTGTCGCAGTCACCTTGACATCCGCCTCGTCTACGCGGTCATAAATCCGTTTCTTGAACGAATGTACCTCGCCGCTCGAAGGGACATGGATATGAATCAAGGTTTTCTTGCGGTACTTGAAAATTTCTGGTTCAAGATAAAGTGTGGGGCTGAACAGGTCCGGATTACCGATGGCACTGATAAAGTTTTTCACCATCGGTTGGGCTGCATTTTCAGGAACGCCAACAACAGTCCCATTGTCAAGCACCCCCAGGTAAATATCTCCTCCGAATCGGTTTGAAAATGAGCAGACCGTTTCAAAGGTGTCCATTTCAATGATGCCTCCAGCCCGTTTGAACTCTATGGCCGCAGTTTCCCCAATCTTCAGGGCATTCTCAAATTTTGCAAGATTCATTACGTGGCCTCCCTATTAGCGGCTGCTTGATCTTGATGTTGGCTCATAAATTCAATATGCCCAACTATTGATTCTAAGAGTTCTTTGGGCAACTCATCAACCCCAATCAACTGTTGGTTCTCCACAATGCAGTCCTTCATCTGCTTGAAAAGGCGAATCAAAGCCTTGCTTTGGGCGGTAGCCCGTTCGCCCTTGAGCACCGTCATGAGCATGTAGATACCCTGTTCGGTGAATGCGTAGGGTGCATATTTTATGTTAGTCCCTCGTCGACTATTGTTCAAGGACGAAATTTTCGACCTTGAACATGTTTCCGCCTCCTTTAAAGTTAATTGGAAACGAAAATCTTCATCAAATTTTTCGATATTATTTTTCACCTGTTCGTTAAATCTCTTTGTCGTATACCCATAAATCTCAGCCAGGTCGGCATCGAGCATCACCTTGACCCCGCGGATGGTATATATCCGCGATTTCAGCAGGGCTTCGTCGATGAGCGGAAACTCCGCGACAGCCAATTTACCAGTTTTTCTTGCCATAATAATCCTCTAGCCCGCACGGCATATGCGAACATTAAAAACGATTTTAATTGCGTCTGCACTGCGGACGCAATTTGAGTTTGTTATGTTTTGGGATGCTCTTGCGGTGCTGTTGGCGAGGGTCTTCCTCGGCGTTACCTAGCGCGGCTTTCGCCACACACTCGAATAGGTCGTGTTCCTATCAGCTATCCAACAACATCAACAAGAAGGTTGATGAGCCCCACCGCGGATGCACGTACGGGCCGCAAGGCCTATGCCGACTGTCGCAGGGATTGTCGTAATACAGGGATAAATATACAAACAGGCCAGCGGGAAGTCAACACCCGCGCGTTACTTCCCGCTCCTGGCTGCGGCGATTTCGGCGTTGATTTCGTCGAGGGTCATGCCTGCAGCAGGGCCGCGCTGGGCCTGCCTGCGCAATTCCAAGAAGGCATTCCATCCAGTATTATCTTTCTTGTTCTCTTCTTCTGATTTTTTCTTCATCGTATTTCTCCTTTAATTGGTTGAAGGGTGCGTCTTCACAATACTCTTATCTTGCATTTTCAAATTCATTTACCCACTCCTTGACCTTCGCCTGCAATAGCTTCTTGTCCGGCAGGTACAGCTCATAGGCGGAGGCGTAGATATTCGCATCTTCGGGCAAAGTCAGCTTCACAAGGGTATCCTTCTTCTCCTTGCAAAGCAGAATGCCGATAGTCGGCTTTTCAAAATCCTGCTTTACATAGCGGTCGTAATAGTTTACGTACATCTGCATCTGGCCGAGATCCTGGTGCGTCAACTTATCGACCTTCAAGTCAACGAGTACATAGCACTGCAGCAGACGATTGTACAAGACCAAGTCCACATAGTAGTTGTCCTCATCAAAGGAGAAACGCTTCTGACGCGCTTCGAACAGGAATCCTTTCCCCAATTCAAGCAGGAAATCTTGCAATTTACCGATGATAGCAGATTCCAGTTTCGATTCCGAATACGAAGCGTCCGGCTTCAAGCCAACAAATTCCAGCGTCACCGGATTCTTGATGATATCCTCCGGCTTTTCCACCACGTTGCCAACTCGCGACAAGCGGGCGACCTGCTCCTTGTCCCGGCTCAGCGCAAGACGCTCATACAGGCTTGAACCATACTGCCGCTGCAACTCGCGAAAAGACCAGTTCCCGGAAGAGGCCTCAATTTCGTAAAAACGGCGTTCGTCGGCATTCTTGATACGCATGAGCACCAGGTAATGGGACCACGAAAGGGTAAAATCGGGCAAAACTTCAGATTGGGGCAACACTGTTGCCCCAATTTGCTGGGGACAATAAATACGATAAAAGAAGCGGCAACGCTTGAGCGTATCAACAGTCCAGCCGCCTTCATAGCGCGAAATCAGTCGTTCAGAAAGATTCAGCAGAATCTGCTTGCCATATTCCGCTCGATACTGACCTTTTTGCTCATCTTCTACGATTAATCGCCCAATCTGGTACTTCGTGTAAACCTCGGCGACATTCATTGCCGTGGCCACTCGCACGCGGGCCTGTTCAATCAAGTTCGAGACCTTGTTGAACAACGATTCCACCGCTTTTGCAGGGGCAATCTCTTTCTTTTTAGCCATATAGCCTCCATTTGCCGCAAATTGCGGACGGTTGATGTTAGAGGCGTCCCCTTTACCCCGAAATCCCGGAATAAAAAAAGACGCATTTCTCCATTAGACGGAGAAACACGTCGGGCGTTAATGTACCTAATATTCAGAATCTTGGCTAGGGGTGAAAGAAAATTTTACAGGGCGTTCCCCGGCCCAGGTCCCTGAGCTTGCCGAAGGGCCGGGTCGGGCTATATTTTAACGC
>CACXMH010000092.1 GCA_902768715.1 Fibrobacter succinogenes | reverse complement strand
GCCGACTTTGCAAGTAACGGTTCCGATATCGAGGCGTTCCCCTTTACCACTTGGGCAAAAATCACTCGCGAGGTCCTTTGCGAAAGGCAAAATGATTTGCTGCAAGTTTCTCCGGGAATGGGCGCGCTAGAACTTCGCCGAGCCATTGCCCGCATGCTCCGCGAATTCAGAAATATCCAGGTATCGCCCGAACAGATTGTCATTGGAGCCGGAACTGATTACCTTTATGGCTTGCTAGTACAATTGCTCGGATTTGACAAGTGCTATGGCGTAGAAGACCCGGGATGGAGCAAAATATCAAAACTGTACAGCCAATACGGCGTCAAGGTGTGTCATATTCCCATTGCGGCAGAAAGTTTCGTAGACTCCGTCAAGAAATCTGACGTCGATGTCGTTCATATTTCGCCGGCGCACCATTTCCCGACCGGGATGGTGATGCCTGTCGGCGAACGCTATCGTCTGCTCAGTTGGGCGGCCGAATCACCCAATCGCTACATCGTCGAAGATGACTATGACAGCGAATTCCGCATGACCGGAAAACCCATCCCCGCATTACAGAACATTGATGTTACCGAGAAGGTGATTTATCTGAACACCTTTTCCAAAACGATGACTTCTGCGATTCGCCTCAGTTATATGGTGCTCCCGCCACATCTTGCCGAGAAATTCCATAACAAACTTTCGTTCTATTCGTGTACGGTTTCGAACCTTGATCAGTATGTAATGGCCAGGTTCATTGATCTCGGTTACTACGAGACGCACATCAACCGCATGCGCAACCTGTACCGTGCCAAGCGCGATATGCTCCTGTCGGCTATCCGCAAAAGCAAACTTTCAAATGTCGCCCGAATTTACGAAGAAGATGCCGGACTCCACTTTATCTTGGAAGTGAACACGAAATGTTCCGATATTGAATTCTGCAACCGCGCCCGATTCCGTGGGGTAAACATCCGCGCCCTTTCGGAGTATTATTTTGAGGCAAAGCCATCGCAGCACAAGTTTGTCGTGAACTACTCGTCGGTAGATAAAGCGAGCATGCAAAAAGCAGTGCAGATACTCGCGAGCCTGTGCAACTAAAAACGTTTATTTCAATCACACGTACTTCGAGAGTGTCACGACATCTTCGCCGCTCCACGTGTAAAGCGCAAGCAACGGCTCGTCTTTTGTTTGCATGGAATGGACGTGGTTCGATGGGTGCAGAATAAATTCTCCGGGACCGCGAACTTTTGAAACGCCGTCTAAAGTCCAAACGGCAAGGCCCGAAAGCACCACATAAAGTTCCGTGGCAGGGTGGTAATGCGCCGGGTACAAGGTGTTCTTTCCGAGAAGCGTAAATCCGAAACAAAAATGCTCGTCGTGATACGGCGCTTCGGGCCCGAGGATTTCTCCCCAGCCCATACGGTTTCCCAAATCAGGCATATCGGCGCGAGGTTCGTAATTGTATTTCCACGGCAAAAAAGGGAGCGCAGGCTTTAACGCATTCAGCACTCGCTCCGTTTCGGGGCTACCAAATTGAATCGCCTCTTCAATCCAGCGAATCAACGGAGAATCGCTTTTTTCGAAAGTCCCACTCGGGGCAGGGATTTCACGCGCTACAAACTTGGTTGCCTCTTGACCGATATCATCGTCAATTTGGGCGCGTTCATTCAGAAATCGCTTCGATTCTTCAATTAAACGGGCGATAAAATCTTGCATCAAAATACACTCGTTTTACTTCAAGCTTGATTTCAGTACGGCAACCGTATGGCCGATCACTTCGCCCTTTAGGAATGCTTCGTAAGCTTCTTTAGCAGTAAGCTTCGAAGATTCCAGCGACTTCTCGATTTCGAAAGCGTTCTTGCCGGATTCCTTCACCGAAATATCGGCGAATGCTTTTTGCAAGTCGCTTGCGCGGTAGAATCGGAACGGCCCGAGCCCCGCCTTTTCTTGTGCGGCATAACCCGAAATCACGTCTTCGGGTTCCGCCTGCACCTTCCAGGAATACGTGAAGATTTCAGAAGAAAGGCCCGCCAATTCGCCGAGCTTGATAAACGCACTGAGCGGCACGCGGCCACCGAGTGTAGAATAGACGGCACCCTTCTCAGCCAAGTAATCGCGAGCCTGCTTAAGCGCCAGATAATGCAAATCCAGCATCTGTTCATGCACGAATTCCGGAATCACTTCGACGCGCTTTTCCAGGTAATGGCCGCTATTTCGTTTGTCTTCAATCTTGGTGTTATCTGTTAGCGGAACATTGGGCAGGTTCTCGTAAATCACATCGTAACGGCGCTTGCCGTTTTGAAGAGGCTGTAACAAGTCGCCTGCACCGAATTCCAATTCAATTGAATCTGCATTCTTCAAATTTTTCTTGATATTTTCGGCGGCGGCGTCCACCACGCTTTCCAGCAAGTCGGTAAAACCTACGCGCTTGGCACCCAAAAGTTCAATGCCCGTCAAGACATCGATGCCGGAACCCGTTCCGATTGAAGCGAACGCTTCCACATCGTGCCGCAGATTCTCGCGGATCAGCTTGAATGCAGGTGCCGCGATGTAGGCCACCCAATCGCTAGTAATATCTTCGGTCTTTGGCAAATAGGCGTGATCCGTTACACCCACGGAAAGGTAATCTTGAACCTGTTTCGGTGCTTCTTCTAAAGCCAGATACTTTTTAACATCAACTAAAATACTCATTTATAGGTTGCCTCACTTTTTTTTGAGTGCAAATATAGATGTGGACTATAGCCGCGTCCAATACAAAATTTCTAGCGCTCGCTATCAATTTTTTGTATAAGTAAAAAGCCTGTTTTTCCTTGACAATATTTATGCATTTATGTAGATTTATGCATAGAAATTCAAACCACGTTTTTTCAGCGCTTGGGAATGCTCAAAAATGCGACGTTCTTTTCGGTGCTGTTAACAAAAGGAGCCTTATACAATGGCACATTATCTCTTTACTTCTGAATCCGTGTCCAAGGGACACCCCGACAAAGTTTGCGACCAGATCTCGGATGCAATTCTCGACGCCTGCCTCGCCCAAGACCCGAACAGCCGCGTGGCTTGCGAAACGCTCGCCAACACCGGTCTCGTCGTCATTTCCGGCGAAATCACCACCAAGGCCGTTGTCGACTTCCAGGAAGTCGCCCGCAATACCATCAAGAATATCGGTTACGTGAACCCGGATTTGCAGTTCGACTACAAGGGTTGTGCCGTGCTCGTCGCCATGGACAAGCAGTCCCCGGATATCGCCCAAGGTGTTGACGCCAAGGCTGCCGAAGGCAAAGAAGACGACAAGCAGGGCGCAGGAGATCAGGGCATGATGTTCGGTTACGCCGTGAACGAAACCAAGGAATTGATGCCGCTTCCGATTAGCCTCGCCCACAAGCTCATGGAAGAAATCCAGAACCTCCGCGAATCCGGCAAAATCAAGTGGCTCCGCCCCGATGCAAAATCTCAGGTGACTGTCGAATATGACGAAAACGATAAGCCCGTGCGCGTCGATACCGTGGTGGTCAGCACCCAGCACGACGAATTCGTGAACGGCAAGGAACTCAAGCATTCTACCATCGAAAAGGAAATCATCGAAAAGCTCATCAAGAAGGTGATTCCGGCAAAGCTTTTGGACAAGAAAACTCGCTTCCTCATCAATCCGACGGGCAAGTTCGTGATTGGTGGCCCGCACGGTGACTGCGGCCTGACCGGTCGTAAGATTATCGTGGACACCTACGGCGGCATGGGCCGTCACGGTGGTGGCGCTTTCAGCGGCAAGGACCCGAGTAAGGTCGACCGCAGCGCTGCTTACGCTGCTCGCTATGTGGCAAAGAATATTGTGGCAACAGGTCTTGCAGACCGTTGCGAAGTGCAGCTCGCTTATGCCATCGGTTATTCCAAGCCGGTGTCTGTGCTGGTGAATACGTTCAAGACCGGCAAGATTGATGATCGCAAGATTGAAGAAATCGTGAAGAAGACCTTCGACCTTTCTCCGGCAGGCATCGTGAAGATGCTTGACTTGAAGAAGCCCGGCTACCAGGCAACTGCCGCGCTCGGCCATTTCGGCCGCACCGGTGCCCGCTTCACTTGGGAAAAGACGGACAAGGCTGCAACTTTGAAGAAACTCGCCAAAGCATAAGCGAATTCTCTCTAGCAAAAAGATTAAGGCTCGTCAAACGACGAGCCTTTTTTTGTATACAAAAAACACCCTCGGCAACTAATGCTGCCGAGGGGTCCCTGCGCGGAGAGTAGTGCACAGGAATTTAGGAGTACA
>CACXMH010000091.1 GCA_902768715.1 Fibrobacter succinogenes | reverse complement strand
ATGCGGGACGGGCTACCAAAGTCCTTTTCCCACGGCTGGACTGCACCCGGAAGCTTGAGGTTCGAGACGCTGAAGCCCGTGAGGCCGGCCTTCGGCTTGGAACCCTTACCCGTGGCACCTTCGTCACGGATTTCGCCACCACTACCAGTAGCGGCACCCGGGAACGGAGAAATGGCCGTCGGGTGGTTGTGGGTCTCGACCTTCATGAGGATGTCGACCTCTTCGTTGTGGAAGTCGTACTTGTTGTTGCGCGGGTCGGCATAGTAGCGGCCAGCGACAGCACCCTTCATCACGGCGGCGTTGTCCTTGTAGGCGCTAAAGATGTTGGAGTTGTGGAGCTGGTAGGTGTTCTTGATCATCTGGAACAGGGACTTGTCCTGCTTCACGCCGTCGATGGTCCATTCGGCACCAAACACCTTGTGGCGGCAGTGTTCCGAGTTGGCCTGTGCGAACATATAGAGTTCCACGTCGGTCGGGTTGCGCTTGAGCTCGGTGAAGTTCTTGACCAAGTAATCGATTTCATCCGGGGAAAGAGCGAGGCCCATTTCTTTATCTGCTTTTACGAGGGCGTCGCGACCTTCGGTAAGCACAGGAATCACGTTCAGCGGACGCGGTTCTTCCTTGCTGAAGAGGACTTCCAAGGAGGCGGTGTCGGCGAAAACGGCCTGGGTCATGCGGTCGTGAATCTTTGTCGAAATCTGGGTGCGGGCATCGGCCGGAACCGAGCCTTCAAACTTCACGTAGTAAGCGATGGCACGTTCAATGCGCTTGATAGCCGGGAGGCCGCAAATGTGAGCGATATCGGTCGCCTTGGAGCTCCACGGGCTAATGGTACCCGGCCGGGGGCACACTACAAAGAGTTCGCCTTCGTGAGCCTTGGGTTCGCGAGCCGGGCCGTAGTGCAGCACTTTCTTCAGGGTTTCAGTTTCCGCATCGGAAAGTTCGGCAGACAGGTCCACCACGTGCAGGAATTCGGCATAGACGGAAGCGACAGCGAGCCCCGCAGCATTGAAATCGGAAGAAAGTTTCTGGAGACGGAAATCCGACAGAGCCGGCGTACCACGAAGAATGAACATTATAGACCTCGGTTTGATTTTTACGGGGGGAAAGATAGAAAATAGGTATGAGGTATGAGGTCGCTCGTTTCACTCGCTTTGAGTTATGAGCTTTTATAATCGCGCCTTCGGCGCCATTTTTTAACTCAATGCTCAGACCTCAAAGCCTTGCCTTGGCAAGGCGCGCTCATAACACAAAAACGGCCCGCGAGGCGGGTCGTTTTGTGTTATTTTGTAACTCGTTGATAGTCAAGAGATTAAAGAAAGGCTGGTTATTCCTCCCCTTCTTCCTCGCCTTCCTCTTCTTCCTCTTCCACCGCAGCGGCAGCGATGGTAGCATTGCCAAGCAAAGCACCGACATCAATAGACTTGAGACCAGCAAGGGTCTTCAGGTCGGTCTTCTTGTCCACATCCACCTTGTCAAAGGTCGTAACGATGTAGTAGGCCGCAGTCGGTTCAAAGCGACGGGTCTTCTGGGAAATGCTGTTGGAGCCCTTGGTAGCCGGGAAATACTTGCCTTCCAGCTTAGCCATGTCCTGGGAAGTCTTTGCCCCCTGCACGGCATCACAGGTCAGCGCCCACAGCATCTTGGTGGTGCCAGCGGTAGAATTCACGTACTCGATAATCTTGCTGGAACCCTTGAAGCTGTTGCCCGTGGTCTTGTTGTAATGCTCCGTCGCCTGGGTCACATAGTTCCCCTTCTGCATAAAGAGCATGGCGGCAATGGCCACCACCAGGACGGTCAAAACGATTGCAATGTTCTTGATATTCATCCTAAATCTCCTTATTCAAAGTGGAACGCCGCAGGAGCTTCCAGTTTAAAGGCTTCGTCCATGTTGTATTCCACCAGGGCCTTGTAATCGCTGTCCTTGAGCTTGCCCTTTACAAAGGTGAAGCTGAGGGTGCAATTCTTGCCGCAGGCCACTTCCTTCACGCCGCCTTCGTCCTTCAGCAGGAACTTGTCGGCAAGGCCGCCCTTTTCGTTGATATCGTTCTGAACCTTGTCCGGGATACCTGCAGCAGTGTACATGTAAGAAAGCTGTTTCAGGCGGGCATCCTTGTCGCCCTCGATGGCCTTGACGGCGGCATCGAAACTAGCCTCGGACTTGTCGCCGGTAAGGGTCGCATACACCAGCTTCCAGGCCATGCCGTACTGGTCCATGGATTTCCACTGTTCCTGAAGCATTCCGTTGGCCTTTTCCTGGTAAGCCCCCACCTGCTCCTTGACGGAAGCCTGGGCCTGGTCGTTGTAATTACCCTTGAGAATCATCATGACCACAATGAGGACCACAATAAGGACCGCATCCACAATGGCCAAAATCTTGAATTTTTGATTGTTCATATAAAATCCTTCTTGATAGAACGGTTTTATTAGAATTTAATTCTTAATTTGCAAAAAAGAAGATTTTTTTTGAAAAAAAAGCCAAAAATCGGACTATTTACCGTAAAAAAATGGAAATCTCCCCCAAAACGAGCAATTTTGCATGGAGAACCTTTTTATATTGGGGGCGATGGCAAACGAATCCGAAAAGACAAAAATTCCCTCCCAGATCATCTTCGAGAACCTGAAGGAACTCCTGCGGGCAAAGAACACCGCCCACGAGTCCATGTTCAAGTTCCACTGGAAAAAGATGTGGCCCTTCAGCCTCATCTGGCCCCAGGTGGACTACGAGCGCATCGTGCGGCTCATGAGCGAAATCCGCAAAAACGCCATCATCCAGAAAAACCTGGTTTTGCAGGCCAAAAATGTCGCCAAGGAGTTCGAAAAAGAATTCCTGGACGCACTCCCCGCCTACCTGGACGCCCTGGATATTTCTTGCCAAAAACTCTCCGCTGCCGCCCAGTGGAAGCAGGACATGCTCCTAAAACGCATCCACAAAGACGTGAAGTTCCGCCGGGATGTCTCAGAATACAACCGCATTCTTAAAGAATACGAAGAAGCTCAGGGCAACCTGGTACGGGCTGGAGCCTTTGTGCAGGTCGGCTGGGGAAAAGTGGTTCAGGCAATTTCGAATGTGTAATGTGAAGTGTGTAAAGAGGAATTTCACATTACACATTTGAAAAAACTGCTCTTGCTAAATTCAGCCGCCATTTGATTTTTTGGAAAACACCTGCAGGTGATCTTCCGATGTGCGTTGCATTGCCAGTGTGTTGGCGGTATTCAATAAGAGGCTCCGTAACATACGACACCCTGAAAAATTTCTCAGCAACAAGCCCTAACCATTGATCGTGCATGGGAAGATTTCTGGGGAACGGAAGAGCCCTATCCAAGACAAGCCGACGGAACGCCATACAATTTCCGGTATGACGGTTTTTCCACCAATTGGCAACCACCCCGCTCCTGTAGGGGCGAATTTCGCTCAACCTGCCAGCGCGAACCCATGGGGACTCGGACGATTTGGAAGGTCGAAGCATCCACGCATCATGGATCACCAGGTCAGCGTCTTTCAATGCCGCAAGAACAGTTTCCACTTTTCCAGGAAGCCAGATATCATCTTGATCGGCGAGGAAAATGAAATTTCCCTTGGATGCCTGCAGGGCACGTTCATAATTGTATATCACGCCTAGGTGTTTTTCGACAGGCAGCACACGAATGCGAGCGTCACCGAAGGATTTCACAATAGCGAGGGTATCGTCGGTAGATCCGTCGTCAGCAACAATAACTTCGGCATCAGTGGGCAACTGCGAAAGAATACTTTCCAGCTGTTCGCGGATGAATTTACCGCCATTATATGTCGCCATGCAAACTGAAATCATATCCACGCACAATCCTTAATGCTTTAAAAGCACATTAGGAATAAACAACTTAGGCAACCGTTTAACAAAGCCCTTTGAAAGCGAAGCCAACTGCGGCAAGCGCTTTAAAGCCTCCCCCTTATTGCTGTACGCCAAAGCAGAAAACCACGCCGTCTTAAACGCCTGGCGGGCCTTTGAATACAAAACATGGTCTTTGTAGCAATCAATTGCCCTGAGCATTCCCTCGTAGATCTTGTTTATCGACTCTTTATTCTTCAACGACGACAAATTGTTCCCATGAATACGGTAATGGCAGCAATTGCAGCTGATGACAGGGATTTTCCCATATTCGTACAGTAGCTTGAGAATCATGGGAAAATCTTCCTGAAAGCAAGATTCATTATAACCGCCCAGTCGGCGAAACTCAGCTACGTCTATCATCTCGGAGCA
>CACXMH010000090.1 GCA_902768715.1 Fibrobacter succinogenes | reverse complement strand
GCGGCACCGTGTTTTCGGCAGAAATCAGCGTGAGGGCATCGAGAATATCGCCTTCGCCTTCCTTGAGGAAGGTGCTTTCCTTGCCGTCGATGACGATGCTCACGTCGTTGTCGTTCTGGCGCAGACGGAAGCCCTCGTCCACCATCAGGGTCGAGTAGCGGCTACGGCCGTGAGAGAAACTCGCCGACTCGAAAATCGCCTTCGCACCGAGCTTCTTGCCCAGCGAAAACGGGGTGTAACGTTCACCCGGGAGTGCCACGTAGATGCTGTCGGTACGCGGCTCGTAACCCGGTTGTTCTGTAATGTGCTTGATCTTGTTGGTCATTTTGATCCTCTGGTTTATAAACTCTTTTGCGTTCCTGGTTTAGGGTTTCGCAAAAAAAGAGAAAGGCCTCCGCGAGTCCGGAAGCCTTTGCTTAAAATCTTGGGTGATTTGCGACAAATACCGGGCTCTATGTTAGAGTCCGCGCCACCAACGACGGTTGAGAGTTGCACATGTCACAAAGTTCATCATGGGCACAAAGATATCAATACAAGCTAACCTCGGCAAGGGGTTCTTTCAAAAAAAAATCAAAAAAATGCAAATAAATGCAATTTTTTTACATTGTGTGTAAAAGGCACCGCAAGGTGCCCACGAAAATAATCCGCAAAGCTTGCGGTTTATAATCCAAAAAGCGGATTATTGAGTGTCAGGAGGGTCTTAGGGAGGGCGTCCCTCCCTATTTATTATTTATCTGCGGTTTCGGCGCTGTCTGCGACCTTTTCAGCTCCGGCGGTATCGCCCGGAGCAGCAACCTCGATCTTTGCAATCTTGTCCCAGTCTTCCTTGTCGTAGTTCCTCAGGAACATGGCCCCCTGGTAACCGCGGACAATTTCCACCGCCTTGGCGGTATCCTTCTGGCTAAGGGCATCCTTGGCGTCTTCCAACACATCCTTCTGGGCGTTCCGCTTGTCCAGGATTTCGCCCATGCGGTTCTGGCGGAGCACTTCCATGGTGTCGCTGACGAATCCCAGGTCCCAGGTGCTGTCGAAGCAGGCTTCTGCATCCAGGTACTTTTCGGGGTTCGTGGCCGCCTCGTCAAAAAGGGCATTGCAGCGGGCGAAGGTCTCGGCGCTTTCGGTCTTGGAATGCTGGTAATACTGGTAACCGCCTACGATCAGGCCGATAACCACCAGCAAGAAAAGTCCGTCCTGCCAGCCCATGATAGGGCCGCTTGGCATCTTGGGCCGTCCGTTGACGGTTTCGCCGGCTTCAAGTTTTTCTTCTGCTTCGTCAAAAGGGCTTTTTCCGTTTAAAAAACTGAACATGATTCTACCTTACCTTTTGGATAGTGCGTCAAAGACGCGGGCATATAAATAAATCTGTTTTACGAGACTGGCAAAGCCGTTGCTGCGGGTGGGGGAGAGCCCTACGTTCAGGCCGATGTCCCTGAAAAATTCCGGGTTTACGGACAAAATAGCAGACGGCGTCTGGTCGTTGTAAATCTGGAGCGCCAGCGCACCAAGGCCCCGGCTAATCAGCGGGTTCGTGGTACCGCCTTCTACGTCCATTTCGAAATGGATGACCTCGCCGTTGAAGTTCGGCACCAAGTACATGGTAGAGGCGCAGCCCTGGATGATAAACTTTTCCGCCTTGAGGGCGGGATCCATCCCCTTGTGGTTGCGGGCGAGACCCAGCAGGTATTCCCACTTGCCGTCGGCGTCTGTAAAGCTTGCGAATTTCGCCCGGAGTGCGTCTTGTCGTTCCTGGATAGATTCTGGCATGGTTCGACCTTAACGCAAGAACGAGCGCATTTTCCAGATGACAGAGGGGCAGGACCAGAGCACGTTCCAGAAAATGCGGACCAGGGTCTGTTTTTCTCGGGGCAGTCTGGAGAGCCGCTTGGCGGCCTTGTCCAGCTGGTCATCGGTAATGCTGTTGAACCCTGCCTTGGCATTGGCGATTTGCCTGTGGCTCTTGCCCAGGGCTTCCATCCAGCGGGTGAGGGTAGAAGCCTCGATGGCTTCCCGGTTTTCTCCGCTATCCTTGAGCCACTGGTCCACCGCTTCGGCGGCAATCTTTCCGCTGATCAGGGATTCCACGATGCCGGACCTGCTGATGGGGTTCACGCAGCTGGCGGCATCGCCCGCCTTGAAAAGCCCGCACTTGGCGAGAGGCTTGTCGGACTGTCCGCAGGCGATCATGCCGCCATAGACGGCCTTCACTGTCGCTTCCGGGTAGTTCTTTGCGATAAAATTCATGAGTTTCTGGCGCAGGGGCTCTCCGTTCTTTACGGTCTTGCCCAGCACGAAACCGATGTTCACTTCTTTGCCGTCTCGGGGGAAAATCCAGCCGTAGCCGTCCTGGAATTCGCTACCGAAGAACAACTCGATGTGTTCGGGACTGTGTTTGATACCGTCTGCTACGGCAAAAATACCTGTTTCCAGGTCCGTGTCGCCGGACTCGATTCCTTCGAGGCAGGGGATGTTCCGGGTGAGCCTGCAACCCGGCCCAGAGGCGTCGATAATGGTCTTTGCCGCAAGGGTGACCATCTCGTCACCCTGTGAAACCTCTACGTTCCAACCCGTTTCGGTGCGTTCCAGCTTGTGGATAAGGGCGTCAAAGTGGCATTCTACCCCGTGGTTCTTTGCAGAGTCGGCGATGCTCTTGTGGAACAGGGCCCTGTTGAGAATCAGCCCGCAGTCCTTGCTGTAGAACTCGGCGCGGTAACGCTTGGGCGAAGTGAAGTAGATTCCCGAGAGCTTTCCACGTACAAAGGTGGGATCTATAGGCCAGAGAGCCGCAAGCCTGTCGGCAGAAACAGCCTCGGCGCAAAAGATGGGCTCCTTCCAGGGGGCTTTCTTGTCCAAAAGCAAAACCCGTCTGGCAGTGCCGGTCAAGTACCCTAGGGTACAGGCTGCCATCAGTCCCGCGGGACCGGCCCCGCAGACTATGGTATCATACTCTTTTTGAGCGAAATTTGACATTTCAAGGCAAAAAATAGCATTGTTTTACATTTTTCTTGCCTTTATCTGAATTTTTTTATTTATTTTAGGGGTATCCGTTATTTTGGATTTTCCATAAAGGGAACGTGTATATGAATATGATGAAAATTTCGAAGTTTGGCCTTTGCCTGGTGGGCGCTCTTGCCATGAGCGGCTTTGCTCAGGGCGACTATTCCGGCAAGGACCTCAACATTTCTTTCCGCGATAAGCGTATCGACGGCTTTAACTTCAGCAATGCCAAGGCAGTCAAGAACATTACGGACTTCCAGCGTGCTGCAGGCGAAAAGCCGAATTTCAAGGGCGCGAACCTTTCTGGCGTGTCCTTCCAGAACGCCGTGATTAGCGAAGCGAATTTCAACAATGCCGTCCTCAAGGGCGTGGTCATTAGCGGTGCCGACATCCGTGGTTCCGATTTTAAGGGCGCCGACATGGAAGAAGCCAACCTCTACCGTGCAACGCTCCTGGACAGCCAGTTCCCCCAGACCAACCTGAAGAATGCCCGTCTGGACATGATGAAGGTTTCCGAAGAAACGGACTTCAGCAAGTCGGACCTGACCATGGCGTCCGTCAACGAAGTGGACCTTACCCGTGCCGATTTCTCCAAGGCGAACCTCACCAACACCAACTTCGCCCGTTCCTTGATGGCTAACAGCGATTTCCGCAAGGCTACCCTGAACCACACGGACTTTGCGGGTTGTAACCTGATTGCCGCAAACTTCAAGGGCACGGACCTGGTGGATGTGAACTTTGCCAAGGCCGGTCTTTCTCAGGCGGAATTCGGCGGTGCCGAGTTCAAGAACGTGAACCTGCAGGATGCAGACCTTTCTCTGACCACCTTCAACGACGTGGACCTGTCCAAGACCCAGCTCCAGCGTGCCAAGTTCGCCCAATCTACGGTAAAGAACATGGAATTCGCCAAGCAGGACCTTTCTGGCGTGGTGTTCGACAAGGGCAACGTGTCCAAGAGCAACTTCGAAAAGGCTAAGCTCGACAAGGCCTCCTTCTATGATGCTTCTGTGGAAAAGGATATCTTCAAGGAAGCCGAACTCATGAAGAGCGTTTTTGATGGTGCTTACATCTTCAAGACCATCTTCGACAAGGCCGACCTGACCAAGAGTAACTTCGCGAACGCAACCATCGAACGCTCTGATTTCCAGCTGGCTCAGATGTCCGGTACGAGCTTCGCCGGTGCAAAGCTCATCAAGGTGAGTTTCTTGAACGCGAACCTCCAGGGTATCAAGATTGACGCCGATACCAAGATGGAAGACGTGGATTTTTCCGGTGCCGACTTGAGCAACGCGAAGATTGAAAAGTTCACGGCCAAGCGTGTCATCTACGACAACAAGACCAAGTTCCCCAGCGGTTTCGATCCGCGCCAGTTCGGCTTCACCAAGCCCGGTGAGAAGGCTGCCGAAGTGGTGGTGAACAAGAAGCAGGGCGACAAGGTTGCCGAAGACGCCATGCCCAAGAAGAAAAAGAAGAAGAAAAAACGCTCTGCCTACGACGACGAATAAAGTCCCTTTTATAACGGATTCGAGACCTCGCGCAAGCGGGGTTTCTTTTTTTATATTGGGAATAGATAAGGAGATATTATGAATAAGATACTGGTAATGAGTGCTGCATTGTCGCTAGTGCTTTGGGCCTGTGGAGATGAATCGTCTTCGACAGGGCCGGAACAGTCATCTAGTTCAGAGAGTGTTGAATCGTCCAGTTTGGCGGAGGAATCT
>CACXMH010000089.1 GCA_902768715.1 Fibrobacter succinogenes | reverse complement strand
CGTTTTGTCTGGCCTTCGAACTGGGGCTGGGAAACCTTGATGGCGATAACGGCGGTAAGGCCTTCGCGAATATCGTCTGCCGCAATCTGGATATCCTTTTTGCCCTTGGGCATTTCGGCGGCGAACTTGTTGATGACGCGGGTCAGGGCTGTCTTGAAGCCCGTCACGTGGGTTCCGCCATCGTAGGTGTTCACGTTGTTTACGAAGCTGAAGAAGTTTTCCTGGTAGCCGTCGTTATACCACATGGCCACTTCCAGCGGGAACTGTCCGTCGGGGAGCACCAGGTGGATGGGCTCCTGGAAAAGGGGCGTGCGGTGTTCATCTACGTAACGCACGAATTCGGAAACGCCTCCCGGGAAGCAGAAGGTGTCGGACTGGATGTTTTCCGGGTCCCGTTCGTCGGTAAGGGTCAGGCGAAGCCCGCTCATGAGGAACGCCAGCTCGCGGAAACGTGTGGCCAGCGTGTCATAGACATAAACGGTTTCAGTAAAGATGGAATCGTCCGGGTAGAATTCCACGCTGGTGCCTGTCGTCCCGTCCGACGGACCGACTTCTACCTGGGGGCCGCAGGGAATGCCCCTGGAGAATTCCTGCTTTACCACCTTGCCGTCACGGCGGACCGTCACGATCAACTTGTTGGAAAGGGCGTTCACGCAGCTCACGCCCACACCGTGGAGGCCTGCAGAAACCTTGTAGGAATTGCTGTCGAACTTTCCGCCCGCGTGGAGCTTGGTCATCACCACTTCGATGGTGCCGATGTGTTCCTTGGGGTGAATATCGGTAGGAATACCGCGGCCGTTGTCGGTAACGCGGATGCCATTTCCGGGCAGAATGGAAATTTCAATGTGGCTGCAGAATCCAGCCAGGGCTTCATCTACGGAGTTGTCAACCACTTCCCATACCAGGTGGTGGAGACCGCGGATGTCGGTAGAGCCGATGTACATGGCGGGGCGCACACGCACGGCTTCGAGGCCCTCTAGCACGGTAATGCTTGAACCGCTGTAGGCTTCTTCGGCCTTCTTCATTTCTTCAGATTCTTCTGCCATATTTCCTCTGAGGCATGCCGCCTCTTTTACTAAACTAGACAAAGCGGATGCCCTGGATTACAGGGCTTCCGAGCATCAAATTACACTTGTCAATAATAGCTTTTTTTTGTAGGAACAGTTCGCTTTTCCAGGCGGAATTGTCCACCTTCAGGGAGAGAATTCCCTTCTTGATTTCAAGGGGTTTTACGTGGGGGAAAATCAGGTCCCCGACCACCTCCCGGAACTTCTCCGAAAGGCTCTGGAACTGCATCTCGTCGGCCAGGTGGAACTTGTCCAGAACGCGGCCCACAAGGAGCTCTACGTCCACCAAATTGTGGCCCGTAAATTCTTTACGCTTGCGTTTCTGGATAGGCATGGATTACACCAGCAGCAGTTTCGACAGGGTGAATCCGCCAATCAGGATGCTGGTCATGCCTGCCACCACGGTGGCCTTGGTGCTCTTGCCCACGCCTTCGGCGCCGCTATGGGTGTAATAACCAAAGAAACAGGCGTAGCTAGAAATGAAGAACCCGTAAAGGGTGGCCTTGATAAGGCCCACCACCAAGTCCCAGTTGTGGTAGAACATGCGCACGCCGTAGAAGAACACGGACCAGGAGACTTCCTTGTACAGGTGGGCCACTTCGTAACCGCCCACAATACCGATAAAGATACTGATGACGGTCAGCACCGGCAGCATGATGACGGTAGCGATAAGGCGGGGGGCCAGCAGGAACTTGAAGGGGCTGAGCCCAAGCACCTTGTAGGCGTCTAGCTGCTCGGTCACCGCCATGGTCCCAAGCTCCGAACACATAGAAGCCCCAATACGGCCCGCAAGGACCATCGCGGTGAGGATGGGGCAAAGCTCCACCATCACAGACTTACCGACAGCCATGCCCACGAACATCATGGGAATCATGTCGCCGAACTGGTAGGCCAGCTGCCACGACATGATGGCGCCCGTGGCCATGGACGCCGCGAACACCACGGGGATACTGGTAATGCCCACCACCTGCATCTGTTCGACGGTAGTGTGGAAATTGGAAAATGCGCCGGGAATGTTCTTGAACAATTCCCACACGAACTTGATGTAGTTGATGACCGTACGGAAAAACCTTCGAACGAACCGTCCCAAGGATTCCGCAGAATTGTTCAACACTTCGACCAATTAATCCCTACTTCTTTTTCTTGTTGTCCTTGGCGGCAGGCTTTTCGTTCTTGGCAGGAGCCTTGGCGGGCTGGCCCTTGGTGGGTGCGCTTATTGCCTGCTTAAAGAGTTTCATGTCGCTCAGGTACTTGATGGCTTCTTTCAGCTGTTCGTCCCGCTTCAGGGAGAAAGCCGTACTCACGGAATCGTTCACCATGGCAGTCAGGAGTTCCCGCTTGATGCCATCCTTGATGTAATCCTTGTTCTCGTCGAACTGGGCCTTGCGGCGTTCTTCCAGGGCGTTCTTCATGTCGGCAAGGCGGGCGGCCAGGGTAGAATCCGTAATGGTCTTGGAACTGTCACCCATGTAGTTCTGTTCCTGGATAATGCTCTTTTCCAGCTGGTCCACGCCCACCAGGGCATTGCTCTTCACCTTCATGAAGTTGGTATCCTTGAGGCAGAAATCCTTGAACTGGGTATACAGGGAATCGGGCACTTCCCAAGAGGCGTCCATCTTGACTCCGGACTTGTCCAGTCCCGGGCGGACCTTTACCGCAAACTTGAAGTACATGGCCATCCGTTCCTGGACCTGCACTACCCAGGGCATGGGAGAAAGTTCCACATCTACGTCGGGAGTGATACCTCCACCGCCGAACATCATGCGTCCGTTGTGGGTGTAGAAGGTGTCCACCTTGGCGGTGTCCTTTTTCGCGGTGTCGGCCTTGGCTTCGCCTTCGCCATCTTCAGAGGCGTATTCTTCTTCCATGATCTTCAGGCCCTTGATTCCGTTCTCGGGCTTGTTGATGCAGCGGCCGAAGGGCAGGTAGTAGAAGGCCGTGGTGAGCTTCAGGGCGTTCCCCTGGTTGTCCAGCGGGAATATGGTCTGCACGGAGCCCTTGCCGAAAGAAGTCTTTCCGATAATCAGGGCCCGGTCCCAGTCCTGGAGGGCTCCGGACACGATTTCAGCCGCACTGGCAGACCCCTGGTTCACAAGCACCACCATGGGCATGTCGGGGTTCACGATTCCGTCTTTGCGGGCATGGCTTTCGGTCTTCTGGGTGCGACCCTTGGTACTCACAATCACGTTGCCCCGTTTCAGGAACAGTTCGCTAATCTCGATGGCCTGGTTCAAGAGGCCTCCAGGATTGTAGCGCATGTCCAGAATCAACTTTTTCATGCCCTGCTTCTGCAGGCTCTTCAGGGCGTTTTCTACGTCGCTCAGGGTCTTGTCGCTAAAGGTAGCAAGCTTGATATAGCCGATATCGTTAGTGACCATCCCGTAATAGGGCACGGCATGAACCACGATTTCGGCACGGGTAATGGTAAAGTCCATCAGCTCGGGTACGCCCTCGCGCTCGATAGAAACGGTCACATCCGTGCCGATCTTTCCGCGGAGCTTGCTCACGGCGTCGTCCAGGGAGAGTCCCTTGGTGTCCTTGCCGTCGATTTTACGGATACGGTCGCCGGCCCGGATGCCTAGCCTAAAGGCGGGAGTCCCTGAAAGGGGAGAAATCACGGTGAGGATATTGTCACGGAGGCTGATGGTGATGCCCACGCCGCCGAACTTTCCTTCCATGGAAACCTTCAAGCCCTCGTAGTCCTTGGGGGTGAACACTGCCGTGTGGGGGTCCAAAATATTGCGGATGCCGTTTAGGGCCGCGTCGGTAAGTTCCGTGGGGTTTACATCTTCCACGTACTTGCGGTTCACTTCCGAGAATACCTTGTTGAGTCTAGAAACCTCGTCGTAAAAGTCTCCCGGCGGGGTGGCTTTTTCGGCTGCCGAGGCAAGGCCCAGGGTGGCCAAGGTAAGGACAAATGCTTTGCGCAAAATCGAGCTAGTGATAGTCATGCCCAAAAGATACAATTTATCGGTGACAAACACGGTGAAAAAACGGAAAAAACCGGCCATAAAGGCCGGTTTTTGATAATAGGAGAGAGAGGAGAAAAACTTTTATGCCGCTTCGTCCAGGATTTTCTGGATGCGGTCGTTCCGGAGCTTTGCAAGGGCGCTTTCCTTGAGCTGGCGGACGCGTTCCTTGGAGAGCCCCACCATCGGAGCGATTTCCTTCAAGTTCAAGTCGGAATCCATCTTGAAACCGTAATAGAGCTTGATGATTTCCTTTTCCTGACTGGAGAGATTCTTGTCCATGACCTTGTCGAAAACTTCGGTGCGGTTGTTGCTATCGGCGAGTTCATCGGTACGGCTCTGAGAATCGGAAATGGTATCGCCAAGTGTTGCATCGCCATCTTCGTTGACAGGGGCGTCGAGTGAAGAAGTGGTGTTGCCCATCATCAAAATCTTTTCGATGTCGTT
>CACXMH010000088.1 GCA_902768715.1 Fibrobacter succinogenes | reverse complement strand
ATCGGGCTGATCAGCAGGATGTCGTTCGGCTGAAGCGTATAATTGCGCCCCTCAACCAGATATTCGACATTTCCGCTCAGGAAATAATAGATCTCATAGAAGTCGTGGTGATGCAGGGGAACCTCCTGCATTTTCGGATCCTGATAGTGGAAAACTTCATAATCTGTCCGACAACGCGCTCAACCTTGGCGTTACCACGGCAAATATTTCAGGCTACAAGGTCAAAATTTTCGACATTGAAAAATGCGTCTGCGATGCCGTTAAATTCCGCAATAAAATTGGCATTGACGTCTGCACAGAAATAGTCAAAAACTACCTCAAACGCCGTGACAGAGACATCGCAAAGCTCATGAAATACGCGAAAGTTCTGCGAGTCGCAAAAACGCTCGAAATGTACCTAGCAATGGGGGTGTAGAATGGTAAAAAATATCGCACACTCCGTTCGCGAGAGACTGCTCAGCACATCAAAGAGACTGGGTGTAGATTACCAAGTAATTCTCACGCGTTATTTTCATGAGAGATTTTTATACAGGCTAGCGCAAAGCTCCTATAAAGGCAACTTTTTGCCTAAAGGGCGGCACCCTATTGTTCGCCTACGAGAAAATCCTGGCAAGGCCAACCTTGGATATGGACTTTAGCGCAAACAGAATCTCCAATGATATGCAAGATATTCGCAACGCCGTTATGGAAATATGCCGAGTTGAAAGCGCTGAAGGCGGAGTCATTTTTGATGAATCCTCCATTACAGCAGAGTACATCACGGAGTTTAAAGAATATCATGGTGTTCGTGTACACTTTAAGGCGTATCTGGACTCCATCCGACAACAGCTTTCTATAGATTTTGGATTTGGCGATTCCATTTTCCCCGCTCCGCAGGAGCTACCGTTCCCAAATATTTTGGCGGACACCCCAACGGCATCTCTCCTCACATACCCACTAGAGACCGTTATCGCAGAAAAGTTCCAAAGCATGGTGGAACTTGCTGGGCAGAACTCAAGGATGAAAGACTTTTTCGATGTCTACAACATTCTGATGAATTACACTTTTGACCAAGACATCTTGGCCCAAGCAATTCAAAAGACATTCCTGAACAGGAGCACTCTCGTAAATTCCGACAGCATTCTTTATGACCCGGATTTTGGAAACAGCGAAATAATGAACCGTCTGCGGAAAGCTTTTCTAGGTAAAATCCGTGCCAAGAACAGCCTTGAATTCAACGAAGTCTGGGAATTTATCAAAAGGCAGTTGTCCCACTATGTTGATGCGGCAGAGAAGTGATTTTTTTTGATAACTTTTAACGAAATACGGAAAGTTTAAACATTTTCCGTATTTCGTTGGATTTTTGCTGGGCAGGGGTATGGGAAAGTGTTCAGAAACACTTTTTTTGACATTTTTAGCGCAAAAAAAGGCAGATTGTCAAAAATTGCCATTGGGTAGAATATATATTATTTAACTGTCAAAACATGCCATTCGGCAAAAATGTATTGCTTTGGAAGGGGACTCCTTCCAACTTTTCCACAAAATCGCCCGGACCTATTGACAACCGGGATTTCCGAAGTCATATTTAGTGCACAAGTGTATAGTTTTTTTTGGTGTTTTTTGCTTGTACGCCAAAGGAGTTGATGATGAAAGACATTGAGCATGTCGCCTTGAATCCGTTGGATAGGTCGAGCGTTGGAAAGATGATTAAGATTATTCGCGATAAGCAGGTGCTGTTGGACAGCGATTTCACGATTCTTTATGGGGTTGAAACCAAGCGTATCAACGAACAGGTAAAGCGTAATATTGAACGTTTTCACGAAAAATTCTGTTTCCAGTTGAATTCCGATGAAGTTGAATCCGTGAAGTCGCAAATTGCGACTTCACGGGGAACAAGCTTCTTTGCCGGGCAAAACGGGGGGCGCCGTAAAAATCCCTACGCGTTCACAGAACAAGGCGTCGCGATACGGCATTGTCTATCAGGACTTGGGGAAGAAAACGTTCTTTTGCAGCAAGGAGGACTTCACCTTGGAAGAGGTGCTGAAAGAAACGCAAAACAAAAGAATCCGCTAAAAAATCCCCGCTCCGAAGAGCGAGGATTTTCGCTATGACAATTTGGTTCTAGATTCTATCGCCTCTTCGAGGCTCCAGAATGACAACCTGGCTTACTTCTTTTCGTAGATCTGGTCGAAGACGCCGCCGTTGGAGAAGTGCGTTCCCTGAGCCTTGTCCCAACCGCCGAAGTGCTCGATAGAAATCAAGTTCACGTTCTGGTCGAATTCCTTGTACTGGTCGAGAATGGCCTTGTTGGAGGGGCGGTAATGGTTCTTCGCGGCAATGTGCTGACCCTCGTCGCTGTAGAGGTAGTTCAGGTATTCGGTAGCGAGTTCGCGGGTGCCGCGCTTGTCGACCACCTTGTCCACGATGGCAACGGAAGGTTCAGCCAGAATGCTGATACTCGGGATTACGATTTCATAGTCGTTCGGGTAGTCCTTGAGCGCGAGGAAGGCTTCGTTTTCCCATGCGAGAAGCACGTCGCCCTGGCCGTTTTCGATAAAGGTCGTGGTAGAGCCGCGTGCACCGGAAGCGAGCACGAGCACGTTCTGGAACAGTTTCTTGATGAAGTCCTTGACCTTGGCTTCGTCGTTATTGTACTGGTTCTCGGCCCAAGCCCAGGCGGCGAGGTAGTTCCAGCGTGCGCCACCAGAAGTTTTCGGGTTCGGCGTGATGATGCCAATGCCCGGCTTCACGAGGTCACCCCAGTCCTTCAGGTTCTTCGGGTTGCCCTTGCGGACCAGGAACACGATGGTGGATGTGTACGGGGAGCTGTTCAGCGGGAATTCCTTGACCCAGCCGTCTTCGATGAGGCCCGCGTCGCGCACGGCGTTCACGTCGAATTCGAGGGCGAGCGTCACCACGTCGGCTTCGAGACCGTTGGCCACTTCCAGGGCCTGCTTGCCGGAACCGCCGTGAGACTGCGTGATTTCCACTTCGCCACCGGTCTTTTCTTTCCAGTGCTTCTTGAAGACTTCGTTGTAGTTGGCGTAGAGTTCGCGGGTCGGGTCATAAGACACGTTGGTGAGCGTCTGCTTTTCGACCTTCTTGGCAGAAGTTTCGCTCTTCTGCTCGTCAGAAGATGAGCATGCGCTAAAACCGATAGTTCCCGCAATCAGGAGACTTGCCGCAATGGCGGACTTGACAAAATTCTGATTCATTCTTATACCTCGCTTGTTTATTGTTTTTTGTTTGTTGTTTTTTTGTGCGCCGAAATATAGAACCCGTTTTGGCCATTGTCCAATACTTAATTCTTATGCGGTGATATCGGATTTTTTTATAAGTATCGCACCACAAATAGTCCCGCACTATCATTAGGTATAAGAAAATAGTATAGCACCAAATATTGAGCCACGAAACCGCAATTTGTATTTTATGGCATCATCTTTTTTATTTGGTTTAAAATGTCTTTAACCCGCGAAGAAGCTCTTAATATTCTGACCACCGACACAGAACTCTTGTCTGCGCTTGTTGAAAATGCATATAAATTGCGCACCAAGTACAAGGGAAATCGCGTAAGCATCCAGTTGCTTACCAATGTCCGCAGCGGAAATTGCACGCAGAACTGCGCCTATTGTGCACAGTCGCGTGATTCCGAAGCGCCGATTGAAAAGTACCGCTATGTAGAAGACAAGAAACTTTACGGCGATAACGATCTCGTCGACGAAATGCATTTGGCGAGGCACTGTATCGGGCTCAGCGGCATCCGATTTGCGGACGATGACATCGAAAAACTTGCCGAACGCATCCGCAAGATGAAAAAGAACGACACGCAAATCTGTTGTTCCATCGGATTCCTTACCGAAAAGCAGGCTTTGATTCTTAAGGAAGCTGGCCTCAACCGTATCAACCACAACCTGAACAGCAGCCGTCGTTTTTACCCGAGCATCTGCACGACGCACACCTATCAGGAGCGAATCGACAACCTGAAAATGCTGAAGAGTCTCGGTTTCGAAATTTGTTCCGGTGGCATCATCGGCATGGGCGAAATGCCCGAAGACGTGGTGGACATGCTTTTCGAACTGCTGGAAATCAATCCCGACTCGGTGCCCATCAATTTCTTGCTTCCGGTAGAAGGCACACGCCTTGCGGAGCGAGACATTTCGGCACTCACCCCCGAATACTGCACCAAGGTGCTTTGCCTGGCGCGCCTGATGCTCCCGAAATCGGATATCCGCTGTGCTGCCGGCCGCGAGGTGTATTTCAAGGGGCACGAGAAGACGCTTTTCAAGGTGGCCGATTCCATATTCGCGTCAGGCTACCTCACCGAAGGCGGCCAGAGCCTCGAAGAAACATTCCGCACCATCGAGGCGGCAGGCTTCACCTGGCAAGTAGAAAGCGAAGCCTCTCATTAAAAAAAACACCCCCGGCGCGGGTTACGCCAGGGGCAGGTTTTTGGAGGTGTGATTACTGGATGCTTGCGGTAAAGCGAGCGGCGATGGCGACATCGGCGATTTCATT
>CACXMH010000087.1 GCA_902768715.1 Fibrobacter succinogenes | reverse complement strand
ATGATGATAAAGATTCAAATGCTTATGATTTCGAAAAAGAAGGGAAATATATTTTCGATATAAAATATGAAGGAATATACATATTTGGAGGTTTAGATGAAAATTTAAAAGAAACAAATAATTTATTTATTTTACATTGTTTTAGAAATCCTTTAATATTTTTTGAACCTCAAATAAAAGGAATACCTCCTGAAAAAAGAGCTAGGCGAAGGTTTTAACGTGATGAGTGCCGGGCTTGGCGCCCTGGTGGACCACCCGGCCCACGAGACCAGTCAGAAAATTGCCCTGGAACACGGGGTGGACATGAGCGCTCACCGCGCAAGGCAAATCAACATGGACATCCTCAAGTGGGCGGACCTTATTTTGGTCATGGAAAACGGCCACAAACAAGAAATTATCCGAAAGTACCCCTGGACCGAGGGCAAGGTGTTCCGCTATGGAGACAGCGTACAAGTGGACATCCCGGACCCCTACCGCAGGCCCGAAAGTGCTTTTGTTTTAGCTTGGAATTTTATTTCGAAATTGACGCCCTATTGGGTCAAAAAAATCAAGGAAAGTGAAGGGCAGGCCTAGGCCTGAAATGATTATGAAAAAGATGAAATTCTTATTGTTGGCATCTGCGGCACTTATGCTAAACGGTTGCTTCTTTGCACCGCAGATGAGAATGTACGAACCTAGCGATTCCTCCGAATACAATGGCATTTCGGTGTACCTCCATTCTATCGAGGATGGTGATTTCGGTACAGACATCAAAGCGAACCTCGCAGGAGATTCCACAGTAGCCTATAGCGATTTGTCCGAGCTGGTCGTAGATTCTATTCCCAAACTGGAATACCGCATCGGTCCTCTGGACATGGTCCAAGTGGTGGTGTGGGAACACCCAGAACTAACATCTCCTATGGGTCAGTACCAGCCTGCAGGCCAGAAGGTGACTACCGACGGCAAGCTGTTTTACCCCTACGCAGGAGAGCTCCAGGCAGCAGGGCTTACTGCGCAGGAGCTCAGACAAGAGATTACCAAGCGCCTGTCCGATAAAATCCTGAACGACCCCCAAGTGGATGTCCGCGTGACTGGATACCATAGCCAAAGGGCCTTTGTTGCTGGCGAAGTAAAGAACCCCGGATATGTATCTTTTTCTGAAGCTCCCTTAAGCATTCCTGTAGCCATTTCTCAGAAAGGTGGATTCGACAAGGATGCCGACCCCACCCAGATACAGCTCCGCAGGGGAAGCAAGCTGTACAAAATAGATTTCAATGAAGCTTTTGAGAAAAACCTACCTATTGACAAGATCTTGTTGATGCCCAACGACCAACTGTTCATACCCTCCGTGAAATCAACCCAACGGGAGAACGAGGCCTACGTAATGGGGGAAGTCCAAAAAGTCGGACCGATGCCATTAGTTGACGGTAAGGCAAGCCTTATAGAAGCCCTATCTGTAGCGGGCGGCCTACAGGCAATAACTGCTTCTTCGCGTGCCATCTATGTGATCCGAAACACCTCGGACAAACGGATAGATGTATTCCACTTGAACGCCAAAAACGCCATGGCCCTTGCAATGGCCGGCCGTTTTGACTTAAATCCGCATGACATCGTCTATGTGGATGCCTCTGGTCTTGCCACTTGGAATCGTCTTATCAGTTTGATTCTTCCATCGGTCCAGACCGTCTATTATGGTGTGTTGACTGCGCGTAATGTCCAGTTAATCAACAATTCTATGGAAAATAATTAAGGACGCGTCATGATTAACTTGATTCTTTGCGGTGGAAGCGGAACTAGGCTTTGGCCTGTAAGCCGCTCGCTGATGCCCAAACAGTTTGCTCCGCTTTTTGATGGACAATCCCTGTTCCGTAAGACGGTCAAGACTAACTCTGCCGTCTGCAGTTCTCAGTTTATTGTGAGCAATGCAGATCAGTTCTTCTTAGCCAAGGATCAGCTGGAAGCCGAAGGCAAAAAGGGCTGCATGTTCCTGTTGGAACCGGTTGGCCGCAACACGGCACCTGCTATTGCTCTAGCGTGTCTAACCCTCGATGCCAATGAAATCGTCCTGGTTTCTCCGTCGGATCATGTCATTCGTAAGAAAGATGAATACAAGAAGGTGTTACTCCGGGCCGAAGAACTTGCCCAGGCTGGCAATCTGGTGACCTTCGGCATTACGCCAACTAGCCCTGAGACCGGCTACGGCTATATCGAAGCCGACGGCGAAGACGTAAAGCGCTTTGTGGAAAAACCGGACCTGGCTACTGCTGAAAAGTACCTGCTGGCAGGGAACTTTTACTGGAACAGTGGCATCTTCTGCTTCAAGGTCAAGACTTTCCTGGACGAATTGAAAAAGTATTCTCCCGACATTTTGAATGCGGCAAAGATTGCGTTGACCCGCGCCAAAAAAGAAGATGGCGAACCTATCCGCATCGCGTTGGAAGACATGAAGGCCATTCCCAGCAACTCCATCGACTACGCTGTGATGGAAAAGTCCTCCAAGGTGAAGGTGGTTCCCAGCGACATCGGTTGGAGCGATTTGGGCAGTTTCGACAGCCTTTATGGCGAATATCCTCACGACGAGAACGGCAACAACGTGAACCCCCGTCACATTGCCGTAGGAACAAAGGATTCCCTGGTGATGGGAAGCCAGCGGACCATCGCCACCATCGACCTGAACGACATGCTTATCGTCGATACTCCCGATGCCTTGCTGGTGGCGCCTCGCGCTAGCAGCCAAAAGGTAAAGCAGGTTGTAGAAAAGCTGAAAGAAAAAGGCAGTGATTTGGTAAGCGTCCCCCAGACGGTAAACCGCCCCTGGGGAACCTACTCCGTGCTGGAATCTTCTGAAAGCTACAAGATGAAGCGTATTGTGGTAAAGCCCGGCAAACGCCTCAGCTTGCAAAAACATTTACACCGTTCGGAACACTGGGTTGTGGTGAGCGGAACTGCCACCTGCACCGTAGGCGACAAGGTGTTCTTGGTGCGTCCTAACGAATCCACCTATATTCCGGCAGGAACGGTACACCGCCTGCAGAATGAAGGCAAGCTCCCGCTGGTCATCGTGGAAGTCCAGGTGGGCGAGTACACTGGCGAAGACGACATTATCCGCGTGGAAGACGATTTCCACCGTTGCGAATAATTAAACACTACAATTGGAGAGAAAAAATGAAAAAAATACTCGCAATCGCATTTTTTCTGATGATCACCTCAAGCGCATTCGCAGACATCAACAAAGCAAACATTTTCGGCATCAGTCTTGACGAGGGCTCAGTCATTCTCATGGGTGATGCAGCACCCGATTTCGCAGACTATAGCCTCGTCTATACGAGTATTTCCTTTAATGCCATTATCGGTTTCGGCAACCGCATCGGCCTCCACACAGGAGCAGGTCTGTTGATTAGTTTCGGTTCCTATGTCAATGGTGATGTCGACAGCGACATCACCGGAATCCATTATACCTCTACCGACGCCAAAGATGACGACTCCTACGGCATGGCCATTACAATCCCTGCAATGGCACGTTTCTATGCAACCAACGCCCTTTTCCTTGAAGCCGGCGCCACATTTGACTTTAACCTTTTCGAAGTCTATTATACAGGTGACACCGATGAATGGGACAACAGAGATGACCAAAAACTTTTGAACGTTGAAGTTGGTGGTGGAATCGGATTCACCCTAAATTTCGGACTGGAATTCTCGTTCCGGTACACCTACGGCCTAACCGATATGTACGAAGACATTGACATGACCGATTCCCGCATTAGCCTTGGCATTGGCTACTGGTTCAATTACAGATAAGCCAAAACAGTCTACTTCTAAAAAAAACGGGCCGCAAAGCCCGTTTTTTTCATACATATTGTCACCCTGGACCCTGGAGTGCGTAGCACGATAGGGGATAGGGTCCAGTCCTTCTTAGAACTGGCTCAGGAATCTCTGGTCGTTGCTGGTCAGGAGGCCGATTTCTGGAATCGCGTGGCGCAGCATGGCGATACGGTCGAGACCGAAGCCGAACGCAAAGCCCGTGTACTTCTCGGAATCGATGCCGCAGTTCTTGAACACGTTCGGGTCCACAGAACCGCAACCGCCGATTTCCATCCAACCGGTTCCCTTACAGCGACGGCAACCCTTGCCACCGCAGAACACGCAGCTCACGTCCATTTCGGCGCTGGGCTCCGTGAACGGGAAGAAGCTCGGGCGGAAACGGGTCTTGACGCCTTCGCCGAACAACTTGTTCATGAACACCTGCAGCACACCCTTGAGGTCTGCAAAGCTGATGTTCTCGTCAACCACCAGGCCTTCGCACTGCTGGAACATCGGGGCGTGGGTCGCATCGTTATCGACGCGGAACACATGGCCCGGGGCAATCATGCGGAACGGCGGCTTGTGCGTTTCCATGTAGTGGATCTGCGTGCCGGAAGTATGCGTACGCAGCATCACCTTGTCATCTACATAGAACGTGTCCTGCATGTCGCGGCTCGGGTGGTCAGGAGGCGTATTCAAGGCTTCGAAGTTGTACCAGTCCGTTTCGATGTCGCGACCGAAGTCCACTTCGAAACCCATCTGGCTGAAGAAGTCGATAATCTCTTCGCGCACGTCGTAAAGCGGATGCGTGCTGCCCGCCGGA
>CACXMH010000086.1:955-5595 GCA_902768715.1 Fibrobacter succinogenes | reverse complement strand
TCCATAAAAGTTTTTTGTAAGTTTTTGCGTTTCAACGCGTTAACATAGTCCAATTTGGAATAAGACAATCTGTGTTGTTTCAATTTTTAATACATATATTTAGAATATGGAAGCAACGCGCGCGAAAATTTTGGTGGTAGATGACACCAAGACCAATATCGAAGTTCTCGAAGGAATTCTTTCAAACGATTACGATGTTTTTGTAGCCCTTGACGGTCACAAGGCCTTGACGCTCACCGAGAGGGTCAAGCCCGACCTGATTCTTTTGGATGTAATGATGCCCGAGATGGATGGTTACGAAACCCTCCGTCAGATGAAGGCAAGGAATATCCTGGGCGGCACGCCTGTCATCTTTTTAACGGCAAAGTCCGATTCCAAAAGCGAACAGACAGGCCTGAATTTGGGAGCCGTTGATTATATCGGCAAGCCATTCTCTCCGGACCTGGTGCTGCTCCGCATCAAGAACCAGCTGGAATACAAGCGCCAGCGTGACCACCTCAACGAGCTGGTCATCGAAAAGACCCAGGACCTGAGAAACACCCTGAAGGTCATGCTCACCAGCCTCGGCGCTCTGGCCGAATACCGTGATCCGGAAACCGGCGGTCACATCAAGAGGACCCAGTTCGTAGTGCAGAAACTGGCCGAAATCCTGATGAAAAATCCGAAATTCGCAAAGGACATTCCCAATAGCGAATACGTAGATTATTTTGCGACGGCAGCCCCCCTGCACGATATCGGCAAGGTGGGCATTCAGGACGAGATTCTCCGCAAGCCGGGCAAGCTCAACGAAGAAGAGCGTGCCATTATGCGGGAACACGCCGCGATGGGTTACAACGTGTTGGTGGATGCCGCCAAGGGTCTCGAAGACAAGACCATGATTTTGATCGCTGCCGATATTGCCTGGTGTCACCATGAATATTACGACGGCAACGGTTACCCTCGTAAGCTCAAGGGCGACGAAATTCCCCTTTGTGCAAGGATTATGGCCGTAGCCGACGTCTATGACGCCCTCGTTTCCAAGCGCCCCTACAAAGAACCTCTGCCTCACGAAGTTGCGGTTGCAGAAGTTCTCAAGGGCAAGGGGAAACAGTTTGACCCCGATGTGGTGGAAGCTTTTGCCGGAATTGCCGACACGCTTCCCGCACTGTACCAGAAATTCAAGGATGAAGGAATTTGAGCGATAGTTCTTTAAATGATAAACGCCGCCAACTGAACTGGCGAATCTCACTTGTCTATATGGTTCCCGTGCTCATTGCCACGGTGGCCCTTATCCTCATATTCTTTTTCTATATCAAATCGACCCTGATTTCTACCGCCTACAGCAGTACTGAAAGCAGTTTCAAGAAAAACATCCGTCAGTGTGAACTCTACCTTCAAGAAAAACAAGATGATTTCATCAAGTTCCAAAAGAAAGTTCAACAGACGGGAAAGGCCTCCCTGCGTTCTGTCTTGGCAAAGCAACAGCAAGGCGACGAAGACATTTCCGATGTCTTCTACGGATTCTCCAACGGCGAATACATGAGCGCCCTTGGTGAAAAACTGGAAAAAACCGTTTCCGAAGTCCGCACAAAGTCCTGGTATCTAGAGGCTTCCCGAAACAAGGGCATTGCCTTGACGGGCCCGTATATTAAGCCCGCCCTCAAGAAAAACGTTTTGTCCATTTCCGCCCCGCTTTGGGACAAGGACAAGCAGATTCGCGGTGTGGTTGCCGAAGATATAGACCTGCAAAAGATTCGTTCCCTGATTTCCAGCATTGCAAGGGAAGAGGGCGGCGTTACCATCTTGATGGGAAATGATAATGAAACTGTATATACCTATTTCCCCTACGAGACCAATGTCAAAAAGATCGAACTGGATACGATTCAGGAACTTCGTGACCTTGCCCTAGAAGGTTTTAGCAACGATTCGTTGACATATGGAAAAGTTTTCCGTTTTGAACGGGCCAATTCCCGCCACCAGAACTACGTGTTCATGGTGACTCCCATGAACAAGGCTCCCATGTATGCCATCCATGTCATACAGCAAAACAAGGTGGTGTCCAAGCTACGTGAAGATTTGAATGCCATCATGCTCCTTGTGACATTGGCGGTTCTTTTCATGATGATTATTGCCGCCGTTGCTGGGCATCTTCTTTTCAAGTGGCTTATCGAAAAGGACCTAAACGAGAGCGTCAGTTCCAGTACCTTGTTCGACACTTTGCTTGCAACGCCCAATTTCAGTTTGATTCTGACCAACGACACCTTTGACATTCTCCACGCCAGTGCCAACATTGTAGATTTCTTGAACAATGGGGAAGACATCAAGGGCGAAATCCTGTGGGATTTTTTCCCCGATGATTTTGAAAAGTTTGCCCGCAAGGTGGCCATGGGTGGAGAACTCCATCCTAGCGAACGCAAGACGATTGTGAAGGTCACAAGCCCCAACGGGGACGAATCCTGGTGGAACATATTCTTCCAGTTGCTGGTAGAAGACGACGGAAGCATCCGCTACCTGTTCATGATAACCGATGAAACCAGCGGCATCCAGAAAGATACCATTCTGGATACCATCATGCTGTCGGCGGACCGTTCCTTGCTGATTATCTTTGACAGGACTCGCCATATCAAGTACATGTCCAAGCAGCTGGCCGATGTCTTTGACCAGGAATGGCGTCATTTGATAGGGCTTTCGCTGGACGACCTGAGTTCTTGCGGCATGCCCGAAGAGATTGTCAAGTCTATAGGGAAGTCTTTCTCCAAGCAAGAAATTTGGAAGGATTCCTTCTCCTTGAATTCACAGGACGGCAAGGGCGAAATCTGGTTCCGTGGAGAAGCGGTGACCTTGAAGGTCCAGGAATCTGTGGTGGGCTACATGCTTTCCATGGTAGATATTTCCGAAGTGGTGGAGGCCCGCGAGATTGCAGAACAGGCCACTCAGGCCAAGAGCGAATTTTTGGCCAACATGAGCCACGAAATCCGAACGCCCATGAATGCCATCATCGGTATGGCACACCTGATTTCGGAAACGGAACTTTCCGAACGACAGCACAGTTTTGTGGACCGTATCAGCAGTGCCGCAAAATCCCTGCTGGGCATTATCAACAACATTCTGGATTTCTCGAAAATCGAGGCCAAGAAGCAGGAACTGGAAGTCATTCAGTTCGTGCTGCAAGATACCATCAGCGAAGTGGCGGCCCTGGCAGAGGTCCGTATTACGGGGCGTCCTATCGAGCTGATCGTAGATGTAGATCCTGAAATTCCTGAAACCTTGATGGGTGACCCCCTTCGACTTTCCCAGATTTTCACCAACCTGGTGAACAACGCGACGAAGTTCACGGAAAAAGGCGATATTACTCTTCAAGTGCAGATGGAAAAGATGACGGATACTCATGTCCAGCTGGCTTTCAGCGTCAAGGATACAGGTATCGGCATGACTCCGGAACAGCTGAAGCGTCTGTTCAACGCCTTCACCCAGGCTGACGGTTCTACTACGCGCAAGTACGGCGGTACAGGCCTTGGCCTTGTGATTTCCAAGTCCCTGGTGGAACTGATGGGCGGGCAGCTCAAGGTGGAAAGCACCTCCGGCGTTGGCTCACGATTCTACTTTACCATAACGCTCCCCATTGCGCCCAAGGTGGGTGCTCCCAAGTGGAAGTCGGTTCACTCCTTCCAGAACAAGAACATTCTGCTTGTGGATGACTGCGCGAACCTTCGTTCCGTGTTGCGTCACACCCTTGAAAAGTTCCACTGCGTGGTGGAAGAGGCCTGTTCTGTTGACGAGGCTATCGACCTGATTCAGGCGCATGAGTCGGCAGGGGAGGCCCCCTACGATATCTTCATCGTGGATTACCAGATGCCTATTTCGGATGGCTTCAACTTTGTGAAGGGACTGCCAGCAAATATGCTGACAATTCCCAAGATTTTGATGCACCCCTTGCATTTCGAAGAAAACAACCGTATCCATGCCGAGGAAATCGGATTCAACAGTTGCCTAGCCAAGCCCATCCAGATCAGTTCGCTGCTCACGGCAATGCAGGAGGCCGTCGGAGAAAAACCGGTTTACCAGAAGGCCGTCAAGAAAGAAAAACGCAAGATTTACTTCAAAGATGCCAAGGTGCTGCTTGTCGAAGACAACAAGATGAACCAGGAACTGGCCGTTTCTCTGTTGAGCAGCGTGGGTCTTACCGCCATGATTGCCAACAACGGTAAAGAAGCGATTGAGCTTTTAAAGCCCAATTCCTTTGACCTGGTGCTGATGGATATCCAGATGCCCATTATGGACGGTTTGACGGCCACCAAGCTGATTCGTGAAAAGAAAGAAGAGTATTTCCAGAAAGTCCCGATTCTTGCCATGAGTGCCCGAGCCTTCCAAAAAGACAAGGAAGAATGTTTCGAAGCGGGTATGAACGCCCATATCGTGAAGCCCATTGACCCCACCGTTCTTTATGAAGAGATGGCGAAGTTCCTGCCGATTGCTTCCGAAACGGCCGAGACCCAGACGACCACCACGGTGGTGTCGTCAGATTCTGTACAGCTTTCTTCTGACGACAAGGATTTTGCCGCCAGGTTCCAGAAGATTCCGGACTTTGACATTTCTGCAGGCCTCTATCACGCCAACAACAACCGGACTCTGTATCTCAGGATTGTACAGGGCTTTGTCAA
>CACXMH010000086.1:0-944 GCA_902768715.1 Fibrobacter succinogenes | reverse complement strand
CTTATCGCCTTTGAAGATGCCCTCAAAAATTTGGTAGAGGCCCTGTCAAAGGTTCTTGCCGATATGAATTCCGAAAAGGAAGACACAGGTTCCAAGAAGGCAGACCCGCAAGCCGCAGAGAAACTGAAGAGAGTCCTGGAAAATCTCAAGCTACACGTAGATGCATGCTCTGCCACCATGTGCAAGCGGGACATTGAACCCATCAAGGATATTGCGTTCAGTCCCGCTCAAGAGGCTCTGCTCAAGAAGTTGAAAGACCAGATTGGAGACTACGACTTCACGGAAGCGGGGGAGACCATCAAGGAGCTGGAAAAGACCCTTGCCTAGTGCAAGACGAATGCCGCAATAAAGGCGAGGGCTACAATCACCGCAGCTGCAATGGCGAGCGGGTTCGCCTTTTTCTTCTTGTTGCCGTATTCGTCCGTCCCGAATTCATTTTCGACAATTTCATCATAGTCCGGCGTTTCCAGGTCGGTAAATTCCGCGCCATCCTTCCAGCCGGTGTCGGCATCGCTCCCGCAATGGGGGCAGAAGGTTGCGTTGTCTTTGAGTTCGGAATGGCAGTGGGGGCAGAGAGGCATGAGGTTTGAGGTCGGGCCTGCGGCCCTTTGGGGTATGGGGTGTGAGATGTGTAATGTGGAGTGTGTAATGAATTTGTGGTGATGTGTCATCCTGAGCGAGTGTAACGAGCCGAAGGATCTTTTTGCTCTAAATATAATTCTAAAAAAACACCCCGGATAGTTCCGAGGTGTCCTAAGCTTTTGCTTTGGATCCTATCGGTCGCTGCGCGACCTCCAGGATGACAAATCAAACATTACAGCTTGTTGTTAGAACCAAGAACGTCGACGATCTTGTGTTCGTACATCTTCTGCATGTTTTCGCGAGCCGGCTTGAGGTACTGGCGCGGGTCGAAGTGTTCCGGATGTTCGTCGAAATACTTACGG
>CACXMH010000085.1 GCA_902768715.1 Fibrobacter succinogenes | reverse complement strand
GACTAGAATATTTTTCATCGCCTACAATGATAGAAAAAAAACTGAAGGCTAGGATCTAGGGGTTAGGATCTAGGGGTTAGGTTTTAAGGGTTAGGGGCGTTTCGCGTTGGGGTGTGGGATACGAGGCACGAGGTTCGAGGCGCTGGGTTCGAGGGCCGTCCTAGAGAGACGCAGCCTTGACGGGCTCCATACATCTTGAGTTCCTTGATCCTAACACCTACAACCTATAACCTACTACCTTTTTTATAGATCAAAAGCGAAGTCGAGGTCCTTCAGAGAAGGGTTCCTGGTGTCTTTTTCGCTCAAAAGCGGTTCGAAGCCGTTGCCCACCGGCCACTTGATGCCGATTTCAGGGTCATTCCACATGAGGCCGCCTTCGTCCTTCGGGTCGTAGAGACGGGTGCACTTATAGACGAAGGTCGCTGTTTCGCTGAGCACCACGAAACCGTGCGCAAAGCCTTCGGGTATGTAGAACTGCTTCTTGTTCTCGGCAGAAAGGGTAACGCCTTCCCACTTGCCGAAGGTGGGGCTACCCTTGCGCAAATCCACCGCCACGTCAAAGACTTCGCCTTCAATCACGCGGACGAGCTTGCCTTGCGGGTTCTTCTTCTGGAAGTGGAGCCCGCGGAGCACGCCCTTCTTGCTGCGGGATTCATTGTCCTGCACAAAGACCATGTTGAGGCCTGCGGCGTCGAACTCGCCCTTGTTGTAGGTCTCCATAAAGTAGCCGCGCTGGTCGCCAAAGACCGTCGGCTCGATGATAGTAACGCCTTCAATAGAGGTTTTGATGAAATTGAATTTGGACATAAAAAATCTCCGATTTTTCAGGTCTTAGGTATTAGGTTGTAGGTGTTAGGATTATAATCACGGCTTCGCCGTTCTATTACAGACGCACGAAGTGTGTGAGACTTCACCTACAACCTATCACCTACTACCTATCCTTATACATCGTTTCGTAATACTTTTCGTAGTCGCCACTGGTGATGTTGTCCAGCCATTCCTGGTTGTCGAGGTACCAGCGCACTGTCTTCTCGATGCCTTCCTCGAACTGCAGGGACGGCTCCCAGCCGAGTTCCTTCTGGAGCTTGGTGGAATCAATCGCATAGCGGGCGTCGTGGCCCAGGCGGTCGGTGACGTAGGTGATGAGGTTCATGTCCTCGCCTTCGGTGCGGCCGAGCAGCTTATCGACAGTCTTGATGACGACCTTGATGATGTCGATGTTCTTCCATTCGTTGAAGCCGCCGATGTTGTACGTCTCGGCAATTTTGCCGTTGTGGAAAATTACATCGATGGCGCGGGCGTGGTCTTCCACGAAGAGCCAGTCGCGAACGTTTTCGCCCTTGCCGTAAACCGGCAGCGGCTTCTTGTGGCGGATGTTGTTGATGAACAGCGGAATCAACTTTTCGGGGAACTGGTACGGTCCGTAGTTGTTACTGCAGTTCGTGACAATCGTCGGCATGCCGTAGGTGTCATGGAAGGCGCGCACAAAGTGGTCGGAGCCAGCCTTGGATGCAGAATACGGGCTGTGCGGTGTGTACTTGGTGGTCTCGTAGAAGAAGTCGTCGCCGTAAGCCAAGTGGTGTTCGGAGCTGGAAGCCGTCGTGGTGAACGGAGGCGTAATGCCTTCCGGGTGATTCATCTTGAGGGCGCCATAAACTTCGTCGGTAGAAATATGATAGAAACGCTTGCCTTCGTACTTTTCGGGGAGGCTTTCCCAGTAGAGCTTTGCGGCCTGGAGCAGGGCGAGAGTACCCATCACATTCGTCTTGGCGAAAGTGAACGGGTCCTTGATGGAGCGATCCACATGGCTTTCTGCCGCCAGGTGAATAATGCCGTCAACCTGTTCATCTTGCATGAGCTTGTAGAAAGCGTCAAAGTCGCAAATATCCATCTTCACGAACTTGTAGTTCGGCTTGTCTTCGATATCCTTGAGGTTTGCAAGGTTGCCCGCATAAGTCAGCTTGTCGAGGTTGATAATCTTGTATTCAGGATACTTATTCACAAAGAGGCGAACCACGTGGCTTCCGATAAAGCCTGCGCCGCCGGTGATTACGATATTCTTCATATGAAAGTTCCTTACCATCGCGCCGTAGGCGCCAAACTTTTACTCAGAGTGCGAAGCACGACCTCATAGCTCATGCCTCATACCTAATATTTTATTTTTCCTTCTGCAACTTTCCTCAGGTGCTGCCCGTAGGGCGACTTGCCATACTTGGCGGCTGATTCCAGGAGCTTTTCCTTGGTAATCCAACCGTTCCTGTAGGCGATTTCTTCGACGGCGCTAATCTGGATGTCCTGGCGGTTTTCCACCATCTTCACAAATTCGCCCGCTTCGATAAGGCTGTCCATGGTCCCGGTGTCCAGCCAGGCAAACCCGCGGCCCAGCAGTTTCACGTCCAGTTCGCCCTTGTCCAGGTAGGTCTTGTTCAGGTCCGTAATTTCCAGTTCCCCACGGGCACTGGGCTTTTGGGCCTTTGCAAAACCGGACACTCGATTGTCGTAGAAGTAGAGACCCGTGATGGCATAGTTGCTCTTGGGTTCCTTCGGCTTTTCTTCGACAGAAATCACCTTGCTTGCGTCGTCGAATTCCACCACGCCAAAACGCTCCGGGTCCTCTACATAGTAGCCGAACACGCTGGCACGGCCATTTTGTTCGGCATTTTTCACCGCCGCTCTCAAAAGGGGGCTAAATCCGTTTCCGTAGAAAATATTGTCGCCAAGGACCATGGCACAGCAATCGTTGCCGATGAATTCTTCTCCAAGGATAAATGCCTGAGCAAGTCCATCGGGACTGGGCTGCACCTTGTAAGAAAGCTTGAGTCCCATTGCCGATCCATCGCCAAGGAGGCGTTCGAAATTCGGCAAGTCCGTGGGAGTAGAAATGATGAGAATTTCCCGAATGCCCGCCAACATCAAGGTGGAAAGCGGGTAATAGATCATGGGCTTGTCGTAAACAGGCAACAACTGCTTACTCGTGACCATGGTCAGCGGGTAGAGTCTTGTGCCGGAGCCGCCGGCAAGTACAATTCCTTTCATAAGGACTAAAATAGTTATCTTTTGGCTCCATGACCGAGCAGAATAGGGTTACTCTCAAGGATTTCATTGCAAAACTCGCCGAGAAAAGCGGCGGGGACCGTTCAAGGATTGTCTCCGAAGACATTTTGGAAGCTTTTATGGAATGGTCGGAGTCCCGCGGAACCACGCTGTACCCCGCCCAAGAAGAGGCAATCCTTGAACTTTTAGACGGAAAGAACGTTATCCTAAATACGCCCACAGGCTCCGGAAAATCCATGGTGGCCCTGGCGCTCCATTTTGACAGCATCGTTCACGGGCGCAAAAGCGTCTATACCTGCCCCATCAAGGCCCTGGTCAACGAAAAATGGATGGCCCTCTGCAAGGAATTCGGACCCGAGAACGTGGGGCTCTCTACAGGAGATGCCACCGTCAATCACGACGCCCCTATACTCTGTTGCACGGCAGAAATTTTAAGCAACATGGCCCTCAGCGAGGGCGAAAAGCTCCCCATCACCGATGTGGTGATGGACGAGTTCCATTACTATTCCGACAGGGAACGCGGGGTGGCCTGGCAGATTCCGCTCCTGACGCTACCCCAGAGCAGGTTCCTCCTGATGAGTGCCACCGTCGGTGCGACGGAATTTTTCCAGCGGGGAATGACGAAGCACACCGGCAGGGAGTCCGTGACGGTTCGTTCTTCACAGAGACCTGTTCCGCTTGACTTCAGCTACAGCACCACGGAACTTTCCACCGAAGTGCAAAAGCTGGTGAACGAGGGCAAGGCCCCCGTCTATGTGGTGCATTTCACCCAGGCCGCAGCCGCAAGCAACGCCCAGAATTTCATGAGTCTCGACCTCTGTACCAAAGAAGAGAAGGTCAAGATAAACGAGGCCATCAAGGAAGTGCGGTTCTCTAGCCCCTACGGCCCCGATGTCAAGCGCTGGCTCAAGCAGGGGATTGGCTTGCATCATGCGGGACTGCTCCCCAAGTATCGCATTCTTTGCGAAAAGCTCGCCCAGCAGGGTTTACTGAAAGTCATCTGCGGCACCGATACTCTGGGCGTAGGCGTGAACGTGCCCATCCGCACCGTTCTTTTTACTCAGCTTTGCAAATACAGCGGCGACAAGACGGCGATCCTCACTGCACGTGATTTTCACCAGATTGCAGGCCGGGCCGGTCGAAAGGGCTTCGACAACATCGGATACGTGGTGGCTCAGGCACCCGAGCATGTCATCGAGAACCTGAAACTGGAGGCCAAGAGCCGCCAGACCGGGAAAAAGTTCCAAAAGAGAAAACCGCCCGAACACGGCTACGTTCCCTTCGACGAAAGCACCTACAAGCGCCTGATCGATGCCCAGCCCGAACCGCTGACCTCCAGTTTCCATGTGGATCACGGGATGCTCCTGAACATCTTGAGCCGGGAAACCGACGGCTGCAAGGCCATGCGAAACCTGATCAAGGACTGCCACGAAAGTGCGGCCAGCAAGAAGCAACTGCAGCACCGGTCTTTCCAACTGTTCCGAAGCCTTGTAGAAAAGAAAATCGTAGAATTTGTAAAGCCCGTGGCCGAGGGCTACAGCCACTTGCGGGTCAATTTAGATTTGCAAGACGACTTTGCCATGAACCAGCCCCTTTCCCTTTACCTGGTGGACACATTGCCGAAACTGGACAGGGAAAGTCCCGAATACGCACTGGATGTAATCACCCTTTGCGAATCCATCGTGGAAAATCCCGACGCCATACTCCGCAT
>CACXMH010000084.1 GCA_902768715.1 Fibrobacter succinogenes | reverse complement strand
GCCGCAATAAAGGGGAAGGTCATGCCCACCGCAATGGCGATGGGGAGCGTAGAACCCGTAGCCAGCACCACCTTGGTAATCTCGGCGCCCGTAAAGCCCAGGCCCGCAATCCATTCGCTGTCAAAGAAAAATCCCGTAAGCAGGTTGTAGAGCGGGTGGTAAACCAAGCCGCCGATACCGATGGCCAGTTCCACCGCCGCATAGCCAAGCAGGGGCCGCTTCACCCATTCCACCATCTTGCCCGCGACAAAGCTTCCGATGGCAAGACCGCCCATATAGATACAGAGCGTGAGCACCTGGCCGTAGCTGGCGTGGCCCAAGAAAAGCTTAAGGTAACGGGCCCAGGAACCCTCATAAATGAGACCGGCAAAACCCGAAAGCGCAAAGAGGAAATAGACTAGGATATTCATAAATTACACCACCTGCATCTTGAGGGTCTTGCCGTCTTTATCTACGGCTTTCCACGGGGTAAGCCCCACCACTTCATCTACGGGGAGCGAAAACGCGATGCCCTGTCCCATGGTGTCTAGCCCCGCCTTCTGGTAAAGGGCGTGGAGCACGGCGTCCTTGATTTCTGCGGACACCAGAATCATCACTACCTCCTTTTCGGGCTGGATGGCGATGTGGAAAAACGATTCCGCCTCCTTGTTGGCCGTGCCGCGACCGTTCAGAATAGTGCCGCCACGGGCGCCTGCACTCTTGGCCGCCTCCATGACCGTCTCGGAAAATCCGGCATTGACAATGCACATGATCATCTCGTGCTTGCTCGCGCTCATTTCTCGTTCCTCCGTACCGCCTTGCGGTTGTCGCTCAAAAAGTTGAAAATGGACTTGCCGATAATGCTTGTCATGGGAATCGTGCAGGCGATGCCCTTACCACCCGCGATGGTGTTGAACTTTTCTTCAATGCTTTCCAGGGCCACCTTGAGCTTGTCCTCGCCTATTACGCTCAGAATGACCGCACGCTCGGAATCCACCAGACCGATAGCCGTAAGAACTTCCTGGGAGGCGGTTCCCCTGCCGTAAAAGACCATCTGCATGTTCACGCCAAAAGACTGGATGTGGTCCATGTAAAAGTCCGCCTTGGCGCGGTTCACCATGGTCACCAGAATCTTGAGGCGGTTCATGGACACCTTGGAATGCCCATCGGGAGACCCGCTTCTCTTTCGCCTGACTTGTCTTTCCTTTTCAGCCATACCGCTCCCTACACAAAGTCTATAATCTGTTCATCATCGGCATCCTGGATACGGCGCATCATGTTGCGGTTCCTGAAGAACCTGGAAACGATGGCCTTGAAGCCAAGAATCTGGATGGTAATCAAGGGAGTCATGGCCACCATGGCCACGATACCGAAAGCATAACTCAAGATGGAATCGTCACCGCCGTGTATGACGGTGCAAGCCCCGATAGAAAGAGGCAGTATAAAGCTAGAGGTCAAGGGTCCGCTGGCCACACCGCCCGAGTCGAAGGCGATAGCCGTATAAAGCTTGGGCACAAAGAACGACAGGCCGAGGGAAACAAAATAGCCGGGAATCAGGTAGTAAATCAGGGGGAAGCCCATGTAGATGCGGAACATGGAAAGCCCGATAGAAACGCCTACGCCGATAGAAAGGGCCAAAAGCATGGAACGCTTGGTCACGAGGCCGCCGGTAATTTCTTCGACCTGCCTGTTCAGCACGTGCACCGCAGGTTCTGCAAGCACCACCACCATACCGATGACAAAGCCCGAGGCCACGAGAATATGGGGGCTTTTGGCCAGGGCACAGCCCAGCGAAAATCCCACAGGCATGAACCCTACCTTCACCGCCGTCAAAAATATCAGCAGTCCCGCAAAGGTATAGCAGATGCCAAAACCCACCTGGATCAGCTTGGACCAGGACACCCTAAGGGCAAACAGCTGGAGAACCACAAAGAAAACTACAATCAACGCGAGAGCCACGAACACTTCCCTCGCCACCGTCAAGACCGTGAAGACGAAATTAAGCCCCAGGTTCGCATCTATGGAATAGGCATCGGGTTCCAGCGTAAAGGTTAGGCCACCCTTGGAAAATAGAACCAGGCCCATCAAGGCGAGAATCGGTCCCACGGAGCAGAGGGCAATTAAACCGAAACTGTTCTCGCTGGCATGCTTACCGCCAATGGCTCCGGCCACACCCACGCCCAAGGCCATAATGAAGGGCACCGTAATAGGTCCTGTAGTCACACCGCCCGAATCAAAAGCCAGGGGAACAAAGATTTCCTTGCCCATGGAGACCATGAGCATGCCCAGCATAAAAAGCACCAGGTAGAAGAAGATGATGATGGTGGAAAGGTCCATCTTGAACACAATCTTGATGATGGACAGCAGCAGGAAAATCCCTACGCCCACACCTATGGTAACCACGAGAAGTACAGGGGGTATGGCCTGTTTCACCTGCTCGGCAAGTACCGAAAGATCGGGCTCCGCAACGGTAATGAGCACGCCCATGACAAAGCAAACCGAAGCCAGCAGCTGCAGCTTGCGGGACTTGGCAAGGCCGGAACCCACATGCTCGCCCATGGGCGTCATGGCAAGGTCTGCGCCCAGGTTAAAAAGTCCGATTCCCGCAACGAGGAAAACCGCACTGATAACGAAGACCAACAGTTCCTTCGTGGAAAGTTCCACCAGAGGCGTAAAGGAGAGTATCAGCACGATCAGGGTGACCGGCAATACCGACGAAAACGCCTCGTGGAGCTTTTCAAAGAAGGTCTTGAACATTACTCGCCCAGGTACTCCACGGCAAAAATAAGGGTAGAGCCTCCGGGAATAGGTCCATGAGCACGGGATCCGTAACCAAGGCCGGGGGGAATAATCAGAATACGCTTTTCACCGGGGAGCATTCCAGCAATACCCAAATCCCAGCCGCGAATCACGTGACCACCTCCTAGAGGGAACCTGAGTTCCTGACCGCGGTCACGAGAACTATCGAACTTATGGCCATTGACAAGCCAGCCCGTATAGTGGACACTGACATTAGTACCCGAACGGGCAGGTTCGCCTTCGCCGGGCTTGATAACGGCGTAACGCAGGCCTTCAGGGCCATTTTCAAAAGAAAGGGTGGTGGTATCCGGGAAAAAGTCCATATTGGCAATCACGGCAGAGTCCACTTCGGATTCCAGCAACTCTACACGGAACACAAGGGTAGAATTGGAGGGAATCATAGTGTATGCCATCGCCCCATAGCCCATACCAGGAGACACCCGAAGCCAGCGGACTCCGCCTTCGCGCATGCCTTCTAGGCCCTCTTCCCAGCCCCTGATAAGCTTGCCGTTCCCCAGCATCACCTCTAAAGGCTTGCCCAAATCCTTGGAACTACCGAACTTGCGGCCAGAAAGAAGCCAGCCGGTGTAATGGGTCTTGAGGCTCGCTCCCGGAACTGCGGGCTTGCCCGTGCCTACTTTTTCGTCGTAGGCCTTAAGCCCCTTCGAAAGTTCATTCCACTTGAGTCCCTCTACATTTTGCGGAAACTTGTCCGGTTCCATGGGCGGGTCGGCGTGGACTAGCTCCACCTCGAAGTACATGTCCGAATTGGGCGGAATTCCATCCATAGAGCGTTCCCCATAAGCCATGACCGCAGGCACCGTCAAGTAGCGAATTTCCCCAACCTTCATGCCCAAGATTCCCTTTTCCCAACCGGGAATGACTTGGCCCACACCAAGCGTAAATTCCAGAGGTTCGCCACCATAGGTGTTGATGTAGAGCCACTTGTTCTTATAGCGTTCAATGCTGTCCTTCCTGGCCGCTTCGATGGCCCAGGCGGGTTGTGCTGTAGAATCTGTCGGGGCGGGAACGGCGACGGGTTCGACCAAAGCCTTGGCGGTGTCAGCAGCAGATTTCACCGTGTCGGCAGCAGCCTTGGCTGTGTCGGCCTGTGCGGAATCCGCGGGCACCGCGAATTCCAGAGCAGCCAATGAATCCTCGTAAGCCCTTTTCCGCATTTCTTCCATTCGCAGGCTGTCCAGAATCAGGTAGCCTTTGTAATGAACTTTTATCAGCTGGCCCTTGCGAATCTCGTCGCCCTGGCCGTCCCTGACGCTTTCTATGTTAAAAGGGATAGCCCACAAATTGCAAAACAGCGCGAGGACCAAAAAAATCTTCAATTTCGGCATAAAAACTCCTATCCCACAAGATAGAAAATGCTAGTTTTACAGAGTAAGGTTTTTCCCCAGTTGAACGGAAAAAGAATATGCTATCTGTTGTTATTGTCATAACGATTGTCGTGCTGTCCATTATTCTTGCGGCCATCGGCGCCTACGTGGTTATCCACAGCACCGAAGAAAAAGAAGAACCCAAGCCGGTCATCGATGTTTCCGGCCAGTATGCCGTGGTAGTCCGCCCCGCACGGGAATCCCTCACCAACGTAAAGCCTTCGGAAGTATCCCTGCGTTCCTGGCTGGATACCCAGACGCAGCTCACCCCCGAACAGCGCGAAGAATATATCCGCCAGTGGAACGCCTCTCTCGAAGAGACCATCCGCACCATCGACGAGGGCGACAAGAACGGCACCGTCACCTACCGCATCGAACTTGGCCCCAAGGGCAAGAACTACGTGAAGTTCGTCGGCGAAGACAATTTTATTACCCGCGAGCAAATAAGGAACCACGCCGAAATTTTGCCGCCCTACGTGTTGGGCTGCGACTGCAAGCTTTTGCCCAAGCAACCCTGGGAAAATCCCAGCAAGTCCGGCTGGAAGGCCGTTGTGCCCTCCCACGGAAGCACCTACGAAGTCCCCGACTGGAGGCAACTTGCGTAAATTCCTGCTTCCCTTCCTTTTGGCGGCACCGGTCCTGACCTATGCCGCAGGATCTGCCATTATCACCCTGGAAATGCCCGTAGGTGCCCGCCAGCTAGGCATGGGTGAAGTAGGCGCTGCCGTGGCCGACGACGCCACCGCCATGTTCTACAACCCGGCAGGACTTGCCTTTGGCCCCCTGGCCGACGAATGGCGCATGTCCTACCCCGCCGATTCCAAGACCGCTCCCTTCTTTACCAAGATGGCGGCCCGCAGCAAGAACGGCTTTTTCGCCAAAAGCGAACTCTGGGCCGGAACCGCCCAGGGCATTCTCCGCTACGACGGCGAACAGTGGGTAGATTACCACTCCGTCACCCTGCAAGGCAACGCCAAGATCAAGGACGCCGTAAAAGTTTATGTCGGTACGGAGCGCGGCATTGACGAATACTCTCGCCAGGTAAAAAAGTTCAACGACATCAAGTCCGCCGAAGAGGAATCCGACGTGGTAGAAGTCAAGATGCCCTGGAACCTGGTGGTAAACGACACCATCACGGCCATCATCTACGATAACCGCACCGAAAAGCTCTGGGTAGGCACTCCCAAGAGCCTCTTCCGCTTTGACGGCAAGGCCTGGAAAAACTACGACGAAGAACTGGGCAGCAGGCGCATTACCGCCCTGGTGAACCAGGGCGCAAGCCTCTGGATAGGCACCGACAACGGTCTCTTCTTGTACCGCAACGGACAGTTCGAACAAAAGGGCAAGGTGCTCCCCAGCCAGAAAATCAACGCCCTGGTGTGGTCCGAAAACCGCAAGGAACTGTTTGTGGCCGTCGAAGGCGCGGGCGTTGCCCGCCTGGTTCCCAAGAAAAGCGTTAACGACAAGGACCGCTGGAGCCTCTTCACCGAAGAAGACGGCATCATGGACCTGAACCCGAAGGCCCTTGCCGTCGATAGTTCCGGCCACGTGTGGGCCAGCCACAAAGACGGCCTCTCCCATTTCAACCTGCGCAAGTGGGAACAGATCAAGTTCGAAGGCAACACCATCAACGACATCTCGGTGGACCGCAAGGGCGCCATCTGGAT
>CACXMH010000083.1 GCA_902768715.1 Fibrobacter succinogenes | reverse complement strand
TGGCACCAGGGTTGGTATTCCAGTTGCTACCCTCGTCAAGCGTATATTGATCCTTTCCGTTACCACCACCCAAGAGTTCAGCTATCTCGTATGCACCTAACACAAGGACATCCGACTCAGGCACAGCAGCAGCATTACCACCGCCATAGACACTATGAATACTGGCTTCACAAGTCTTGATGATAACACTCGCCTTCTTACCCGTGGCTGAATAGCTGGCTAGGTTACCGCCACCATAAACAGCAGCGAGTTCGTATGTAGGAGTTACAGGATTTTGAGCCGTATTTTTGTCGGGAACGCCATCTTCGTCGGAGTCAGGGTTACCCAACGGGCATCCCTGGTTCAAGCGATGTCCACGATCGTCGGGGCACTTGTCTTCGTTATCGGTCACGCCATCACCGTCACGATCCTGCGGAAGCAGGAATCCGCTCCAGGTAATACCACCATAAACGGTATATTCGGGATTGACACGTGCGGCAGAAAGCTGGACTCCGTTAGGACGGTCTTCAGACTTCCAGGTCTTCAGGTTGGACAGCTTTGTATCCCCGCCCAAATAGTAAGACGCACCGACATGAATATCCAGTCCAACAGGGGTATGGAAAACCAGGGCTCCAGTCAACTGCTGCAACTCAAGGTTTTCTTCAGCTCCGGCGTTATACGTGAACTTGTCCATCTCTATATCCATGAAGTATTCAGCAAAGATAGAGAGGAAATCCACAAAATAATATTCAGCAGCAGCACTGACGAAGGGGACATTCATAAAGACGTCGCCCTCGCTGCTGGTATAGCGATAACCGCCGTTCACGTGGATCAAGAACGGAATGCCATCACCACCATCCAGCTTGCTAAAATCTGCCGTTGCGGCAAGACCGAATTTCATGGTTGTGGAATTGGAGCCGAAAGCAAGACCTTCACCAGTCTCCTTGTTGATGTACTCCAGTTCACGGACCCAAAGACCCTGCTTGTTCTGGTCGGCAGTAGGGAATGCCGCTCCCAAGAACACGGCTACGTCCATAGGCTGATCTTCGGGCAAGGGGAACCGAATCTTCAAGTCACCCTTCACATTACCAAGACCGCCCGTTTTGCGACTGTCATCATTTACCGCGTTGCCGAACTGGTCAACAGTCGGAAGGTTAAAGTTGTCGTAATAGACAGGAATCGCGACACCCACGTCAAAATAATGCCAAATACCGAGGGCAAAACCCACATTGGCACTCAAAGCGGTGAACTTGGAAACTTCACCCCACCCTGAGCCATTGGCACCTCTCGCTCCGTTCAGGTTATTGTAGCCATCGGCATAGTCCATGAGGGCGAAGAACGCCAGCTTGGAATGTCCGAGAGACTGACCAGACTGGGTCTTGTTCACACCGACAAAACCTTCCTTGTTCAATGTCTGTGGGTGGGCAGCAAAGGCTCCTACAGCAAGAGCCAGGGCCAATCCCGCAATTACTCGTTTCATAGAGTCTCCTTAATGAGGGTATTTCCCAATACTTTTGCGAAAATATAGCTTTTACAAGCCATTATTCCATATTGGAATAGGCAAAATGAGACAAATAGCACACAATTCATCCGCTTTTTTCGCTTTGTTTACGAAAAATTACACCGTTTCCTCTGACTATTGCAAGAATTTTTCGAAAATATCGGGATATAGGCGGCACAGGCTGGTAAGCCCGCACCTGCTGATGATAAGGTGGTCTATCACAGGAATCTGGACAATCTTTCCGACGGAACACATCATCCTTGTCAAGTGCAAGTCTTCTGTACTGGGCTCGGAGCTCCCCGAAGGGTGATTATGGACCAGAATCACCGACACCGCACGGTCCTCTATGGCATGGACAAATGTTTCTCTCGGATGCACCAAGGTCTGGTTCACAAGGCCGGTAGTCAGTTCGTGGATATTGATGACCACATTGGAAGAATTCAAGGTCACCAGGACCATGTGTTCCTGGTTCTCGTATTTGAGATAAGATAGTCTAGGTTCCAGGTCTTCGGGCGTAATGACGTTAATGGATCTTGCCCCTAGCATATACCGGGACGAAAGTTCCAAGCAGGCAAGAACCTTCGAAGCTTTTGCCCGACCAAGACCGCGGACCTTCAGAAGCTCCTTCATTGTCGGAAACTCGTTTACCGTTGACAAGTAGTCCGAAAGATTCCTTGACAGCTGAAACACATCGCAATTGGAGCATCCGCAGCCAAGCACCAAGGCCAAAAGTTCCTCATTGTTCAGGGCACTTACGCCCTTCTGTTGCATTTTCTCTCTGGGTAAAAGATTTTGCTCGCTCACGATTCCTCCTTGAAAAAAAAGCGTCTATGTATTAAACGCTTTTTTCAGGAGAAATAAGCCTGGTAAATAAAAATTTTACACACTCAAGCGATGGATGCGTAAAAAACTAACGGGAGACCTGTTCCCATAACTCACGAGATGTTACACCGTAGTGTTCCTTGAGGGACTTGTCCACATCCTGGCGATAAAAATCCTGGATGCAGGTCCTAAATTTAGGGAACTGCTCCCTTGAAGCCTGGCTGCCATTTACGCGGAACATCTTCTTGACCATTTCCAGAGAATACCAGTATAGCTTTACGGCCTCGTCGGTCCTAGACTCACCCACAAAGGGCGCTACAAGGGCTTCCAAGGAAGGGGTCGAACCCGAAGGGCGATCCTTGTCATTTCGGCTTCCATCCACAAGCTGGGCAATTCCCTCGTTTAGCCACAAGGGAACCTTGGCACGGGTCATGGCCCGAACAAAGGCATGCGTCAGCTCGTGGAAGATGACCGGTCGATAAAGTTCGCGGTACTGCATCATCCCCACAGGAATACGGAGCTTGCCGTCGAAAATCGCGCCCACCCACTCTGGCCTTGGCCCTATTCCCTGATATTCAGATGATTGGTACAAGACTACATGCATCTTGTTTTCGGGGCGAAAATCAAACAGGTGACACAGGGAATCGTAGGCCACTTCCAGTACAGAAAGTGCTTCCAGAACATCGTTTCTGTTCGGCCGACCTTCGAATTCTACACGGAAATGCATGGAACGAGCAATGCCCAATTCTTCCATTTCTCTAAGGAGCGATCTTGATTTTTTTTCCAAGAATTCCAAATCTTCGTTTTTGTAATTTAGGGTTCCGATATAAGCTATGCAATCCTCGTAGCGTTCCTGCTCGTAGAGCGAACCTGCCAGGTGGAGCTGCAGGTTCCTGTCACCGGGATTTTTTTTCAACAAAGCTCGGACGGCTTTTTCAGCGCATTTCCAGTCCGCCGCCTCCTGGCATTCGTTGAATTCATCCACAAGACGATTCGCCTCTTCTATGACACGATTCTTTTTTGACACATCCATGTATGTGTGTACGCCATAACCCAGGGCGACAACAGCTGCGACGATAGCGAAAAGTATTCGAAAAGGAGGCTTGCTTTGCGGCATATGAAAAAGATAGCAAGCGGAATATTCTAGATTTAGCGCCGAAAACAAAAGGTCGGCATTTTTTTGTGCCATAGGAGATTATCATGGGTTTCAAGTGCGGTATCGTAGGCCTCCCCAACGTAGGCAAATCGACAATCTTTAACGCCATCACCAACGCCGGCGCCGAAGCGGCGAACTACCCCTTCTGCACCATCGAGCCCAACGTGGGCATGGTGAGTGTGCCGGATAGCCGCCTCGACGAACTGGTGAAGGTCTATAACCCGAAATCCATTGTCCCCGCCGTTACAGAATTTGTAGATATCGCAGGCCTCGTGAAGGGTGCCGCCCAGGGCGAAGGCCTCGGCAACCAGTTCCTCACCCACATCCGCGAGTGCGAAGCTATTATGGAAGTCATCCGCTGCTTCGACGACGAAAACATCGTGCACGTGAGCGGTTCCGTTGACCCGGTCCGCGACGTAGAAGTCATCGAGACCGAACTGATTTTGAAGGACCTGGATTCCGTAGAAAAGCGTCTCGCTACCGAAGCCAAGGGGGCCCGCACCGGAAACGCCGAAGCGAAGGCACGACTTGCCGCCTGTGAACTCCTGAAAAAGACCATGGAAGAAGGCAAAGCCGCCCGCACCGTGATGCACGACAGCGACGAGATGGAGCTCATTGTCAAGGACCTAGCTCTGCTTACCGCAAAGCCGCTATTCTACTGCGCCAACGTAAAAGAAGACGATATCCTCACCGGCAACGCCTATGTGGACAAGCTGAAAGAATACGCCGCTGCAAACGGTCACGAAGTCATCATGATCAGCGGAAAGATCGAAGAAGAACTTTCCGCCATGGAACCTGCGGACAAAGCTGAATTCCTCAAGGAACTGGGCATGAAGGAGTCAGGTCTGGACGCCGTGGTGCGCAAGGGCTACGAAATTCTCGGACTGCGCACTTTCTTTACCGCAGGCGAAAAGGAATGCCGTGCCTGGACATTCCACGCAGGCTACAAGGCCCCGCAGTGCGCAGGTGTCATCCACACCGACTTCGAGCGCGGCTTCATTCGTGCCGAAACCTTGAGCTACGCCGACTTCTTGAAGCACGGCAGCTGGAACGCCGCCAAGGAAGCTGGCCTTGTCCGCACCGAAGGCAAGGACTACCTGGTGCAAGACGGCGACATCATGTACTTCTTGTTCAATGTGTAGTTAGGGGTTAGAGACTAGGATCTAGGGGCTAGGTGATAGGTTGTAGGTTTTAGGTATTAGGGCCGCAGGTTTCAATAAGTGTCATCCTAAAGCGCAGCGACGGGATCCATACTGTTTTATACAAGCGCAAGTATGAAATATGAATCCTGGGCCCTTCGTGCCCAGGATGACGTCACTGATTACTGATAACTCTTTACTATTAGTTCTTACCCTGTTCTGCCACATTTTTCGCAGAACGTTTCGCCCGCAAGTCATCTATAATCGGTCGGGCAATGCAGGCCAGGTTCATGGCCGTTCCAATCAGAATCAACACACTAGCACAATAGATTCCTACTCCAGGATCTACGCGAAGTACATTCATACCGATCGTATTACAAAGAGCCCCGATCTGGGAAAGCACCGCCCACAGCGAAAACATAGAAAGCATGCCCAAAGCAAGAGAGCCAAGGGAAGCATAATAGCCAAAGGGTGCAAGCAAGGCAAAGACCGCAGCCAGCAATAGCGCCGCTACAATCCCGAACAAGTGGAGCATGGGCTCCATCTTCGGGAAATTGGGAATAAAGTCCTTGAACCGTTCAATAGACCTGGGGTTTCCCTCTTCCATCTTTTTTAGCAAGCTCGTCGCCGGTTCCTTGAGTTCCGTACCCAAGTCAAGACCAAGAGCGATTTCATACATGGTGGGTTCTGCAATGACCTGCTCGGTACAAGAGACACTGGCCAAGGGCATTAACAACCCCAGTATGGCCAAAAGGTAAGGCAGTCCCACCAACTTCTGGAAAAGCCGAAAGAACTTGTTGGGCATTACTTACCTATGACATCCAGCGGGTAAACGCAACGGAATCCGAGGGCTTCGGACCAATACCTGGGGTCTTCGTCATCCCGAACAGACATGTTCAGCAGCTTTTCCTTGTCTTTCCAGGAACCGCCCTTGTAAACCCTAGTAGAACCAAAAAGAGCTCCCGTCGGGTTAGAAGATTCAATCCAGAAGGAAAGCATAAAGTACCTGTCGCGGGTCCATTCGGCCACATTGCCGGACATGTCATAAATGCCCCAGGCATTGGGTTTCTTGGTAGCCACCTGTTGCGGTCCATAGGCTTCATCTTCTTTACGCTTGTTGTAGGAGTTTTCCCTGTAGATGGCGTAAACGGACGGATCCGGAACAGGATCAAGAACCCATGGTGCTCCCTCTATGCTTCCAGCACGGCCTGCAAATTCCCACTGGGCCTCTGTCGGCAAGTCTCCACCGTTCACCTGGCACACCTTACGGGCGTTTTCCCAGTTGATATTGTGGACCGGTTCAACACGGAGCATAATCTTCTCCATGAGTTCCTGGGTCATTTCGGTCACCATCATGGCAAAGGGAGACATTTCCACTACATTGCCGTAGTAGCGGAACGAGCCAGAATCCAGAACCACCAGCTTGCCACGGAGCGGATCGTTCACGATTTTCTTTGCAGGTTCGGCCTGACTTGAAGACGAAGGCTTCTCCATCGAAGACGAACTGACCACAGCCTCGGACGAAGAAGAAACTTCTTCTACCGCTGGAGGAACGGGCTTCGGGAACAACCAATCCTGGACTTCCTGCTGTTCAAAGATATACTGGGGCAACATGAAACTGCCCTGGGCTTCAATAATCTGGTCGGCGACCTGGATTTCCAGTTTTACATAGCGATAATGGTGTCTCGTGAGGCCATCTTGTCCATAAATCCACACGGGCTTGTTGTTCTGCAAAGACACGATAATCCTAGCGCTCCCGTCCGAGGCAGCAAGAAGCGCCGCCAAAGAATCAGAAGCATAGCCCGGAACATGTCCTTTCCAGGTTACGTCGTAACGGAAAACGGGCTGACTAAACTTGAGGATCAGGAAATCCGCCTGGGCCTTTGCCTGAACAGGCGCTATAGCCGATGCGCTAGAAGACGCGGGCAGAATTGCAGCCGGAGCGGCCGTAGAATCAGCTTTAACTGTAGAGTCCGAAGCAACCGTTGAATCAGCAGCAACCGCAGAATCCGTTGCAGCCACAGATTCCGCCGCAGGGGCAGGGACAACAGGATAGACCAGGACAGCACCAGCAGGTTCTGGCAAAGTTGTAACCGTATCGTAGAAAATGGAATCGGGCACCAGGTAAAAGCGTGCCGGTAGCGCATGGAGACTATCGAATTTCTGCTTGAAGGCCTGGTCGATAGCAGAAACACCAGACAGCTTTGACTTACGCCACAAGTCCAAGGCCTCCGTATGCACCACATCGTAGCGGGTCGAATAGGCCTTGTAAGTAGGATCGGTCTCGTCTATTCCCACAGAAACCGCCAGTTTTTTAGGAGGATACACCTTGGCAAAATCGTTGGTATCTATAGAATTCAGCACCGTAATAAGCTCTCCAACATAGTTGTCGTAGAGAACTTCCGTATATTCAAGATTCGGGGTGGCGGCAATCTGCTCTACAGTCACAGATACAGGGCTTGCCGCAGGCGCGACCGATTGAATCTGGACGAGATTGGGCTTGAAAAGCAAAGTCTTTCCACTCTGGACCATTCCAATATCCGTAAACGGCATGTAACCGTCTGCCGAAAAAACAAAGGCATAGGGACCGGGAGCTACCGGAGAAATGGTCTTACCCACATTGCGGAGCCTGCTGTCCAGAGACGATATCTTTATGGCCTTGATGGAACTTTCCACCTTAACAACACCCGGGAGAGGGTCTTCGTTCAGCACCTGCCAACGACCATTTTTCATGAAAAGAAGCTTGGGCACTCTGGGAGAATAGATGTAGTCCTTGTCGAAATAGATATCCTTTTCATCCTGGAACGCCTTGGAATTCTTGGTAGGATAAAAACGCAACCGAATCACATCAAATGCAGTGAGGTGGTTCTTTTGAAGACTAAAGGCATGAAGTCGTCCATAATTCGCAGGATCGACCTTCCCTTGGACCCAGTAGTATTCCTTGGGGGTTTTCTTGTGACGCAAAAAGAGGGCGTTTTCCTTCAAGGGCAGCGTAGGCGCAGTAGTCGTCACCGAACCAGGTATCCTGATGGCCACTTCGGGAAAGGGCTCAAAGAGTTCCCCGACCTTGTACTGTTCCTCGGC
>CACXMH010000082.1 GCA_902768715.1 Fibrobacter succinogenes | reverse complement strand
GACCATCATTCTGGTGTTCATGATTAAGAACCTGGACGCCGAAGGTCAGCTTTTGACTCAGGCCGAAAACCTGATTCTTCCGATCTCTACCTCCAAGGTTCAGCCTACTGAAGTGTCCTTGACGGTGGTGGTCGATAATGCGTACGTTATCGTGGATAATGAAAAGGTGGTGCCGACACCCGATGTCCTTAGTCAGGAAGACCTCCTGGTCGAAAAGGTGAACGACGTTCTGAAAGACCGTCGCGCTATCGAACAGGAACACAACCTGAAGATGGGGCTTCCGGCTGACGAAGCTGGCCATATCATTGTCCAGATCGACAAGGACAAGAACATCCCGTACGATGCCATGTATAAGGTGATGGCCACTTGTGGCTTTGCCGGTTACACGAACATCGCATTTGCCGTGATGGAAAAGAACGGCGGGGAGGAATAACTATGGCTAAGAAAAAAGCTCCTATAGATCCGTTAGTAGCGTCTCTGATGCCGGAATCCGACAAGAAGATGGGCGCTATCGCCGGTATCTCCTTGATCGTTGCTCTTGCTTTCTCCCTGTGGGCTTCCATGTACGAAGCTGTGGTTGACGAAGTGATCTTCGAAGAATCTGCAGCTGCCGACCTTTCCGCTTCCATGGTGATGGACGAAAAGAAGGAAGAAAAGAAAGAAGAGAAGAAGAAAGAAGAGCCCAAGAAGCCTCGTAAGAAGGCTGGTGGCGGTGGCAAGCCCCGTGGTAAGGGTCAGCCCAACGCTCCCCAGACTCGTGGCGTGCTTAAGCTCCTCACTGCTCAGACCAAGAATGCTAGTGCCGCTGCCTACGACTTGATGAAGAACCAGAAGTTCACTAAGGACATCGACAAGGTTCTGAAAGACGTGGCAGGCCTCCAGACTACGGGTAAGACCGTTCTCGGTGGTCGTCGCGGTAAGGCTGATGGTGGCTTTAACGAAGGTTATGCCGAAGGCGGTTCCGGTGGTATCGGTGACGGTCTGGCTGGCCTCCTTGGCGGTGGTGGCGGTGGTATCGCTACCAAGGCTAAGGGCTCCATCAAGACTCCGTCTGAACGCGATATCGACATGGGTGCCGGTGGTGGATCTCGTTCCGCTGCAGACATCATGAAGGTTGTGCGTCAGCGTACTCCGGGTCTGCGCCACATCTATAACAAGTTCCTGAAGAAGAAACCGGGATTCCAGGGTAAGGTTACCCTGAAGTTCACGATCGCTCCGGGCGGTGAAGTTATCAGCATTTCCATTGCTTCTTCCACCACTGGTTACGGCGAATTTGATGGCGAAATCAAGACTGCCGTGAGCCGCTGGAAGTTCAGCAAGGTGAAGTCCGGTAACACTACGGTAACCATTCCGTTCACCTTCTCTGAATAGTTCAGGGTCTAGCTTTATGCTAAAAAAGACCGTGCCAAAAGCGCGGTCTTTTTTCATTTTTCTATTGCGTTTTTAAAAGAATATATTTAACTTTATAGTATATAATTCAACAGGAGTCCTGTACAATGAACTTGAAAACAGCTGCGGCAGTGGGTTTATCCTTCGGAGTCCTCGGTGTTGGGTCTGCTTTTGCAACCTTCGCCCGTGTGGAATCCATGGGCAAGAACACTACCTACATCATGGATGACGTGAGCATTTTCGACAATGCTGCAAACATCAACCTGTATCCGAACTACTTGATTGGTGAATTTGGACCTTATACCCAGGATGTGGCTACGGGTACGAACCAGGACCCGATGCACCCGAACTTCGGAGGTATTTTCTCGTTGTCTCTGGGTGATGAGAACAATCCGGATCCCCGTCTTTCTATAGGTGGCCTGTTCGGTCGTATTAACAACGAACTAATGAGGTATTTCCCGACGAAGGTTGTGGGAGAAACCACTGGCGATACGACTGCCGTACCTGAAACGGTGACTAATTTCGATGGATTCTTGGGTGGCACTCTTTCGAACGGCGACGCCTGGGGCTTGCATATCTACATTGCCCACCAGGATGGCGGCGACAAGACTGAAAGCGGTGACTACCAAGTAGAAGATGGTGCTTACGCTTCTGCGGTGCAGGCCGACGGTGGCTTGAACCTGCAGTTTGGTAGCAATATCGACTTTGAATTCAGTTTTGGCTTGGCCCGTATCCAGTATGGCCCGGAACACCTGAATTTCTTCGATGACGGTGATTTCTCCTTCCTTGCCAAGTCTCGCGCTTTCTTTACGCTGGACGCTCTGGATGGCGAACTGGTGCCGGCCTTCTCTATGAGATTGATGCAGGCTCCTGGTATCGAAGACAAGCATGCTCAGGCCGGTCTTGGTATCAATGTGGCTCTTGACCGCGGCTTCTTCTGGATGGGTGCCGACTTCGTCTGGAACAAGCTGAAGGCTCACGACTGGTACTTTGACTACGAGTCTGGCGAATCCATTTATGACTCTCAGGGTGAAGAACACCCCCATTGGGACAAGCGTTCCGATATTGGCGGTATGATTACCTTCGGTATCGAACGTAACATTTGGTGGGATTGGTTTGTGATCCGCGTTGGCGGTCAGAAGTCTATCCTCTATACCAAGTGCGACGTGAATGAGAAGAATACATCTGGCCACGGAATCTGCCGTGAAGACGGAAACTTCTTCAGCACGAACCCCTTGGCTGACGGTACTTCCGATGACCATGTAGGCTTTGGTTTCGGTATCAACATCGAAGAAAAACTGAAAATCGATGTGACTGTTGCAGAAGACTTGTTGTTCCGTAACCCGTTCCAGGGCGAAGGCAGAATCTTCTCTAGAATCTCTGCAACGTATTCCTTCTAATTTGTTTGCAACAGGACTTGAGAACGCTCCCGTCAACGGGGGCGTTTTTGTATTTAGGGGGTAGGGGTTAGGTGATAGGTATTAGGGCTGATGGTGGCAAGAGGTACAAATGTGAGATGTGGAATGTGAAATGATAAGTTAGGATTTTTCATTACACACTACACATTGTTCGCAACTCACACCTCGAGCCTTATTTCTACATTTCCATCCATGAAGAAAATCCTTTTTGCCGCCGTTTTCGCATTGCTGCTTGTCGGTTGTTCTGAACGGACGGACCGCATTGAAAAGAAACTGGAGACCTACCTTCAGGAGGACCTGAAGTTTATGGTGGCGGAAACCATGAAGGCTGGAAGCCGGGATGCCTTGTTGGACACACCCTATTACCGGGTCAAGGACTTTAGGTTGTTCTCTGGAGCGGAAGCCGAAATCTATTCCGCCTATGCCGAAGTGGATTATTTTATCTACAAGGACATGGCGCTTCACGAGAAGCGAAAATACCGCTACGACGTGAGCGCCCGTCAGTGGGACCGGTACTACAAGGTCTTGTTCTTCGGGGCGGATTCGCTGAAGAATTAAGTTCTGCGCCCCGAACCTCGAACCTCGTGCCTCGCGCCTCAAAACGAAGCGACCCCTAGCCCCTATTACCTAAAAACTCCAACGGATCCCCGACCAGGTCGGGGATGACACCTTTTGTCCCCATCACGTCCCATACCTCAAAGGGCCTTAGGCCCGACCTCACACCTCATGCCCCTAGCCCCTAGATCCTATTACCTAAAACCTACAACCTAACACCTAATTACTATATTAATCAACAAAATCTTCACACAGAGGGAAACATTTTGTTTGGATTATTTTCTTGCGATATCGGTATAGACCTTGGAACCGCCAATACCCTGGTTCACGTTGCAGGTCAAGGAATTGTGATTAACGAACCCACCGTGATTGCTGTAGATAGCAAGAACAACAGGGTTTCGGCCATCGGCTTCGAAGCCAAGAAAATGCTCGGCCGTACTCCTGGCGAAACCCGTGCCGTGCGCCCTATGCGCGATGGCGTGATTGCGGATTTTGAACTGGTGGAAACCCTTTTGCAGACCTTCATCAAGCGAGTGCAGAAATACCCCCTGTGGATGGTAAAACCTCGTGTGGTGGTCGGTGTGCCCAGCGGCATTACCGAAGTGGAAAAACGTGCCGTGATTGACGCCGCCAAGCAGGCAGGTGCCAAGGAAGTCCACCTGGTGCACGAACCTATGGCTGCTGCCGTGGGTATGGGAATCCCCGTAGAAGACCCCGTGGGTAACATGATTGTAGATATCGGCGGTGGCACTTCTGACATTGCCGTGATTGCCTTGAACGGAACGGTTTGCAACGCCTCTGTGCGCGTTGGTGGTGACGAGATGGACGAAGCCATCGTGGGCTACCTGCGCAGGATGTACAACTTGCATGTGGGCGAAAGCACTGCAGAGCAGATCAAGATTCAGATTGGCTCTGCAAGCCCCCTGGAAGAAGAGCTGACCATGGAAGTTCGCGGTCACGACTTTATTGCGGGAATGCCCCGTACCATGACCATCAACAGCACGGAAATTCGTGAAGCCTTGAACGAGCCCGTGACTGCCATTATCGAAGCGGTGAAGCAGGCTTTGAGCATGACGCCTGCAGAACTTTCTGCTGACATTTACGACAAGGGCATTATCATGACCGGTGGTGGTTCTCAGCTCCGCGGTTTTGACGAACGTATCCGCAAGGAGACGGGCCTTTCTGTAAACGTCATTGATGAAGCCCTGGTGTGCGTCTGCAAGGGTGCCGCCCGCATTCTCGAAGATTTGGACAAGTATCGTCCCGTATTGATTGCCTCGTCGAACTAGCCCAACTGAAAACGGTCCTCGATGCTTAGAGCGTTCCGCTTTATTGTCGGTTTGTTTTCGCAGAAGCATGGCATAGTCGCCTTTGCATTCTTTCTACTGCTTGGAATCTTGATGCGTCAGGCCCCGGAGGTCACGCAGAAGAGCGTCATATCGGCGGCTCTCGCCTCCGTGTTTTATCCGGCACAGATGGTGATTTCGTCGGTAGATGAATTCCGTTCGGTGGCTCATGAAAATGAGATGCTGAAAGAGGAGAACGCAAGGCTCAGACAAGAAACGTACTATGCCAGCGAAGCCCTGCAAGAACTTGCCCGACTGCATGCTCTGGTGCGCTTTGACGACAAGTGGGATTATCCTATCGTCACCGCACGTGTGGTGGGACACAATCCCGGCCGTTTTTTAACGACTCTTGTCATCAACCGTGGAACGTCAAGAGGTGTCAAGGAAGACATGCCGGTGTTTTCTATGAACGGCTTGGTTGGAAAGGTATCCAAGGCGACACTTACACATTCCAGAGTTCAGCTTTTGGTGGACCCGAATCTTAAGTTGTCTGTACTGGAGCGCAGGACACGGGTGGTGGGCTTCTTGGAATCTGTAGATGGACGAACCCTTTCGGCCATGATTCCGACCCACGCCGGCGTGAGAGTCGGGGACACCTTGATTACATCGGGCCTTGGCGGAATTTTCCCGAAGGGAATCCCTGTAGGAACGGTGACCCAGATTCGCCCCTCTGACTTGGAAGTGATGCAATTGATGGATGTAGTGCCTTTCCAGGAATTTTCTTCTTTGGAGGAAGTCTTTGTGATGGGCAAGGAACCGGAATGGGTTGTGCAGGAACTTTTAGATGAATAGCTTGAAGTGGATAAAAGTTCTGTTGGTGTTTATCGTCTGCTTTATCTTGCAGACGACGGTTGCTGAATGGATTCAGCTGTTCGGAGCAAGTCCCGATATTGTCGTTATCATGATCGTGTCTATCGCCATCAAGTTCGGGCCTGCGGCAGGGTGCTTCTGGGGATTCTTTGCAGGATTCACCCAGGATGTCTATGGACCTGCGGAATGGCTTGGCGCCAACACCATTTCCATGACGGTACTCGGATTCTTGGTCGGCCAGCTGGAAGAAAGGTTCTTGACATTGAACCTGCCCATGAAACTGGGAGTGCTCGGATTTGGATTCTTTGTGTGCGACATGGTTTATTTCTTCTTGACGGGGCTCGAAAAGGACGTGATTACCAACCTGTTCCTTTCCAAGACCCTTCCGGAGTGTGCCTACACGCTGTTTGTTGCGGCCATCTATTTCCACTTGTCTATCGGGAAAAAGAAAAAGGTCCATGTTTAATAAGTCCGATAACGAGAGTGTTCAGAATCGGAACTGGAACGTACTGGTCTATATGACCGCCGTTTTCGTTCTGTTTGTCATTCTATTGTTTCGGCTTTATTCTTTGCAGCATACCCACTATGACGAAAATTTCCAGCGGTCGGAGAACAACCGCTTGCGCCGAGTGGAACTGGTGGCGGAGCGCGGTTTTATTTACGACAGGAACGGCGAAGTCCTGGTGCGCAACAGGCCTTCTTACCAGATAGCCCTGCAGGCGCTGAACCTACCTCGGAAAAAGGCCGGTCGGGATTCTGTGTTTAACGCCTTGCTCCATATTGTGGACAAGGACGGAAAAAGGAT
>CACXMH010000081.1 GCA_902768715.1 Fibrobacter succinogenes | reverse complement strand
GGAGCTACAAATAATGAGCGGACTGAATTTGACTTTGAAGATTTGGCGTCAGAAGGATGCCAAGACCAAGGGACAGTTCGAAACTGTCAAGATCAACGATGTTTCTCCCGACATGTCCTTCCTGGAAATGCTCGACATCGTGAACGAAGAACAGATGAAGCAGGGCAAGGAAGGCTTCGCCTTCGACCACGACTGCCGCGAAGGTATCTGTGGCATGTGCTCTCTCGTCATCAACGGTATGCCGCACGGTCCCGACCATGCGACCACCACTTGCCAGCTTCACATGCGCAAGTTCAAGGATGGCGATACCATCGTAATCGAACCGTGGCGCGCCGCCGCATTCCCGGTTATCCGTGACTGCGCCGTGGATCGTACCGCATTCGACCGCATCATCCAGGCTGGCGGTTTCGTTTCCGTCAACACCGGTGCCGCTCCTGAAGCTTCCACGATTCCGGTTCCCAAGGCCGATGCCGACCGCGCCTTTGACGCTGCCGCCTGTATCGGTTGCGAAGGTCTCTCACCTCAGCTTCTTGCCGCAGGGCAAGGTCGAGGCCAAGAAGCGCGTTCTCGCCATGGTCGCCCAGATGGACAAGGAAGGCTTCGGCAACTGCACGAACCTTTACGAATGCCAGGCCGCCTGCCCGAAGGGTATCACCGTGGATTACATCGCCAAGATGAACCGCGAATACCTCGGCGCCACCGTGACGTATGCTGAAAAGGTGTACGGAAAGGATTAATTAGGAATTAGGTAATAGGGGTTAGGTTTTAGGTTGATAATCGCGGCTTCGCCGCCCTATAAGGACGCACGAAGTGCGTGATACTTCCCCTAAGACCTGTAACCTATAACCTACCACCTGAAAAAGGGACCGCAGCGATGCGGCCCTTTTTGTATATTTCTCTTGTAAATGAAAAAGGAACACTTATGAAAAAGCTTTTAGCGATGTTTGCGGCGTTTGCGTGTGCCGCGGTTCTTTCTGCCTGTAACGACCAGAAGGCGGAATCCAAGACTCAGGCCGATGAATCCCTGAACAAGGTGAAGGCGGCGGGCGAGTTCGTGCTTGGTCTCGATGATTCTTTCCCGCCGATGGGTTTCCGCGACAAGGACAACAACATCGTGGGTTTCGATATCGACCTCGCTACCGAAGTTTGTGCGCGTCTGGGCGTAAAGCTCAAGACGCAGCCGATTTCTTGGGACGCTAAGGAACAGGAACTGAACACCGGCAAGATTGACTGCATCTGGAACGGCATGAGCGTGGACAGCGCCCGCGCAAAGGCCATGAACCTGAGCGACCCGTACCTCAAGAACCGCATGATTTTCACGGTGAAGGACAAGGCACTTGCAAATCTCGCGGCCCTCGCCGGCAAGAAGATTGCCGTGCAGAACGGCTCTACCGCCCAGAAGCTTTTGGATGCCTCCGAAGCGGGCAAGGCCGCCAAGGAAATCGTCCCGTTTGACGACAACCAGACGGCGCTCATGGATTTGGACAAGGGCGGAGTGGACGCCGTGTTCCTGGACGAAATCGTGGCCAAGTATTGGATTGTGACGAACGCGAAGGACTACACGGTGCTCGAGGAAGGTCTCTCCGACGAAGTCTACGCTGTGGGTTTCCGCAAGGAGGACCAGGCTCTGCGTGATGCCGTGAACTCTACCCTGGCCGCCATGAAGGCCGACGGCAAGTTCGACGAAATCTCTGCCAAGTGGTTCGGCAAATAGGTGTGAGGTCGCTCCCTGCGGTAGCTTTGAGGTATGAGCTCGTCGCAGTGCGCCTCTGAGGTTATTCATGTCGGATTTGTCAACGCTTTTGCCTATCCTTTGGGGCGGCTTCTGCACGACGCTCGCCATTTTCGGGCTCACGCTCCTGTTCTCGATTCCACTGGGCCTGCTCATTGCGGTCCTCAAGATGAGCAAGTGGCGCGTGGTGCGTTACCCGGTGTCGTTCTACATCTCGGTGATGCGCGGCACTCCCTTGCTGCTCCAGATTGTGGCGATTTATTTCGGCACCTACTACCTGAGCGAATATGCGGGCGTGGATTTTTCGTTTGACCGTTTCCCGGCGGTAATCGTGGCGTTTTCGATAAACTATGCGGCTTACTTTGCCGAAATTTTTCGCGGCGGTATCCAGTCCATACCCAAGGGGCAGTACGAGGCGGCTTACATGCTGGGCATGACCCGCACGCAGACGTTCTTCCGCATTATCTTGCCGCAGGTGGTAAAGCGCGTGGTGCCCGCGAGTGCGAACGAGGTCATTACGCTGGTGAAGGATACCTCCCTTGCGCAGGTGATTGCGGTGACGGAACTTTTTGCGCTGGCCAAGAAACAGCAGGCGGCTTATGCGAGCATTTACCCGCTGTTCGTGGCGGGTGTATTCTACTATGTGGCGAACCTTTTGCTGAGCGTGCTTTTTGCTTACGTGGAACGCAAGCTCAATTACTATAAGTGAGGCGTGGAATGGAAAACGTGAATGAATCTGCGCCGATCCTCAAGGTAGAACACGTCAAGAAGTCCTTTGGCGACTTGCATGTGCTCAAGGATATTTCTTTTGACCTGAAGGCGGGCGAGGTGCTCTCGATTATCGGACCCAGCGGTTCCGGCAAGAGTACGCTGTTGCGTTGCCTTACCCAGCTCGAAACGGTTGACGGTGGCTTGGTGCAGGTCGATGGCAAGGACATGGTGGTGCCTGGTGTTTCGGCGAAAGGACCTGCAGTCAAGTACGCTCCGGCGAAAACGCTACGCGAAATTCGCCTTTCTACGGGTCTTGTGTTCCAGAACTTTAATTTGTTCCCGCACCTGACGGTGCTCCAGAACCTTTGCCTCGCTCCGGTGCGGGTGCTGGGGGATGAACGCAAAGAAGCCCGAGCCATGGGACGGTTCCTGCTTAAGCGCATGGGCCTCGAAGGTAAGGAAAACTCTTACCCCTGCGAACTCAGCGGTGGCCAGCAGCAGCGCGTGTCCATTGCCCGCGCGCTCGCGATGAACCCGAAGATTCTTTTCTTTGACGAGCCGACGAGTGCCTTGGACCCGGAACTCACCGGCGAAGTGCTCAAGATTATCAAGAAGCTTGCTGAAGACAAGATGACCATGGTCATCGTGACCCACGAGATGGCTTTTGCCCGCGACGTGGCCGATAAGGTCATCTTTATGGACGGCGGCGTCATCGTGGAACAGGGGACCCCCGACCACGTGTTCCGCGAATCAGGCAACGAGCGCCTGGCTCAGTTCCTGTCCAGGTTCACAAACACTTGATTTTTGATTCCGGGGCTGTTTTCGAACGCGTCCTTGACGCTGTCGCCAGTGTCGTTTGCAGAGCCTGGATGGAGACGCTACGAAGACTCCTGGCCTATAATGAAAAAGGACCGCATTGATGCGGCCCTCTTTGTGTTTTAATAGAAGCTTTCTAGTTACACCTTGGCAAGCTTTTTCAAAGCTGCAGCCTTGTCGGTCTTTTCCCAAGTGAAACGTGCGCCTGTGCGACCGAAGTGGCCGAGGGCGGCGGTGGCCACGTAGCCGGGCTTGCGCAGGTCCAGCATTTTTTCGATGCCGGCCGGAGAAAGGTCGAATACCTTGGCGACAATGGCTTCAATCTTGCGGTCGTCAATCTTGCCTGTGCCGAAGGTGTTCACCAGCACGGACACGGGTTTGCTGTAGCCGATGGCGTAGGCGAGCTGGACTTCGCAGCGGTAGGCAAGGCCGGCGGCCACGATGTTCTTGGCCACATAGCGTGCGGCATAGGCGGCGCTGCGGTCCACCTTGGAGGGGTCCTTGCCACTGAAAGCACCACCACCATGACGGCCCATGCCGCCATAGGTATCGACGATAATCTTACGACCGGTGAGGCCGCAGTCACCGTGAGGGCCGCCTACCACGAACTTGCCGGTGGGGTTCACCAGGTAGCGGGTTTTCTTGTCCAAAAGCTTGGCCGGGATGACCTTTTTGATGAGCTTTTCGATGATTTCCTTTTCGATGGTAGAGTGCTTAAGCTCCTTACCGTTCACGAATTCGTCGTGCTGGGTGGAGATGACCACGGTATCGACGCGGACGGGCTTGTCGTTCTCGTCGTATTCCACAGTCACCTGGGACTTGGCGTCTGGTCGGAGCCACTTGATTTTGCTCGTTTCGCGGAGGTTCTGAATTTCTTCCATGAGTTTGTGGGCGAGGCTAATCGGGAGCGGCATCAGTTCCTTGGTTTCGTTTACGGCATAGCCGAACATCATACCTTGGTCGCCTGCACCCTGCTTGTCGTCTTTCTTGCCTTCGGCGGCTTTGGCGTTAACGCCCTGGGCAATGTCTGGGGACTGCTTGTCTAGGGCGACCAGGACGGAGCAACCCTTGTAGTCGAACTGCAAATCCGGGTTCACGTAGCCGATGTTCTTGATGGTGTTGCGGGCGACTTCCTGAAAATCGACAACGGCCTTGGTGGTGATTTCGCCGGAAATCACGACGAGACCTGTGTTCACTAGGGTTTCGCAGGCTACGCGGCTTTTCGGATCTTGGGCAAGGCATGCGTCGAGGATGGAATCGGAAATTTGGTCGCAGACCTTGTCCGGGTGCCCCTTGGACACGGATTCAGAGGTAAAAAGATAGTGTGCCATTATGGCTCCTTGATGTTTCCAACACCGAAAAGAATGTCGCATTTTTGACCATTCCCAAGCGTTGAAAAAACGGGTTGAGTTATTCTATGCATAAATCTACAAAAATGCATAAAAGGTGGCAACGGGGGAGGGTAAAATAATTGAAATCTGTTGCTAGGTCTTGTGCTCTTTTCTAAATTTGGGCACATGACAAAGTTTAGCGAATTCCCGTATGTTGCCGACCGCTTCAACGCCGTCCGCAGGGAAACTGTACAAGTCCGCGTTGGCGAGGCTTTGATAGGGGGGGACGCCCCCATTTTAGTTCAGTCCATGACCACCACCAAGCCGAAGGACGTCGAAAAGACTGTGGCTGAGACGCTTGCGCTTGCCAAGGTGGGCTGTGGCCTGGTTCGCATTACCGCTCCCACATTTGCCGACGCCCAGGGCCTCGAAGAAGTGATGAAGCAGGTCCGCGCTGCCGGGTGCAAGGTGCCGGTCTCTGCCGACATCCACTTCCAGCCGAAAGCCGCGTTCGAGGCGCTCAAGTGGGTCGAGAAAGTCCGCATCAATCCGGGTAACTTTGTCGATACAGGCATTTTGACGCTTGACCAGCAGACGGACAAGTCTTTTGAAGAAGGCAAGGAAAAGGTGGCTGAAGCCTTTACGCCGTTTGTGCAGGAGGCCAAGCGCCTGGGCCGGGCCATCCGCATCGGTGTGAACCACGGTTCGCTCTCGGCCCGCATGATTTACCGCTACGGCGACACGGTGGAAGGCATGGTGGAAAGCGCCATGGAATACCTGGCCGTGTGCGAAGCCGAACATTTTGACCAGGTCGTTTTGAGTCTCAAGAGCAGCAACCCGCGGGTGGCGATTGCCGCCTACCGCATGCTCGCCGCCCGTATTAAGCAGGAAGGCTTCAAGCCGTACCCGTTCCACGTGGGCGTGACGGAAGCGGGCGCGGGTGCCGACGGACGACTCAAGTCGGCCGCGGGCATCGGCGCACTCCTGCTCGATGGCCTGGCAGATACGATACGCGTGTCCCTGACCGAAGATCCGGTGGCCGAAGTCCCTGTGGCGCAGGAACTCATCAAGGCCTGCGCGCTGCCTGCCGCCCCGACTGCGTACAACGTGCCGGTTCTGGAGAAGGACCCGTACCATTACGAACGCAGGGCGACTATGCCCGTCGTCGTTTCCGGCGTAGAAATCGGTGGTTCTCATCCGGTGAAGGTCGGCGTGAAGGCCGATGCGATTGCGCTCACCGGCGAACGCCGCAATGCGGAATTCGCGTTGCCGAGCCTGGATGCCGCCCCCGTGGTGCAGTTCAAGGATGCGATGGACATCGCGGGGTTCGCCGCGAATCCGGCGAGCGTGCCTGCGGGTTCTGTGTTCTGCTATACCGGCGCCGAGATGATTTCCGGCGTGCGCGCTTTGGCAGCGGCTCTGGAGTCGGCGAAGCGTCAAGACCCGATACTGCTCTACGCGAAAATTAACGACAGCGAACGCGATACTCTCCGCGTGTCCGCCGATATCGGAAGCCTCGTGACCGACGGTCTTGGCGATGCCGTCGTTATCGACGGCTACAAGGGCGCCAAGGAATCCGTGCTTTTGGCATTCGACATCTTGCAGGCTGCCTACTGTCGCCGCAGCAAGACGAACTTCATCAGCTGCCCGAGTTGCGGCCGTACCTTGTACGACATCCAGCAGGTGATGGGCAAGATCAAGGCCCGCTTCGGTCACCTCTCCGACATTTCCATCGGCATCATGGGCTGCATCGTGAACGGCCCGGGCGAAATGGCGGACGCCGACTTCGGCTATGTGGGCGGTGGCCCCGGCCGCATTACGCTGTTCGAAGGCAAGACGGCGGTCAAGAAGAACATCCCCGAAGAAGACGCCATCGAGGAACTCGTGAATTTGATTAAGGAAAGAGGCAGATGGCAAGAACCTTGATAGGTGTTAGGTTACAGGTTATAGGTTATAGGAAAAAGAATCACGCGCAAGGCGCGTTAGCAAAGGGCGGCGGAGCCGCGATTATCCTAGCCTAAAACCTAACCCCTAATACCTAAAACCTATTTAACATTAACAAAGGACATAAAAATGGCAACTATTAAGACGATGAACAACATTTCCAAGAAAGGCTTGAGCCTGTTTGGCTCGTTCTACCAGGTTTCCGACTCTGTCGAAAATCCGGATGCCATCTTGGTGCGTTCCGCCCAGGTTGATACCGACAACTTTGACGGCCTGCTGGCTGTCGCCCGCGCCGGCGCTGGCGTGAAC
>CACXMH010000080.1 GCA_902768715.1 Fibrobacter succinogenes | reverse complement strand
CCGCGAGCTTTCCGAGAATGCGTGATATGGATGAACTTGTCCTGGACATCTGTTCGGAATATAGACAAAAAAAGACTCCCGAACCATTGTCCGGGAGTCTTTAAAAGGATTAATCCTTACTTGCTGAGGGTCTGAACCTGCACGTCCCAGCTCTGGTTGCCAAGGGCAATGCGGTAGGTGCTTGCGGCACCGGCCTTCATGTTCTTGGTGTCCACTGCCGGAGCGGCATTCGGGTCCTTCTTCGGCACGCCAATGTGGCGGTTGCCCTTGAGGAACTCGATACCCTTGTTGCCGGCCTTCGTCTGGAGGCAGCCCGTGATGAAGATGGTCTCGTCGGTAACCGGCAGGCCATTTTCTTCGAGGAGCTTCTTGGCAGCCGGGATGCCCGGCGGAAGGATTTCTTCGGCGCACTGGATGCCCGGATAGGCTTCCTTGAACGGCTTCATGTTGAACTGGTCGGCGGCAATCTTCACGAGCTCCGGATCCGGTTCGCACGGGGTCTTGCCCTGGTAGCCGAGGAGCATCTTGCCGTAGCCTTCCGTCATCTTGAACCACGTACCGCGGCCTGCGGCCTGGTTCAGGGTGTTCATGTAGGCCTGCTGGAAGTAGAACTGGGAAACCGGCGTCACGGAAGAGGCAAAGCCACCGCGGCGGACGCATTCGCAAAGCCACCGCGGCGGACGCATTCACTCATGTTCTCGATAACCTTCGGGAACAGGTGGAAGGTCTTGGTTTCGCGCATCATGAGGGTGTTGGCGGTAAGAGCGCCACCCGGCATGGGGCTGAAGATCACGTCGGTCGTAATCTGGCGTGCTTCAGGCGGGAAGTTGTAGTCCTTGAGGCATTCAACGGCGACGTTGTTCGCTTCCATGAGTTCCGGAATGTGATCGTCGACGATGCTGTCTTCACCGAGGGCGAGCTTGTATTCCGTACCCTTGAGGGCGTGGAACATGGAGAACAAGTCGGGCTGAGCCGTACCGCCAGAGAGCGGCTTGCGGCCGAGGTCCACACCGTCGGCGCCACCTTCGATAGCGGCCTTGTACTGGGCCACACCGGTACCGCAGGTGTCATGGCTGTGAATGCGGAGTTCCACCTTGTCACCGAGGAGCTTGCGGGCGCGCTTGAAGGTTTCGTAAACCTTGGTGGGGTTCGTGGTACCGGAAGCGTCCTTGAAGCAAACGGAAGCGAACGGAACGCCTGCGTCCAGAATGTTGCGCAGGATGCGTTCGTAGAATTCCGGGTTGTGGGCGGCGTTGAGGTCGCATCCCGGAGGAAGTTCCATCATGGTCACGACGACTTCGTGTTCCAGACCGGCGTCGGTGATGCACTTACCGGAGTAAATGAGGTTGTTGACGTCGTTGAGGGCGTCGAAGTTACGAATACGGGTCATGCCGTGCTTCTTGAACATGTCGGCATGGAGCTTGATCATGTCGCGCGGCTGCGGGGCGAGGGCCACCACGTTGATACCGCGGGCGAGGGTCTGCAGGCGGACGTTCGGGCCCACGACGCGACGGAACTCGTCCATCATGTCGAAGGCGTCTTCGCCGCAGTTCTGGTAAAGGGCCTGGAAACGGGCGCCACCACCAGCTTCAAAGTGGGTGATGCCGGCCTTGCAGGCAGCTTCGACAGCGGGCATAAAGTCCTTAGCGAAGACACGGGCACCGAAAATAGATTGGAAACCATCGCGGAACGAGGTGTCCTGGAACTTGATCTTTTTCATTTGTGTCTTCCTATGGGATAAATCCCTGGTTTTACTGTACAATAAAATACGGGGGGAAATGTAGTAAAAAACAAAGGGGAAAGCCTTCCCCTCGGTTAAGCCCACGGTCTTAACCTACCCCTTCTCCTAGGGGCTCGCCCCTAAAACCCCAAAAGGCGAGAGCCGTGCCAATCGCACTTGTGCGAATTGGCATAGCCGAGCCGCAGGGGTTTCTGTAAAACCCTAGATCCTAGTCTCTAGATCCTAACCCCTAAATAAACATCATGGTGTTCAGTTTAGCCCGGTACTTCCAGGTGAGTTCGTGCTTGGGTCCCAGGACGCCAAAGAGGGTGAGCATGGCCTTCTTGGCGGCCCCGTCGTTCCATTCAGGGGCTTCTACGAACAAATTAAGAAATGCCTGCAGGGCACTTTCGAAGTCTTCGGCACAGGCCAGTTTGCAGGCCTCGTGATAGACGACGGCTTCCTTGCCCGTAACGTCCTTCTTGGCGGCTTCGGCATGAAAGTCCAGCAGCTCCAGCAGGGATTTTGCCTCCCGGTACTGGTCGTCGGCTTCGGTGAACTTGGAAAGAACTTCCTTTGCCTTTTCGGTGTCGCCGAGCCCAAGACTTGCCTTGGCCCACAAGAGCTGTAACTTTTTGTCGTCGGGGGTCTTGGCGAGGGCCTCGTCCAGCATGGGCAGGGCCTGGTCAAAATTCTTCTGGGCGATGGCGTCTTCCAGGGCCATCTGGAAACGGGCCTCGTCACTCACGAAGAACTTTTCGAGACGCTTCTTCAGGTCCGCTTCGGGGAGTACTCCCTGGATGACGTCCGCAATCTGGCCCTTATCTACAATATGGACTTCAGGCACGGACCGCACCCGGAAAGCCTGGATGAGCTGCATGTTTTCCCGTTCGTCACAGCTCACGACGCCCAGCGTAAAGTCCATGCTGGTAGAAAGCTGCCCCAGCAGCTGGGAATAGGGAGCGCAGTCTGGGTATTCTGCCGAGGAGAAAAGCACGGCCACGGCGCGGTTTTCGGAGGCCTGGGCCACCTCGGTCTCAAAATTTTCAGCGGTAATTTGAACTACTTTAGCCATAGGACATAATATAGAAAGGTATGAGCTCGGGGCGTTGCCCCTTTGAGTACTGAGGTCGGCACTGCGTGCCTTTGAGCGATTGATAGAAAATTCCTCATATCTCATACCCCAGAGCGCCATAGGCGCGACCTCAAACCCCAAAGGAAGCCGAAGGCGACCGACCTATTTACTATATTCCCCCTCATGAGTACCTGCCCGTTTTGCAAATCCGAAGTCGCCCAGATGAAAATCGGTCATCTGGACCTGCGCATGTGCCCCAAGTGCTTTTCGGTGTTTTTCCCCTGTGACCAGACCACGGCCCTCCGGGGAGACCTGCCCGACAGGTCCCGCGAGCTCTGGTACAATGCCCTACTTGCAAAGAACGTGGCGGACCCGGACATGACAGATGCCTGCTGTATCGACCACGGCGAGCCGCTGGTTGACGGTAAGATCCCTGACTACGGCTACGAGGGCAAGGTGACCACTTGCTGCAAGATGTTCCATTTGCCGCCTTCCATGGTCCTGCGCATTCTCAAACGGACCATCGACTCGCCTTTCCAGAAACCGGCCTCTAACGGCAAGCACCATTTCTTTTTTATCCGCGCTATCGATTCACTTGTTTCTAAATTGTTTGGTGAAAAACAACCCGATGAAGATCCTTTGGATGCCATTCCGTACAACATCCACCTGAAAAAATTCTTCGAGTAGCATGAAAAAGACCTATATCATCCTTTCGGCTATAGCGGCAGTGGTCCTGCTGGCTTACCTGCTGCTCCCCAAGGTCACCTTCGAAGAGGCGGTATTTCCTCTTGAAAAGGGTGTGACCCTGCTTGCCTACGACGATCAAGCCGACGGAGGAATGTCCAGGATTGAATTCGGGAAAGAGGGCGACGCCCTTTCATTCCGCTGCACCCTTGGAGAAGACACCACCCTTGCCGCCTGGTGCGGGCTTCTCTGGAACTTTGATCCGGACAGTGCCAAACTTTACCGCAACTGGTCCCTTGTAGATTCTCTTATTTTTGACATGGAAGCTCAGGGAACCCAAGAGGTCTTGGTGAAACTCTGGACCTACGACCCAGACATTACCGATATCAAGAAGGCCAAGACATTCAGGCTTTTGATGAAGGAACTGCCCCTGCAAAAAGGCCGTAACCGCGTCGCCATTCCCATAGACCAGCTCTACACGCCGGATTTCTGGTACGAAGATGTCAAGACGGAATCGGGCAACAAGCACACCCACATGGAAACGGCAGCCCGGCTGGAAATCGCCCCCGGCTGGAACCAGGCCCGAGGCCATACGTTCTCGCTCAAGATTCACGGCATCAAGGCCATCGGCATGAGCAGTTTCAGTTTCGGAATCGTGCTCGCTATTTTTGTGGTGCTGACCATTATAGCCGTCGGCAGGCGGCACCAGGTCATGGACGAAACCGAAAGAGAAGATGAAGAACAGAAATAAGATTCTCGGTCTAATATTCTTTGCTGTAGCCTTCGCCTTGTGGGGGCTTTTCTTTACGCAGTTCAAGAATAACTCCCTGGAGCTGTTTCCGTCAAGGACTTTCGAGATCTATACCCTGACAGACCACGAGGCCATGGGCTTTTCCACCTCCGAAGTGACGGTGAATGACTCCTTGGTAGATGCGGTGGTGAACATCCGGAGCGGCAAGGCGTTCCCCTTTGCCGGGTTCGGATTCAACCTGATGTCCCAAAACGGAAGGCCCGCAGGCTACATGGACCTGTCCAGGTTTGATTCCCTGGAGGTGGAAGTTTCCACCGTGCGCATGAATACCATTGGCTTACGCATACTCACAGACGACCCTCAGTATTCGCAGAAGGGACTGTACATGAGTTACCGCCCTCTGGAGACCCAGGCTCCGGCAGATCGAAGTTTCGGGGCGGCCAAGGTCGCCATCGCCGATTTCAAGACAGCGGAATGGTGGCTTGCTGGTATGGGGCTAGAAAAAGATGATGGCCTTACCTACTTATATAGGGCTATGCTTCTCGAGGTTTATAACGGCCGGGGCACCTTGCGGGGAATTCCCGACGCCATCCAGGTCAAGTCCCTGCGGCTTTGGGGTGAAAACCGCGATTTTAAGAAGGGAATGTTCTTTGGCCTTGGACTGCTGGCCATACTCTTTGTATGTTTTATTTACAGGGTTTTTCGCAAACCAGAAGATAGAGCCGCCCAGAAACAACAAATGGAAAAGGCCGCCCATCTTTTGAAGACTACGGACAAATCCCTGGCCGAAATTGCCCTTGAGGTGGGAGAAAAGAAGGTCTCCCGCCTGGAGCGAAATTTTTGCAAGGCCTACGGGCTGAAGCCGCTGGAATACAGGAGGAAAAATGATTAAGCATTGGAACTTAGACAAGGTCATGCATTTCCTCAAGATCCTGGTCCTGTTTACGGTCGGGATGTTGCTAATCTATTACCTGAGAGGCGTCCTTTTCCCCTTCTTTGCGGCGTTTCTCATCGCCTATATCGTAGATCCCATAGTGAACCGCTTGCAAAAGAAGGTGAAACACCGGATTATCGCCGTCATAATCGTGTTATTGGTGGCGGGACTTGCCATTGCGGGAGCTCTTCGCCTGTTTATCCCTTTGGTGATTGGCGAAGTGCAGAATCTGGGAGTTCTCATAGCGAAGGTATTCAACGATTCGGAATGGGCGGCACGGATTGAAAAGTTGATGCCCGGCGGATTGTACGAAACCATCCAGTCCTTGATTTCTTGGGAGCAGCTGTCGGCTTCCATGCAGCACTTGGATTTCTGGAGAGAAGTGCAGAATATCGCTGGCAAGGTTCTTCCCGGAGCCTGGGGTGTGCTTTCTTACTCGGGAACAATTGTGCTGTGGTTCTCCGGTGCCGCCGTGATATTTATGTACCTGGTGTTTATCATGCTGGATATGCCCAAGCTCCGTCGGGGCTTGTACAGCCTGGTTCCTGAACGGTTTCAGGATAACGCCATTTCCTTTGCGAGAGAAACGGACCGCTTTATGGGAACCTATTTCCGCGCCCAGTCCCTAGTGGCCTTGACGGTGGGTACTCTCTATGCTATAGGGTTCGGAATAATGGGGCTTCCCATGGGGGTTGCCTTCGGGCTTTTTTCCGGCGCCCTCAACATGATTCCCTATTTACAGCTCACCACCATCCCGCTGGCCCTTGTTTTGGCCGTGGTTCACGCCTTGAATACGGGTATGCCCTTCTGGGAGGTCGCCCTGATTATTTGCTCCATCTACCTTGTCGTACAGGTCATTCAGGACTTTTTCCTGGTTCCTCACATTGTCGGAGGTTCCATGAATCTGCCTCCCGTGGGCATTCTTTTGTCCTTGTCGATATGGGGTAAGTTGTTGGGCTTCTTAGGGTTACTTGTAGCCATTCCGTTCACTTGTCTGTGCCTGGTGTACCTGCAGAAGCTTCCCAAGAACAGGTATGACGAAGACCTTGATTCGCCCGAACCGCCCCCCGAGGCTTGATTTACGGGGGTTGGGGAAAATCAAGAAAAAAAAATTTTTTTTGAAAAAAGTTCCCCATTTGCCAAAAAAAAAGGTATAATATACGCATAACTTTCTTAAACCTAACTCAGGAGTTAAAAAATGAACAAACAAGATCTCATTGAAGCCATCCTCGCTAACAAGGAAGCTGGTTTTGAATCCAAGGCTGCCGCTGGCCGCGCTGTTGATGCCGTTCTCGACGGTATCGCCGCCGGTATCAAGAAGGACGGCAACGTCCAGCTGATCGGCTTCGGCACCTTCGCTGTGAAGAGCCGCGCTGCTCGCACCGGTCGCAATCCGCAGACTGGCGCTACCATCAAGATCAAGGCTTCCAAGACTGTTGGCTTCAAGGCCGGTGCTGCCCTCAAGGCTGACGCTGCTAAGTCCAAGGCCAAGAAGTAATCGATCTTTTGAGGTCTAAAAAAGGCTGCCCTCCGGGGCGGCCTTTTCTTTTTGCCAAAATAATTGTATCTTTATACAAAATAACAACGAGGCATAACAATGAAAAAAATAGTCTTTGTCCTTTCGCTAATCGCTATGGTGTCTATAGTTGCCTGCAAGAAGGGTTCTGACGCTGACACGGAAGATCCGTGCACCAACGACCCCACCTTGCCGGAATGCGGTACAACTACCGAATAAGCTCTTTTTCGCGTAACTTATTGTTATTCAAACAATTGACAGCTCTTTTAAAAGAGTTGTCTTTTTTTGTAAATACATATTGCCTTTTTTACATTTTTTG
>CACXMH010000079.1 GCA_902768715.1 Fibrobacter succinogenes | reverse complement strand
CCGCGTCTCAGCCGTGGTATTGAAATTCTCGATACCGACAACGGCAAGAACGCTTCGACCGCCCGCAGCAACACAGTCGAGATTCCCATCGTAGGCCGCGTAGCCGCAGGCGCCCCCATTTTGGCCGTACAGAACCTCGAAGGTACCGTCACCGTAGACCGCGACTTCCTCGCCTGCCGTAGCGACGTGTTCGCCCTGAGGGTCCGTGGCGATTCCATGATCGACGCCGGCATCTTCGACGGCGACCTGGTCTTTGCCCGCCAGCAGAAATCTGCCGAACGGGGCGAAATCATCGTAGCCCAGATCGACAACGAAGCTACCGTCAAATATTACCAGCCCTCTTCCGACCATATCGAGCTCAGACCCGCAAACCCCAAGTACCGCCCCATCATTGTCAAGAGCAACAAGGACTTTTCCATTGCAGGGCGCGTCATCGGAGTCATGCGCAAGGTAAACTAGGGTTTCCGCGTCCTTAATCGCGCACTTTATTCACACATTTCGGTTCGCAAGATTCATCGTCGCGGCCATACATATTTAAGCAAAAAACGCAGATCCATCTAAGGGTCTGCGCTTTTTTATTCAACGACCTGTAACGATTAATCGTCCATTTCGGCCAGTTCCTCTTCCGCTTCCTTCAAGTCAGCGGCATCGGGACCATCCATGAATTCATTGTCCTCATCCTCTTCGTCCAGAGAGTCCTGACCGAGAAGTCCCATCTGGTAATCTACCTTACGGGCTTCCTTGGACTGGCCAAGCTTGAGGATAGCGGCACATTCTTCGCAGTAGCCCAGGTGCTTGTCCACCCAGAATTCCGGAGAGACCAGGTTCTTGTTGCAGCGGGTGCAAATCTGGGTCGCCGCTTCGCGGGTAAACGCCAGGTTCTGCTCTTCCAGTTCCTTCAGGATGCGTTCCGTCAGTTCCTCTTGGGTTTCTTCGGCAAGGGAGGCCTTGCGGCGGACAGCCATGGTGGGCTTCTTTTCCAGGTTCTTGAGTTCAGAAGACACCTTCTTCTTGTTGGCGCCGTCTTCGTGCTCGTCGATTTCGTAGAACATGATAGTCTTGGAAAGGCGCTTGCCACCTTCCAGGAGCACGGCATACGGCAGTTCGATCTTGGGCTTGCCGCCCTTGCCCTGCTTTGTGCCCTTGACTTCGGCGGTGGTTTCCGCAACTTCTTCAGCTACGGCCGCCGTTTCGACAGGGGCAGACGCCGGCTTCTTGCCGCCCTTGACCTTCTTGACTTCGACGACCTTCTCGACCTTGTCCTTCTTGGCGGTCTTCGGAGTTTCCTTGACGGGAGCGGGTTTCTTGACGGCAGGAGCTTTCGCTGGAACCGGCTTCTTGGCAGCAACCTTGGCGGGAGCTTTCACCGCAGGTTTCTTTGCGGGAGCGGGCTTCTTTGCCGGAGCTACCTTTTGGGCAGAAGCAACTTTTTTCGCGGGCACAGCCTTCTTGGCAGGGGCCTTCGCCGGGGCAACCTTCTTAGCCGGAGCTTTCGCAGGAGCCGCCTTTTTCGCGGGAGCAGCCTTCTTTGCCGGTGCAGCCTTCTTGGCAGGAGCAGCCTTTTTGGCAGGTGCCGCTTTCTTCGCAGGTGCTGCCTTTTTGGCGGGCGACTTCACGGGAGCGGCCTTCTTGGCAGCAGCCTTAGCGGGAGCCTTTGCAGGAGCAGCCTTCTTGGCAGCAACCTTTGCAGGGGCTTTCTTCACAGGTGAAGATTTTTTCTTTGTAGCCATAGATTACTTCTTTTCCAGTATTTTGATGTTTATAATGGGGTCGCCCTGTTCAATGCGGCAAACGACGTCTTGCCCGGACAAAACTTTTCCAAAAACCGTATGCTTGCCATCAAGATGATGCTGCGGCAGCTGGGTGATAAAGAACTGAGAACCAGCCGTGTTTGGACCGTAGTTAGCCATGGAAATCACGCCAGTCTCATGCTTAAGGTCGCTAATTTCGTCGTCAATGGTATAGCCCGGTCCTCCCTTGCCATTGCCCTCGGGGTCTCCACCTTGAATCATGAAGCCCTGAATTACCCGATGGAACGTAAGCCCGTTGTAAAAGCCCTTGTTTGCAAGTTCCACAAAATTAGCCACCGTGTTGGGAGCCGCTTTAAAATCCTTGATTCCTGAATAATCCTTGTTAAAGACCTTACCGTCGGCAAAGGAAAACACCACGGTAAACATCAAAACCACAAAAAAGCGAAAAAACAATTTCATAAGTGTGCGACCACCCCACTTTAATATCGGCCGTAATATAGAAAAAGTAAAGGGGCAAGGCAAAAAAAATGGAAAAACTACGGGCGGATTTCTATATTTGTGCTGACTTTAAAAGAAATTCCCTATGCCGCAAAACGACAACATCAGAAATTTCAGCATTATCGCCCATATCGACCACGGGAAATCCACCCTGGCCGACCGCCTTATCGAACTGACCAAGACCGTTTCCAAGAACGAAATGACGAACCAGCTGTTGGACGACATGGACCTGGAACGGGAGCGCGGCATTACCATCAAGGCCCACGCCATACGCATGGTTTATGAACGGGATGAGCAAGAATACATCCTGAACATGATCGACACTCCGGGGCACGTGGACTTTACCTACGAGGTGAGCCGTTCCCTGGCAGCCTGCGAAGGCGCCATCCTGGTGGTGGACGCAAGTCAGGGAATCGAGGCCCAGACCCTCAGTAACCTCTATCTCGCTATCGAAAACGACCTGACGGTGATTCCCGTGCTGAACAAGGTGGACCTGCCGGGAGCACAGCCCGACCATATCGCCCAGCTGGTGGGTGACCTTTTGGGCTACGACCCCGACAAGATTCCCCGAATTTCTGCAAAGACGGGCCTGAACGTGGGCGAAGTCCTGGACAAGATCGTTGACGAGATTCCCGCCCCTAAGGGCGACAGCGGAAAACCCCTGAAGGCCCTGATTTTCGACTCCGTCTATGACAGCTACCGCGGGGTCATCAACTACATCCGTATCGTAGAAGGCTCCATCAAGGCCGGCATGAAAATCCGCATGATGAAAACCGGCGGCGAATACATGGTGACCGAAGTGGGTACCTTCAGCATGCACCGTGACCCCAGGCCAGAACTGACAGAAGGTATGGTGGGCTACGTTCTTGCCAACGTTAAAACCATCAGTGACGTTAAAATCGGCGACACCCTGACCGACACGGCAAACCCTGCCGCAGAACCGCTCCCGGGTTACAAGGATATCTTGCCCATGATTTATTCGGGCATCTACCCTATCGACCCCGAAGACTACAAGGATTTACGCGAAGCCCTGGAAAAGCTACGCCTGAACGATTCCGCCCTGAGTTGGGAGCCGGAAACTTCCGACGCCCTGGGTTTCGGTTTCCGCACCGGATTTTTGGGGCTTCTGCACATGGAAATCGTGCAGGAACGCCTGGACCGCGAGTTCGGCGTGGATATCATCACCACCGTGCCCAACGTGGAATACCACGTCTATATGAGCGACGGCACCATGGTGAAAATCGAGAGTCCCTCCAAGCTCCCCGATGCAAGCCGTTACGACCACATCGAAGAACCCTACGTAAAGGCCCAGATATTTACGCCCAAGGACTACGTGGGTGCCCTCATGACCCTCTGTGAAGAAAAACGCGGGGAATTCGAGACCATGGAATATATCGACGAGGAGAAGGTCATTCTCAAATACAACCTGCCTCTCGCCGAAATCATGTTCGACTTCTACGACCGCCTCAAGTCCGTGAGCCGTGGCTACGCAGGTCTGGACTACGCTCCCAGCGAATACCGGCGGAACAACCTGGTCAAGCTGGACATCCTGCTGAACGGCGACCCGGTGGACGCCTTCTCGGTGATTATCCACAGGGACAAGGCAAACACCTACGCCAACGCCATCTGCGTAAAGCTGAAAGACCTGATTCCGCGGCAACAGTTCGACGTGGCCATCCAGGGCGCCATCGGCGGAAAGATCATCAGCCGTTCTACCGTGAAGGCCGTGCGCAAGGACGTGCTGGCCAAGTGCTACGGCGGCGATATCACCCGCAAACGCAAGCTCCTGGAAAAGCAGAAAGAAGGCAAGAAGCGCATGAAGAGCATCGGCTCGGTGGAAGTACCACAAAAAGCGTTCCTGGCCGTGCTCTCCCTTTCGGACAATTCCAACGGAAACGGCGACTAGTTCCGCCATTCACTTTCTGGTATGGCTTCTCTCAGGCACATCGTCAACAAGCGTCAGCTACGTAATTCCAAGACATTCATCTTCTTCTTGGTGTTTCTGCTGGTGCTGTTTTTCGCTGCGGCCCTGTACGGCAGGTTTTACGTGCTGGAGCCCTTAAGGCTCAGTGACTCCGCCATGTACCCCAAGTTCAAAGAAGACGACGTAGTCTGGATTTGCAAGCTCCCCCGCTGCATCGATGAACTAAAAGTAGGCGACATCGTCTGGGCCCGCCAAAAAAACAGGGAAACCCTGGTCCGCAGAGTGCTGGCCATGCCAGGCGACAAGGTCAAATTCTACAATAACGGTAAAGTCCGCGTCAAGAACAAGACCAAGCAGCTTGATGACGAAGAGGTGTTCATCGAAACGAGGAAAATAGATGTTCCCAAGAAGGGCGATACCCTTTACATGAGCAAGCTGAACGATGTGGAACAGGACTACGCCATTAACATCATGATGGAGCAGGGCGTTCCCTTCTACATCAAGACCTCCCTTTGGCAAGGAGAACGGGAACTCCCCCTGGACATGCTGGGGGCCCTGAAACTCGGGAATCGACAGGTCAGTCTGAAGGAGGTTGACCTGCTCCCCTGGCAAGACCGCTACCTATTGGAATTGCAAGTTTTCCAACGAGAAATCGGGAGTACTCCAGTAAAAATCAAGCGGGAATTCTACAACAAGACAGACTCCAGCCGGATCGAAAAAATAGTCGCACATGAAGACTACTACTTCATCATCAGCGAAAAACTAAAGCACGCCCCGGATTCTCGCGAACTGGGATACTTTTCCAGGTCACAACTGCTCGGTAGATACGTCTATTCCCACCGACATATTCCAAAAATCGTCGGCGGTTACCTGAATAAGGTTGCGGCCTTCTTGAAAGACGTTCTGGACCTGAGTTCCGCTAACTAAGCTTGTCCTTAACCACCATGATACCGCTCTGTTCCAGCTTCGGGTAAGAGCGCATTCCTTCGCCGCCCTTGCCTTCGTCCAGAACCTGCAAAAGCTCTCCCTTGGCAGAATACAGCAAAAGCTGCCACGGCCCGTTGGGAGCGTTGAAATAGCCAGAATTCTTCTGCACATTGCGCTGGAAGGTGCGGTTCAGGCGGTCAGCCACGCTTCTGGCCTGCACCAAGGAGATGTCTGCCAGAGACCAAGAAATCGGAGTGCCACCCATGTCAAAAATCAGCAGGGCTTCAGCATCGGAATCCTCTTTCATGGTGAACTTCCAACTGAAACTCTGCCAGCTGGTACTCAAGTCCAGAATACGGCCATTGGCATAGGGCGTATAAACCTCGGCATCCTTCTTGATGTTCACGTTCAAGGTGCGGGGCTTGTCCGCCTTGGCACGCATGCTAAAAATGTAGGTCACCCCATTCCGGAGCGGCAGATGCTGCTTGAACTGCAGGCCCCAGGTTTCCTTGCTGCCCTTGGTGATGTCGAAATGGACCACGCCGTTTTCGACCTTGACATCGGCCTTGCCTCCCCAGAAATCAGTGACCCAGTTTTCTAGCGGGTTCGCATCTGAAAAGTCTCCATTCTGGATAAGGTTTGTCCCCGTTCCCTGGAATCCGGTGACGTAGTCTTTGTTCTGGATAAAATTCGGAATCACGCTGGTGTTCTGGATACCGAGAGGGCTATCCACCGCCACTTCCTTGCCCCAGCCAACAAGCGTGTTGAAAGAACTATGAGAAGTCATGTCCATTTCGGGGCTGTCGTAATTTCCGGGACCCCAGCTCCAGGCCAGCCAGCCAATGTTCAGGCGTTCCGCCTCGGCCATGATATGCTTGTAAGGGATTTCTTTTGCTCCGCCAGCAGCTACCGGCGCAAATTCGCCTACCACAAAAGGCAGCTTCAATTCCACGGACTTTTCAAGGGTAGCGGTAATGCGTTCCTGAACGGTAGCAAAACCCGTACGGGCGGGGTCGTGCTTTTCGCTGGGCCACCACATATGGATGGAAAAAATCAGATTATGTTCCGGGTCAGCCTGCAAAAGTTTCGGACCCACGGAAAGGAGTATCTTTTCGTCCTGGCCCCACATGTCGGCATCGATCATGATGGGCACGCGGATTCCGGCGGCACGCATCTTGGTCACGATCATATGGTACACATCAAAAAATTCGCTTTCGGAAACCTCCCCATCTCCAGGTTCGTTGCCCACATTGAGTATCATGTATTCCTGGTGATTTGAAAGTACCTGCAGGGTTTCTTCGCGAAGCCAGTAGTCCAAAGCATCGGGGAGGCGATCCCAGTTACCCGTGGTATCGTGAATCTCTGGAATAGGAATCATGCCATTGGAGATGCAAAGTCCCATGATGTTGTCCAGGTCACTGATACGACCGCGGGTATTCCAGACGATACGGACACAGTTGGCCCCGGTCTTTGCGATTTCGGGAATGGTCTTGCCTTCCCTGTCGGTCCAGATGAACATGTGGTTCACCCCGCGAAGGATGACCTTCTCGTTGTCCTTGCTATAAAGGTACCTGTCCTGAACAAAAAATCCCGGTTTTGCAGCCGATTGTATCATTGGAATACTCCAGTCTTTTATTTCCAGTACTAAATATATAATCTGAAGAAGAAAAAAGTTAAGGAAACCGGTAAAAAAAAACTCGCTTTTATTTATTTTTCGCATCAAATTCTAAATTTGTGGCGATGTTTTCACAATGCCTCCATAGACACAACAAGAGCATTCCCGCTTTTGGCTTTTTGGTTGTCGCTATACTTCTCACGATTCTTGCCGGTTGCAAAGAAGAGAAGGTCGTAGAAGAAAAACAACCTGTGCGTCACTACAAGGGCGATATCGAGGTATTGAACAGTTGCGGTATGCAAGGTGCTGCCGCCAAGATGCGGGCCTACCTGCGTGAAAACGGCTTTGACGTGGTAAGTTACCGAAACGACCGCTTGCAAAACTACGACGAGACCATATTGGTGCTCCGTAACCCCGAATGGGAAGGCGCAAAGGCTCTTGCAAAAGCGCTCAAGACCGAAAACGTGATGACTGTCTTTAGCAAGCGGGCCGTGGTGGACGCCTCTATCTATATCGGAAAAGATTTTGAACAAATAGTAAAACCCGACCAGGGAGAAACAGATGACAACCAATAAGCAAGAACTTCCAGAGTCCGTGAAAATCGGTGCCAGCATTTTGTTTGAGCTGCGCGCCCAGAACGTGCAGCTGATTGACCTGCGGGGCATCAAGGACGTGACCGACTTTTTCCTTGTAGCCACCTGCGAAAGCGAAGCCCAGATGCAGGCTATTCTGAACGAACTCCGCAAGGAATTCAAGGCCAACAAGCTCCCCTCCGTGGGCGTGGAATACAAGGAAGGCGTGCGCTGGGCAGTGTTCGACGCGGGGCTCGACCTGATGGTTCACCTGTTCGAAGAAGAAAAGCGTAACGAGATTTCCCTGGACCGTCTGTACGCCGACGGAACAATCGTGGAACTCGATGAAAATGACTTTGTAAAGACAACCGACAAGAAGGCCGACGACAATGAACTCGTTTGAGCAAGAAATCGCAGAAGCCCTGGCCGCTACCGGTTCCTTCGAGAAGGAAGCCGCACTCAAGCTTATCTCCGTGCCGCCTGACACCACCCACGGCAACTTTACCATCCCCTGCTTCTCGCTTGCCAAGGTGATGCGCAAGGCCCCGAAGATGATTGCCGAAGACTTGGCCGCCCAGGTGAAGCTCCCGGCTGGGCTTTCGAAAGTAGAAGCCGTGAACGGTTACCTGAATTTCTTTATTGACCGCGGATTCCTCGCGAAGTCCACTCTTGAAGAAATCGCCGCGAAGGGTTTGGAATACGGCCACGCCGCCCCGAACGGGAAGGTCGTGTGCATCGACTTCAGTTCCCCGAACATCGGCAAGGAGCTGGCCTTCCACCACCTGCGTTCTACGATGATCGGGAACTCCCTTTCCCGCATCTACAAGGCCGCCGGCTACAAGGTGGAACGCATCAACCACCTGGGTGACTGGGGTACCGCTTTCGGCAAGCTCATCGTGATGTACCTGCGCGAAAAGCGCCCGACGGACGACGCCACGCTGGATAGCCTCACCGTGAAGGAACTGAACATTCTTTACGCAGCCTTTTCCAAGGCCAGCAAGGAAGAGCCGGGCCTCGAAGACGAAGCACGCGCCGCATTCACCAAGCTGGAACAAGGCGACGAATTCTACCGCAAGCTCTGGACCGCCTTCCGCGCCGCAACGCTGAAGGAACTCATGCGCATCTACGACATGATGGGCGTGGGCTTTGACCACTACACCGGCGAATCCTTCTTCGAAGACAAGATTCC
>CACXMH010000078.1 GCA_902768715.1 Fibrobacter succinogenes | reverse complement strand
GGGCTTTACGGGCGCCGAGATTACCAAGGTGGTGCTGGCTACGGGTTCTACGCTCCCCATCGCCATTGCGGTGGGCATGACCTTCCCCTTTATTGCGGCGGGGCTCTTGCGCAAGAGCGGTCAGGAACTTTCGCTCCCCATGCTCTATTTTACCAACAGTCTGGGTTCTGCCATCGGTATTCTGGTGACCAGCTACCTTCTGATTCCCGAACTGGGAAACCACGCCACCCTCTGCGTGGCGGCATCTATCAACTTCTTGCTGGCGGCGGTTTTCGGCTACATCGGGTTTGCAACATCGCCCAACAAGGAAGATGACGAGGATGATGCTGCGGATGTTGGTGCGGACCGTGCCACGTCTGGTTCGGAAAGTTCCACGGCAGGTTCAAATCGTGCCGCCGAGCCGCTGAACGTTGACTATGTTGCCGAACACAAGCTGCCCATGCCGCCCAAGAACACCTGGCTCTGGATTGCGGCCATTACGGGGCTCACCTCCTTTGTTTACGAGATTGTCTGGATTCGCTTGCTCAGCCTATTGATGGGCAGTTCCAGCCACAGTTTCGACCAGATGCTTTCGGCTTTCATTTTGGGACTTGCTATCGGAAGCGCCGTCAGCGGAAAACTTTTGAAAAAAGATTCCTTGGTCATTCTTTCCCTAGCCCAGATTTTCATGGCGTTTTTCGCCCTGTGCACGCTCTACTTCCACAAGCCCTTCTGGGGCATGATGAACGAGGCGAACCAGATTTTCAACACCACCGCCGACGGCTATATCTGCTGGAGCCTTTTCAAGTATGCCCTGTCCGTTTTGTGGATGGTGCCTACCAGTTTCTTTGCGGGCATGACGCTCCCGCTTATAACGGTGATTCTTACCCGTGCCTTCAAGAGCGAAGCTCCCATTGGCAAGGTTTACGGCTGGAATACGGTGGGCTCCATTATCGGTTCGGCAGGTGGCGGCCTGATTCTCTTGCCATTCTTGCAGCTGAAGGGCGCCCTGGTGCTTGCCGCCGTGCTGGACTTTGCCATCGGTTTTGTGCTGCTGGTGGTCTATCGTAAAAAGTTCCGCTACAGCGTGCCTTTCTACCTGGTGGCGGCCCTGATGGTGCTGCCTTCCATCTTCGTGAATTTTGACCCGCACCTGGTGACATCGGGTGCGTTCCGTGCCTACAAGAACCTGCATCCCGACGAAAAGATTGTGGTGAAGGACGGAAAGACGGCTACCATCAGTTTCCACGAGTCCGATGTGCATTGGTACATCAAGACCAACGGCAAGGCCGACGCCAGCATGAGCAAGGACCGCAAGCACCCCATCGAAGGGGACGAGCTGACCCAGGCGGCTACGGCGTTCATGCCCATGGCGGTGCGCTCCGAGCCCTACGACGCGGGCATGGTGGGATTTGGCTCCGGCATGGGCGCCCATTACCTGCTGGCCGACCCGCTGCTGAAGGACTTTGACTGCGTGGAAATCGAAGACGAAATGATGAATCTTGCCCGCGGGTTCTACCCCTGGAACGCCCGCGGTTACGACGACCCCCGCATCCACATTTACATCGACGACGCCCAGACGTTTTTCCTGACCAACCGCCGTAAGTATGACCTGCTAATCAGCGTGCCCAGCAACCCCTGGGTCAGCGGCGTGGCGAGCCTTTTCAGTCACGAGTTCTACGCCAAGATGCGCCGCTACATGAAACCCGGCGGACTTTGGGTCCAGTGGATTCAGACCTACGAATTCAACGACCAGCTGTTCCTGAACATCTTGAAGGCACTGGACGTGGTGTTCCCCTACGTGAGCCTCTACCGCGCTCCCGAAGAACCCGACATCATCATTATTGCAAGCGACCAGCCGGTAATCCAGAAGAACATCGGGCGGTTCAGCACCGATCCTGTGCTTGTGAAGGAATTTGAACGCATCCACCGGGAGCCCGACTTCTTCGGCGAACAGAACTTCCTGTTCACCTCCAAGATGGTCCGGCCCATGATGGAAAACATCCAGCCCAACAGCATCTTCACGCCCATTGTGGATAACAAGGCCGAAGAGGCCCGCTTCGTGCATTCCAACGCCCATATTGTGCAGGTGTTCGACAGTTGCGAAGTCTGCTGGCCCGAATACCTGGACAGTGCCGACTACGCGCTTCGCAGGCCCGCCAAGGTCAAGGCCATGATGCAGAACAGGGACACCTACCGCGAAAACGCGCTGCTCGCCTACCTTGTCCGCACGGATTCCCTGATGCGTGCCGCCGCCCAGGCCCCCGCCCCGCAGGATAGCGTGACTGCGGACTCGACGACTCAAACGGTCGCGGCGCAAAAGCCCCGCTTTATGGTGGCCGAGGCCACGCCCGAATGGAAAAAGTTCCGCGAAGAATACATCGAGTGGGTGAGGGGCATTCCCATGGAAGCCCGCGACACCAACGCCGTCTATGCGAAGGTCCGTGACCTGGTGAACGCAGGGGTGTTCCCCGCCTCCTTCGTAGATGAATTCAACATCCTGGAAACGGCCCGCGCCAAGGACTACGCGACGGCCGCCAAACTGGTGGCGGATTTCTACGAAAAGTACGAAATCAAAAACATGGACGAATTCTTCCTCCGGAACGTCGCCGTCATATCGTTCCTTGCCCGCGAACCCGAACTGGCCAACGCCCTGTACAAGGACGCCATTCGGCGTCACGAAGATATCCCGGCCGTAGAAAAGCTCCTCATCGAAAAGGAAATCGTCCGCCTCCGCCGCGAACAGACCCGCAAGAACATGGGGATGTAGTTTTAGGGTCTGAAGGGGGAAGCCTCCCCCTGATTGCAGCCCCGGCGAACGCAGTCACTCAGGCATGTCACCCCGGCTAGGTCCCTGAGTGATATATTGAGCTTGCCGAAGTGCTTGCCGAAGGATGCCGGGGTCTCCATTCCTTGTCACAAAACGCGCCGTGGCTTCCATCACCCCTTCTGCGGGGACACCCCGCAACGCCCCGTTTTTTACAAATCTTTCCCTCAATGTGTACATTCCCTATAATGACCGCTCGGCTCAAACGCATAGAAGAACCAACGAGGTCGCCTCGCTCTCGCCAACACGACTCGTTAAGACGAATCGCTTTTGGCTCACAGTCGCAGATTCACTTTGTTCGACTGTTCACTCGGGAAGCACACATCTCGGTCAAATAATAAACGATGGCTCTGGTTTGTAGATGTTTATGATGGGTTGCTTCGGCTCTTGCTGGTAAGATCCGTTATCACAGGCGGAAACTCTTGTGACTGTTAGTCCCTGCGAGTTTCCTTCGAGATGCTATCATATAGAGCTTAGATTCTCAGTGCGATGCCGCCGCTCATGAAGCCGCGGTAGCCTGCGCCCAGTTCAGCATACACGCTCACGTACGGAAACAGGAATTCCAGGCCCACGGGCGTCAGCTGGACAGATGTCAACCATATTTTCTCCAACCTGTCATCAAATTCAAGCAATGCTCCGACGCCTACGCGACTGTAAGGCCTGAAATGGTCAAAAAGCGTGAACCAGTTGAACTTTCCTTCGACAGCGACATGGACCAGGTGGTGGTCTATGAAATCTCCCGTCTGGCAGTACATTTCATGGACAGAGCCTTCGCAAACACTTTCATAGGAACTGTAGTACTCGTAAGAGGTGGCCAGGCCCGCCTCGATATGGGGAGTGAAAATGTAACGAGCGCCAAGGCTTGCTACCGCATAGTTTGTTTCGTGATCAACTTCATCGGGCGGGTCGCATTTCCCATCGGCGTGATCGAATTCTTCTATCGCCCCGCCAAGAACGATAAAGCTGGAGTAAGTCGCAAAACCGCCGCCCACGTCGATGACAAAATGTTCCTGGGGCTTCGCCTCTTCGGCAAACGCAGTAAGGGACAGTCCCAAAAAGACTGTCAAGGCAAACCTAATCTTCTTCATAATCCGTGAAAATACAAAAAGCACCTGCGGCGAAAGGTCAAGTGCTCGTAAAAAGTTGGTTTGGCTTTTGTCATGCCTAGAACACGAAGGTCAGGCCGAGGCTGGTGTAGAACGTGTAGAGGTGAGCCTTGGAAAGGCTGGATTCGGCGATGGCGTCTTCGTTCAGCAGGTTGGTGAAGCACTGCACCACGCGGATGTCGGCAATGAGCCAGCGGTTGATGGCGTAGCCCACGTTGAATACGCCGCCCAGTTCCACGCCCGAAGAGGGCAGGGTGTTCTTGCGTTTGTCCTTTTCGCCGGTTTCCTTGGTCTTCTGGGTAATTTCCGACGAGCCGGTGAGTTTCAGGTCCAGGTTCATGCCCAGCCCCACGAAGAAGTTGTCCTCGTCGAAGGTGTAGCGGACAATGATGGGGATCTCGAAAAGCATATAGTCCAGGCTGCCCTCGGTCTTGCTGTATTCGTTCTTGCTTTCGTAGTTGTAGTTGCGATAGACAAAGTCCAGTTCGGGAACGAGGCTCACGTGGCGGATGCCCACGGGGAGCCGCACCAGAATGCCGCCTCCGGCCTGGTAGCCAAAGCCCCAGTCGTCGCTCTTTTTACCGAAGAAGGTGTTCATGCCGCCGGCGGCGCGAATCCCAATCTGGATGGACCTGGAGAATCCTTCCTTGCGGGCACGATACATCTCGGCGTTTTCTTGCAGGTAGCGGTCGTAGGTGTCGGTCTCGTCAATTTCCACGCATTCGGTATTGGTGGAGTCCGCCTCGGTGCAGTCTTCGTATTCGTCGGGGTCGATGGGCTTGTTCGTGGCGGTCTTCACCTGTGCGGAGTCTTTCTTGGTGGAGTCTGCGGTTGCCTGGGCCGTGCTGTCAGTTGTGGAACTGTCGGCGGGGGAGGCGGTTTCAGTTTGTTCGGCCGTGGAGGCCTGTTCGGTTTCCGCCACGGGTTCTGCGGCGGTCTCTGTGCCGTCGCAACCGTCGCCTATGCAGGCGGGGGTGGCCTCGGCGGGCTGTTCTTCGCTTTCAAGGGGCTGTCCGCCGTTCTGGGATGCCACCCACGCGGAATCTACGTCGGGCTGGTAGTATTCCTCTTGGGCAAGGACGCTCGTTCCAAATAGGGCGACAAAAGACAGGGACAGCACAAAACCGGAAAGCTTCATGTGAACAATTATAACAAAAAAGGGACCTTCCGCCCTGTTTTTGCTAAATTTTACCCCGAAAAATTATAGAGCTATGAGGTATGGGCTCGCACACTTCGTGTGCTTTGAGGCATGAGGCTTTGCGATTTTTATATGGCAAGCTCAAACCCCAAAGCCTGCCTTGGCAGGCGACCTCGAACCTCATACCTTGCAGCTCCTACTAGAGGAATAAATAATGGCTAAGTATAATCCGCAAGAGATCGAAACCAAGTGGCAAGCCTACTGGGAAGAACATCAGACTTTCAAGACGGGCACCGATAAGTCCAAGCCCAAGTATTACTGCCTGGACATGTTCCCGTACCCGAGCGGTGCGGGCCTCCATGTGGGCCACCCCGAAGGTTACACCGCTACCGATATCATCTGCCGCTACAAGCGCAGCCGCGGTTTCAACGTGCTCCACCCCATGGGTTGGGACGCTTTCGGCCTCCCTGCCGAACAGTACGCTATCCAGACTGGTACGCATCCGGCCATTACCACCAAGAAGAACTGCGACAATTTCCGCCGCCAGATCAAGCGCCTTGGCCTCAGCTACGACTGGAACAAGGAAGTCAACACCACCGACCCGAAGTATTACAAGTGGACGCAGTGGATTTTCAAGCGCCTTTACGGCACCTGGTTCGATGAAGACCAGCAGAAGGGCCGCCCCATCGAAGAACTCCCGATTCCGGCCGATGTCGAAGCAAAGGGCAAGGAAGAAGTTCGCAAGTACAAGGATTCCAAGCGCCTCGCTTACTACGCCGACGCTCAGGTGTGGTGGTGCAAGCACTGCAAGATTGTTTGCGCGAACGAAGAAGTCTTGAATGACGGCAGCCATGAAAAGTGCGGCACCAAGGAAGTGGAACGCCGTAACCTCAAGCAGTGGCTCATGCGCATTCCGCTGTATGGCGATCGCCTCTTGAAGGGCCTCGACAAGCTCGACTGGCCGCAGGGCGTGAAGGACATGCAGAAGAACTGGATCGGCAAGAGCTACGGTGCCGAAGTGGATTTCCCGATTGCCGACGCTAACGGCAAGCCGACCGACCGCAAGCTCCGCGTTTATACGACCCGTTGCGATACGTTGTTCGGTGCCACCTACATGGTTGTCGCCCCGGAACACGCGATGGTCCCGGAACTCACGACCGCCGAACAGAAGGCTGCCGTGGAAGAATACGTGCACGCCGCCGCCTTGAAGAGCGACCTCGACCGTACCGAACTCGCCAAGGAAAAGACCGGCGTCTTTACCGGTAGCTACGCCGTGAACCCGCTCACCGGCACGAAGATTCCGGTGTGGGTCGCCGACTACGTTCTGACCGGCTACGGCACGGGTGCTATCATGGCCGTGCCCGCTCACGATACTCGCGACTTCGATTTCGCGAAAAAGTTTAATTTGCCTGTCATCTGCATCATGGAACCGGATGCAAGCTGCCCCGAAGACGTTCGCCCGAAGGTTCTCGCTGGCGAAGCCTGCTGGGCTGCCGACGGCACCTACATCAACAGCCAGAACGACACGCTTTGCCTCTGGGCTGCCGACGGCACCTACATCAACAGCCAGAACGACACGCTTTGCCTGAACGGCCTCAACAAGAAGCAGGGCATCGCGAAGGTCATCGAATGGCTCGAAGCGAACAAGATCGGCAAGGCCACCGTGAACTACAAGCTCCGCGACTGGCTCTTCAGCCGCCAGCGCTACTGGGGCGAACCGTTCCCGATTATCCACTGGGAAGACGGCGAAATCTCTACCGTCGACGATGCCGAACTGCCGGTGCTCTTGCCGGAACTCAAGGACTACAAGCCGGGTGACGGCGGTCAGTCTCCGCTCGCCAACGCTACCGAATGGCTCCAGGTCGTCGATAAGAACGGCCGCAAGGGTATCCGCGAAACGAACACCATGCCGCAGTGGGCTGGTTCTTGCTGGTATTACCTCCGCTACATCGACGCTTGCAACGGCGATGCATTTGTGGCAAAGGAACTTGAAAAGTACTGGATGCCGGTCGACCTCTATGTGGGCGGTGCCGAACACGCCGTGCTTCACTTGCTCTACAGCCGTTTCTGGCACAAGGTCTTGTTCGATCTCGGCCTCGTCTCTACCGACGAACCGTTCCAGAAGCTCTTCAACCAGGGCATGATTCTTGCCTTCGCTTACGAAGATGCCGCTGGCTCCAAGGTCCCGACCGACGAAGTCGAAGAAAAGAACGGCAAGTACTTCAAGAAGGGAACCGACATCGAGCTCAAGCAGATTGTGGCGAAGATGAGTAAGTCCCTCAAGAACGTCGTGAACCCCGATGACGTCGTGCGCGACTACGGTGCCGATAGCCTTCGCTTGTACGAAATGTTCATGGGCCCGCTCGATGCCGTGAAGCCGTGGCAGACCAAGGGTATCGAAGGTATGAACCGCTTCCTCGGCCGCGCTTGGCGCTCCGTGGTGGGCGACGACGATGCCGCTCCGGTTTACGTTGACGAAACTGCTCCGGAAGCCATCGAGAAAGTGATGCACCAGACAGTCATCAAGGTCACGAGCGACATCGAAAACATGAGCTTCAACACCGCGATTAGCCAGCTGATGATCTTCAACAACGAAATGATGAAGATGGACAAGCGCTACCGCGAGCCGTGCGAAACCTTCGTGAAGTTGCTGCATCCGTTTGCCCCGCATATCGCCGAAGAAATGTGGAGCATTCTC
>CACXMH010000077.1 GCA_902768715.1 Fibrobacter succinogenes | reverse complement strand
GGAAGGACCGTCAACAGTCTTCTGAGTAGCAGTTGCAGCGTGAACGGTGGTCATGAGGCCACGCTTGATGCCGAACTTGTCGTTCAGAACCTTGGACATCGGGGCGAGGCAGTTGGTGGTGCAGGAAGCGTTGGAGATGATGTCCTGGCCGGCGTAGGTCTGGTGGTTCACACCGTAAACGAACATCGGGGTAGCGTCCTTGGAAGGAGCGGACATGATGACCTTCTTGGCACCGGCCTTGATGTGGGCGCGGGCGAGTTCGTCGGTCAGGAAGAAGCCAGTGGATTCCACGACAACGTCAACACCGAGGGCACCCCAAGTGATGTTGGTCGGATCCTTTTCGGCGAACACCTGAATCTTGTTGCCATCGACGATGAGGAAGTTGCCTTCGAAAGAAACGTCGTGCTTGAAAGCGCCGTGTACGGAGTCGTACTTCAGCATGTAAGCGAGGTAGTCAACGTCGAGAAGGTCGTTGATACCGACAACCTGAATGTCCTTGGAGAAGTTTTCCACAGCAGCGCGGAACACCATACGGCCGATGCGGCCGAAACCATTGATACCGAGTTTAAGAGCCATTATTGGATCCTTTTTGTTTATTGTTGAAATTGCCACCCACCCAATAGGTAAGTGCGTTCTTGGCTCCAAATTTACTAAAATTACACCGTTTAAGTAAGGTAGTTTTGAAAAAAATATTCATTAAAAAAGATATGAAGCCCCTAAAAAGAAGCCTTTGGTCCATAGGCCTTGTTTTATTATTACAGATTTTGGCCTCCTGTGCCGGTAACGGAGAGCCCCTGACCGAAACAAGCCCCAAAAGTGCACCGGACGGAAAGACCAAACCGGCCCCCACAGACGCCTTTTACGACGATGCCCCAGCAGCCACCGACCCTCAAGGCTCAGAACGCAGACCCGCCAGCGCCACCACCCTTAATTCCAAGGGCTACCGTTTCAAGAATCCCGGTGGCGACTGGTCCATGATCGGCGGCGAAGACGGGGCTCCCTACGAATTCTACAACGCCCGCACCGGCCGGAGAGCGGTACTCCGGGAAGTGACCCTTGCCGAAGGCGAACCCATGAACCTCATGGATCGGGCCCGCATCGAGATGCAGAGTTTCGAGTCCAGCGGCAAAAAGGCAAGCCTCGCCGAAACCTACCCCGAAGAGGCCTTCGGCGCCACGGGAGCCTTCTTTGACATCGTCGGCAAGCGTTACGACACTCCCTACGAGGCGGTAGGCCTTGTCACGGGAAGCGGGAACCGCATCTACACCCTCACCCTATCGGCTTCGGACAACTTGCCCCCTGCAGGCGGCCTGAAAGAGGAATGGCGGGAATTTTTCGCCAGTTTCGAACTGAAAGAAATCCAGCGGGAAGAAGGCCCGGAGCTTTCGCCGGAGCACCTGCAGGACTACACTTCCGAAGCCCTGGGCTACCGCTGGGCGGTAAAGGACACCCTCTGGCATTTCTGGAACGGCATTTCCAAGCAGAACAACGACCCGGACCTGGTGCTCACCAACAAGGACGAAGACGTTTCCTTCTTTATCTACGGAGCTATTGTCCCTAGCGACGAAGTTTCCTCCCAGGACCTGTTCAAGGTACTGCTGGTGCGGCTTGGCGTGGACGCGAACGAACCCAGCCTAGAAAGCAGGCGGGTCAAGGTGGGCGACCGCTACGCCCAGGAGTTCACCCTCACCCATACAGTGAACCACTTCGACTTCAGCTACAAGGGCCGATTCTTCTACGAAGACGGTCGGGGCATCCTAGCCGTAGCCTGGACCCAGGGAATCAACAAGAAGAAATACGGCAAGGTCATGGACAACGCCATCGAAGGGGTAACTGTCGGAGCCAAGCCCGAACAGGCCAGCGATGCCGAATCCGCCAAGAAGCAGGCCAAGTTCAACGCCGCCGTCATGAGCCAGGTGGGAATTTTGCGGTTGCTGGAAGACCAGCCCCTGGTGGCCCTCAGCTATTTCGAACGAGCCAACAAGATGGACCCGGAAGAGCCCCTGTACCTGATCAACTGCGGGTTCGTCTATCAGCTCAAGGAACTCTATGGTCCTGGCATCAGCCACTTCGAAAGCGAGATGGAGCTGGTCCGCAAGAACGGCAAACTTCTATCCATTCTGGGAGAAATGTACGAGGCGGTATTCGACTACGGCCGGGCCCGCGAATGTGCCGAAGGGGCCCTGCAGTACACCCCAAACAACCCGGAATACGTCATCAACCTGAGCGACGCCCTGTGGGGACTTGGCCAGCGGCATCAGTCCCTGATCGTGGTGCAGAGGCTCTACGACACCCAGCCCAGCAGCCGCCTTGGCGTTTACCTCGCCAAGACCTACATGGGACTTGACCAGTACGCCGAAGCGGTGGATATCCTGTACGGCGTGCGGGGAAGATTCGGCATGAGCAAGGAACTGGGCGAAACCCTGATGGATGCCCTGGTGTTCCTGGGCCGCTACGAAGAAGCCCGTGCCATCAGCGAAGAGACCCTCGCCAAGGCGCAGAACGACTACAAGATTTGGACCATGCACGGGAAAATCCTTTTCTACTCCCGCAACTACCGTGAAGCGGAAAAGGCCCTGACCAAGGCGCTTTCCCTGAAACCCGACAACGAAGACGCCAAGAGTTTCCTCAGCGCCACCAAGGCCTTTTTGGGCAAGGCGGACAACCGCACGCTTCAAAAGCCCATCTCTCCCATCGAAAAGCGCACCGAAGACCTGAAGAGCCTGCTCTCGGCGACCGCAAAGAAGGCCGCCGTAGAAGGGGACTTCCCTGCCGTGGTGCATTACAGCAAAGAAATGCTAAAGGCCGAAAAGAACGAGCCCTGGGTCCGCAGTGAAGAAATGCTCATGGAAATCCTGGATATCCGCGGGGCCGCCATCTACCGGGAATTCACCTTTGACTTTTTGCCGGGCTACGACCGCATCTACCTGAATGCCCTTGAAGTCTATGATTCCACCTGGACCTTGAAACAGAAGGCTAGCCTTTCCGGAGCCTACATCACCTACGCCACGGAGATTGGCGGCGGAAACGAATCCCAGACCGCACACTTCCCCTTGCAGGAACTGGCCCCCGGTGACTTTATATACCTGCAGTTCAGCCGTACCGCCATCGAGACCAAGGGCATGATCCCCTACACCGATTACGTGAGCAGCCGGGATATTCCCGTGGGACAGTCCATTTTCCGCATCTACGCCGACACCAGCCGCTTTACTACCGAAGAATACGGCACCCTGGAACGGAACAACATCCAGGGCGGTCGGGAATGGAAAATCGAGAATCCCGTGGTGGTCCGCAAGGAAATGTACATGCCGGTCTATCGCGACTTCGGTTCAGGCCTGATGCTTACAGGCAAGCAGGAATGGAAAGACGTTGGCGACGACTACCAGAACCTGATACAGCACCAATTCAAGCAGGCCGTCAGCGTTCGTGAAAAAGCCTTCGAAGTCCGGGGCAACAAGATCGGAGATGCTGCAGTCAAGGCTATCGTGCGGTTCGTGCGCCACGACATTCGCTACCGCGATGTCCGCTTCGGCGGTCATAGCCTAATTCCCCAGACCGCCGAAGTGACGCTCAAGGAGCGTCGTGGCGACTGCAAGGACATGGCACTCCTGCTCAAGGAAATGCTTGCGGCCATCGGAGTCAAGAGTTACCTCACCGCCATCCACCTCACCGAAGAAGGTTTCGAGCACCTGCCCACCATCCAACAGTTCAACCACATGATCCTCTACATTCCCAAACAGGACAAAGTCAGCGAGATGTGGGTGGACGCCACCGACAAGACGGGCAACGACCGCCCCGTTCCCCTGGACATGGAAGGCAAGGTAGCCCTGATTATCGACGGCGACAACAGCCACGTGGTCACCACACCCATCCTGGAAGACAATCAGGAACACCAGATTGCCATAGACCACCGTCTGTTCATCGGCGAAAACGGAGCCTGCGAATTCAGGGATTCCGTCACCCTGCAGGGCAAGTTTGCCAGTTCCATCCGCAACCGTTTCTTCGGCCGCGAAACCAAGGAACAAGAACAACTGATGGAAAACTTCCTCTCCGAAGGAGTGCCTGACGTAAGCATCGGAAACATCCGCATCGAAAATCTGGACGCCTTCAACAAGCCCCTGATTCTCGTAACCACCTACGCCTCCAAGGGATATTTCGGCCAAGGCGGTTCCGAACTCAAGGGCCGCTTCCCCAACGTATGGGAACGAAGTCTCTTCAAGCTCCCGAAGGTCTCCAAGCGCCACCACCCCATCCGCATGCCTCACGAGACCCAGTTCAGCTATCACCTGACCGTCAAAGCGCCTAGCGGAAAATCCGTAAACATCACGGGACCTAAGCCCCTGAACAGAGCTCCCGACTATGTGAGTTTTGAAAAGGCGGAGACTACAAGCGGCGAGACCGGTATCAAGTGGACCACCTTCGCCCTGTACGCCGACCCCAGCGAATACGAAAAAATCCGCGAAGAATGGAACTACCTGCTCAGCGAGACCAGCCCGCTGATTGTGGTGAAATAACTACTTGCAAAAATCTACAACAGCAGGAGCTGGGTGCTTGATTAATGCAAATACCGACTTGTCCTTTTTGACAGCTTCCATCTGAACCGCCTCGCTGGCCCGTTCCAGAAACTGAATACAGCGGGGGTCTGCGTGGACAGCTGCGAGCTGTACAGGTTCCGTACGTCGCTTGATGCTCACAAATTCCAAAGCATGATAGTCCTGCTTCACAGCGGCGGCCACCATGGCGGCAGAAGGGCGTTCAATGTCCTGAAGGAGTTTCCAGTCCCTCTCCAGGGCGGCAAGCATGACTTTCTCCCCCGGATTACTGACGTACTTTAAAGCGTCGGCGCTCATGCGGACCGCCTCTGCCCACAGGTCGTCTCCCGCATCCTTGATCTGGCGCACCACTTTCCAGTCTTCACGGACAGCGGCACGAAGCAGGTCCGGGTTACGAACAAACTTGAGGATGTTTGGGTCAGCCTTCACCGCAGCTGCCATCGCCTCTTCGGAGACGGCATTCAGAGCGTCAACCAAGGCATTGCAAGGACCGCACTTTATGTACAAAATGGCCTGGACATTCTTTTCGAAAGCCGCCAGCTGAACATTTTCGGTAGGGTTTTCAATCAGACTGATAGCGTACCAGTTAAGACCAACGGCCTCCAGCTGCTGTTCTTCGGTGGGGTTCTGAATGTTCTTGATTTCGGTCCAGGACTGCATATAACCTCGCTTTGACACAGAAAATATAAAAAAGCCCGGAAATGCGTAGCAGTGCAAATCCGGGCTTTGTGTTCTATGATTGTTAAACTTGGGCTGTCTTCAGCTCGTACACCTCGGGATAGGCCTTGCGGGCGCAATCGCTACAGAGAGTGGACAGTTTGACTCCCCGGGCACGGGCCACGGGAATCTGACAACCGCAGTGGTCACACTTGGCAAGGAACACCACGGACGACGGGGTGATATTCTCTACAGCGGGAGTCGTAGCAACCGCCTCACCAGCCACCATCTTGCGGACCGTGCTGCGGAAACGAACCTTGCCATAGGCGTCCTGCACCGCCTCTCGGGTAATGCTGCACTTGAAACTGCGGCCCTTGCGGGTTCGCATCTTGGCGACAAAGTTGCAGTTCATTGCGTCCGTTCCCGATAGAAAGGCCACAAAGTCCTTGTGGTAACGGTACAGGTCGTTCAGGTAATGCCAGCGAAGTTCGTTTTCGTCGAAACCGAACATCCGGCAAAAACGCCTGTTCCCCGAAAGGATACGACCGTGCTCGTTCACTTCAAAGCAGGCCGTTTCTTGATTTGTATTCATCTCGATCATGGTGTCCTCCTGCTGTTAGATGGTTCCAAGGAAAGGAATTTCAATTTCGTGACTCTTGTTGCGGAATTCCGCATCGGCCTCGTTCAAGGGTTCCACAGAAATCCGAAGGTCTTCAAGGCTGAACTCCAGGGATTCCTTGCCCACAAAGATGGATTCCTCGGAAGGCAAAATCTTTTCGAACGGTACATCGGTCTCCCCCACCTTCTTGCCGTTCTCGTACAGGGATACCGCATTGCCGTTCCAGGTGGCCATCAGGTAATAGCGCTTACCGAATTCCAAGGCGACCTTGCTCACCACGGCATTCTTGCAAGAGAGGCTGTCACCGGAGCCGTCCGCCATGAAGAAGGCGAAACTGGGCTTGTCTGCGCTGCATTCACCCTTAATCACCGCAAGGCTGAACACATCCTGGTCGTCTTCGGAACCAAATCCCAGCTTACCCACCAGGTTCTTGCGGTACGTGGCCGCCGTATCCAAGACCTTGTCCACCTGCAGAACCACTTCAACAGCAAATCCGGTCGCATCATTCAAAATGCCACGGTCGTCTTCTACCACACCGAACTGGGAAGCCCCTTTGAAGTGAACAGCACCAACGGCGTTCGAAGTTTTGTCATCACTGGCATATCCACCATATAGCGGATTGCCATAGAACTTCATGCCCGCGGTCCAGGATCTGGAATCACTCACGAAATCTACAGGCCCTTCTTTATCGACACCTAGAGCACCAAAGGCCCACCAGCTGCGAAGACCGTATTCCATAGAGAGCGGAAGCATCACAGAATCTATACCACTTGCACCGGATAGTGCGCCTACATTCACCTCATGTTCCACCCTCACAAAACGGGTCAGGTCCGCAGGAATCACCTCCCGCCGCCGCAGAATCTTGACGAAGCATGACACGGCCCGAAACATCGGCAGTTTCCTTAAGCGTTGCCGTATTCAGTTCCACATCCTTGCCCTTGAATTCCACAACTTCGTAATAAGCCAGGGAATCTACGGTAGCCGAAATTCCATAGTTGCCGAAACGTTTCACAGGCAGGTTGAACTTGCCCTTGGAATCCGTCTCGTCAGAAGAGGTGACCGTATCTGCCTCAACGGACTTGCAATAGACCATGGCGCTTACTACGGGCGTTCCCTTCTTGTCGACCAAAATACCCGCAATGGTGTTGGTCTCTTCACTGACACCGCCGGCCACTTCGTTATCGGAGCAGCCTACCCAGGCAAGGGCTGCAAAAAGAAGACCCGCAAAGGCTGTCAAGTAGAACTTATTCATCTTGAACCCCCTTTTGCGTATTACGGTCGCCCCTGTTGTCGGCACCAAAGTTCTTGGTCAACGGGAAAAGCTGCATGTTCAAACGATAAACCTTGTCCGTATGGGAATCTTCCAGGGCGATAGCCGCGATACGCCGGCGGAAAGCCTCGATTTCCATAGACACCCGCTGGAAAGCCTCTTCGGAAAGCCCGAGGGTAAGGCCCGAAATGTCCCGTTCCTTCACGGGAATCTCGTCCAGAGCGCGCACCGCAAGCTCCCCCATCTGGCGGTGCATTTCCCGCACCGAAAGGGATGCCACTTCCAGGTTACCCGTAGAAATCGCCTTGCTATTCTGCTTGAAAGCACCCTTTGAATCCTTTTCCAAAAGGCCCGTCTTCTGCAACAGGGCCAGGGACTTTTTGACGTTTGCCGTCTCGCCATCAAAAGCCAGCTTGCCAGCCATCTGGGCAGGAGTCGCCCCGGGCATGTTGGGCGCCATTTCACGCAGTACCGGGTTCTGCCAAGACTGGAAATAGTCGTACTGGTCTTCGCCGATAATTTCCCGGTTGTTTTCTCGGGCCATTTTCCGCATGGCGGCAAAGGAATGCTTTTTGGCGGCAGAGTCCTTGGACTGGTTGAATGCCACCAGTTCCCTAAAATACTGGAGATCCACGCCGGTAAGGCCCATGGCGGCAGCGGTTCGTTCCAGCCCCACATCGCTCAGGTTCGCCTTGCCGTCGCAGACAAGTTTCAAAAACACCGGAGAGGAATACCCGGCATCCCGGGCAAAGTCGCGCCAGGTAAACCCTGAACGGTCCTTCCGCTCGGTATAGAAATCGCGTATAAAAACGCGAAAATTCTGGTATTCCATCACAGGTTTCATACAGGCATAAATATATACTTTTTTAATGCGCTTCGCAATAGCATCACGATACAAAAATGAAGATTTTTCGCAAAAACCAGCATATTTCAATAATTTTACAATTATTTTCGTAATTTTTTATGATACAAATAGGACAAAATGGAATATTCCATATCACAGGAATAAACTTTTTTGACTGTTTAGAAAGTATAACCGATGGAGATGTTGAGGAATGTCCAGTCCACGGTCGGGTTGTAGTAACGCACATAACCGGAATACTTGTACTTGGTCTCTATTCCACCAGTAAACATCAACAAGCTCGCTTCGAGATTCAAGCCAAAGCCAAAATCTATACCTGCACCGACACCCTTCAAGAATCCACCATAGGCATTCCACAAATAAACTGGCCTATCATTAGGGCAAGATGCCTCAGCCGTAGCAGACCAGAAAGCATAACCAAGGTCTATCTTGGCATAAGGTATAACGGTAGTACCACTTCCAAAACGGAATTTAAAACTTCCGTAAACCGGCGTAATAAAGTTGCCTGCACTCGCCCCATCACCATAGGTCCAGACCCAACCAAATTCAGGGTCGCTGGAAGTCGCATAAATAAAACCGCCTCCGACACCGAATCCCAACCATTTAATCGGGAACAAATACAATTCAGCAAAAGCGGACGGAGACAAGAAATCAATATCTCCTTGGGAAGAATTGGACAAAAGATTCAAGCCGACTTGAATGGTAAAGTCAACAAAACTCCGTTCTCTTTTTTTATCAAGCGATTTTTTTTCCTTGTTCTGAACCTTCTGTTTAGCATCCCCGCCGGACACTCCTATCGGCTTCGCCTTTTCTGCATCAGCAGCTATGGTAGGCAGTTCGCGTTTCTTTTTCTGTTCAACTTCAGGAGCGGGTTCTGCCATCGGCACATCATCGACCATAGGAGCGGGTTCCGCCATCGGGATATCATCGGCCATAGGAGCAGGCTCCGCCACCGGTATATCATCGACCACAGGAGCAGGTTCCGCCACAGGCACAGCCTCTACTGCATCAGGCGCACCATAAACTTCGGTCTTGCCATCGGCGTAAGTAATGCTCACAACCTTGGACATGGGCGCATTGACATCCGGACCATCCATATTGTCCATTTTCTTGTATCGAACGGTCTCTTCGGACTTTTCCAATATGATAACTTGAAATTCCCGACCGTTTTTGAAACGGATTATGTCCTGAGAATAAGCAAAGGAGGAACAAAAGGCCACCAAGAAAAGCAAAAAAAGAATATTGCGCATAAATTTTCCTCTTCTTATTTTGTTTAAATATAAAAAATCCCCGAAAAACGGGGATTCTCATATATTTCGTTAGCCCTTTTCGGCCACGTTTATCCCACGAAGATTCGTCCGTTACGGAATAGCTGCATCCACGGGCCGTCCTCGCCCCAATCCGCCGGATGCCAGGAGTTCTGGCAGGTACGGAACACGCGTTCGGGGTGCGGCATCATGACCATGGCGCGACCGTCTTCGGAGCAGAGGCCGTTGATGCCGAACGGCGAGCCGTTGGGGTTCAGCGGGTAGCGTTCGGTGTATTCGTGCTTGCTGTCCACATAGCGGAGCGTCACGAGACCAGTCTTCAGGCAAGCTTCGGCGGCTTCACGGCTAGCGAATTCCGCGCGGCCTTCACCGTGTGCCACCGCAATCGGGAGCACGGAGCCTGCCATACCCTTGAGGAGCACGGCCGGGGTGTCTTCGACCTTGAGCGTGCAGAAGCGGGCCTCGAAGCGTTCGGAGAGGTTCTGCACAAAGCGCGGCCAATGCTTGGCGCCCGGAATCAGGTCCTTGAGGTTAGAGACCATCTGGCAGCCGTTGCAGACGCCCAGCGTGAAGGTGTCCTTGCGGTTGAAGTAAGCCTCGAATTCGGCGCGGGCCTTCGGGTTGAAAAGGATGCTCTTGGCCCAGCCTTCGCCAGCACCGAGAACGTCACCGTAGCTGAAGCCACCGCAGGCCACGAGACCGTTGAAGTCCTTGAGGGAAATGCGGCCTTCGAGAATGTCGGTCATGTGAACGTCGATGGATTCGAAGCCCGCGTTCTGGAAGGCGGCGGCCATTTCCAGCTCGCCGTTCACGCCCTGTTCACGGAGTATTGCCATCTTCGGACGGCTTGCGTAATCCTTCACAATCTTGGCGGACGCCGCCACGTCGAAGGTGACCTTCGGCGTGATACCCGGATTGTCCTGTTCCAACTTGAGCGTATATTCACTTTCGGCACAATCCGGGTTATCGCGGAGGGCCGCGATGCGGCGGGTCGTGTCGCTCCAGATGGCGCGGAGATCCGAGAGGCCTTCGGCGTAGTCGCCGATGACCAAGTTATAAGTATCGTTGAGCGTTGCAATTTCAGAAACGGTATCAACCAGGCCGACTGCAGCGAATGCGTCGCGAACGGCCGCGAGATCGGCATTCTTCACCTGAAGCACGGCACCGAGTTCTTCGTTGAAGAGGGCGTCGATGAGATTTCCCTTGAGAGCGGCAGCGTTGAGCGTCACGCCCACGTGGCCGGCGAATGCCATTTCGGCAACCGTCGTGTAAAGGCCGCCATCGCTCTTGTCGTGGTAGGCCATAATCTTGCCGTCGGCGTTGAGCTTCTGGACGGTCTCGAAGAAGGCGCGGAGTTCCGTAGCGGAATCAACATCCGGAGCCTTGTCACCGAGGTTGTTGTAAACCTGGGCTGCAATGGAAGCGCCCATGCGGTTTTTGCCACGAGCCAGATCAACAAGCACGAGCGTCGAATCCTTATCCTGCAACAGTTGCGGGGTAAGCGTCTTGCGCACGTCGGCACACGGAGCAAAGGCACTGATCACGAGCGAAATCGGAGCTGTCACGCGGTGGCTACCCTGAGCGTCAGACCACACGGTGCTCATGCTCATGGAGTCCTTACCCACCGGAATCGTAATGCCAAGTTCCGGGCAGAGTTCCATACCGATGGACTTCACGGCTTCGTAAAGGTCGGCACCATCGCCTTCGTAGTTCGGCGTGGCCATCCAGTTTGCGGACAAGTTCACGCGGCCCATATCGGGCACGCAAGCGGCAGCCATGTTGGTGAGGGATTCAGCCACCGTCATGCGGGCGGCAGCAGCCGGAGAAATCAAGGCAACCGGGGCACGTTCTCCCATGCTCATGACTTCACCTTCGTAAGTATCGAGCGTTGCGCTGGTCACGGCGCAGTCAGCGACCGGCACCTGCCACGGGCCAACCATCTGGTCACGGCAAATCATACCCGTCACGCTACGGTCACCGATAGAAATGAGGAACGTTTTGTCGGCGACAGTCGGGTTTGCAAGCACGCGGTGAGCCACATCCTTGATGGAGGCTTCAGCCGGAACCACGGTAGAGTTCAGCGGGCGCTTCTGGCTCTTTTCGTTGCGAATCATGCGGGGCGGCTTGCCGAGGAGCACGCCGAGCGGCATGTCAATCGGAGTCGTACCGAAGTGCTTGTCAGTGAGCGTGAGGTGCTTTTCAGGAATGGCCTCGCCCACCACAGCGTACGGGCAGCGTTCACGCTTACAAATGGCATCGAACACATCCAACTTGTCGCCAGCAATAGCGATAACGTAACGTTCCTGGGATTCGTTACTCCAGATTTCGAACGGGCTCATACCCGGTTCGTCGTTGGGAACGTTGCGCAGTTCAAACTTACCGCCGAGACCGCCATCGTTCACGAGTTCCGGGAAGGCGTTCGAAAGTCCACCTGCACCCACGTCGTGAATAAAGGTAATCGGGTTTTCTTCGTCCATCGCCCAGCAGCGGTCGATGACTTCCTGGCAGCGGCGTTCCATTTCGGGGTTCTCGCGTTGCACAGAAGCGAAGTCCAAAGATTCGTTACCGGCACCGTTCTGCACGGAGCTGGCAGCACCGCCACCGAGGCCAATGAGCATGGCCGGACCGCCGAGCACAATCAGGTGGTCACCCGGGTCAAT
>CACXMH010000076.1 GCA_902768715.1 Fibrobacter succinogenes | reverse complement strand
ACCTTCATGATCTGCTGGAAAGACATGCCTTTGTTGAAAATGTATGTATTGGCCTGCAGACTGTTGTAGTGTCCGATCTTGGTGTTGATCTTGGCACAGGTCTTGTTCCTGACAAGTCCTGCCTCATCAAGCAGCTCAACTATCATAGACGCGCCTGTTCCGTTAGGGATATCTACGACCACAGCTTCTGTGCTGCCCGGTTCGACCGCTCTCAGTCCCATTGTATACCATCCACCGCCTGCTAGGTTACAAACCGAACGAGAACAAGTTCTTTCACGACGAACAGAACCCGTTCCCCGAAAATGCGGTTATTGTTATCGACGAAACGAGCATGGTGGACATCTCGCTTTTCGGGGCTTTCCTGAAAGCAGTTCCCAAAAGCGTGCGGCTATTCTTGCTGGGCGATGCGGACCAGTTGCCGCCTGTAGATGCGGGCGCCGTGCTTGGCGACCTGCTCGGCGTAAAGACGGATTCCACCGTCAAATTGACTGTTTCGAGACGCTTCGACAAGAATTCCCAAATTGGGAAACTCGCCTCGCTCGAAAATGCCGATACCCTTTTTGGCTTCAAGGATTTGAACTCATGGGTTCCCGGAACCGCAGCGCAAAATACCGCACAAAGTGACTCACAGAGCACTGTGCAGATGCTGGGATTGCCTGCCGAAAATTACCGTGGCGAAGTCGAAGCCTTGCTTACCCGCTGGTTCGAAAATTACCTCTCGGACTTTGTAGATGCTGCCAGCCGAATCAATCCGCAAAAGCAGTGCACCCCGCAAGATGCGGAATACGCAAATTGCCAGAAGGTGTGGGAATTCTGCACGCAGTCAAAAATTCTTTCTGCCGAAAGGCAGGGCGGTATCGGCACGGACTACATCAACCAATTCATGGAACGCCTCGTCCTCAAAAAATGTCGCGACAAAAGAACATGCAAAATGCTCATGCTGGTCAAGAACCAGAAAACCTTCCGGCTCTACAACGGCGACATGTGCATTCTCTGTTACGATAAATCGGGCGAAAGCTATCTGATGTTCAAGAAGGGCAACGACTTCGTCTTTTACCCCACGTACCTTTTCCCGAAAGACGTATTCGAGCTCGCCTACGCTTCGACCGTCCACAAGGCCCAAGGCTCCGAATACAATCACGTACTGATGTTCCTGCCTGCGCGCTTGGGCCACCCCCTGCTGAATCGCCAGATTCTCTACACCGGCATTACCCGAGCCAAGAAGACCGTGACCATCATCGCCACCCCCGAGACCTTCAAAGCCGCCTGCGAGACAGTCATCGAGCGCGATACAGGTATAGAAATCCAGTAGAAATCCCTTCTTTTGCTTAATTCGTCCGTAGAAAACTTATATTAGAGGCAAGGAAGAACAATGAAACCACTTTGTCGCTACATAATTTTTGCCGCGGCCCTTTTAGGCATTGCCGGTTGCGCCTCTGCGCCCCCGTCCCACGACGCGGAGCGCGCCAGGGCACGGGCAGGATACAGCGCGCTAGACTCCGAAACCAGCCCTGCGGCAAGCACCCCGTCTGTAACCTCGGCCCCTACCGCCGCTTACTCCGGAGTTTCTCGCCCCATACTGATGGCACTACCTGCCGCCTCGGGTAAAGGGTCCTCCCCCATGGAGGTCGTTTCCAACAATCCCTTTGCCAAGGCCGTCATGGAAGGTATTAACGAGTACCTGACCGAAAAGGGCTACGAGGTACGCTCCCTGGAAGGTTCCGAAGACCTGTCCAACCTGATCCAGATGCAAGGCGATATTTCTGGCAATGGAGACGACATGTCCTACATTGCAGGACTTGCACTCGGCGCCGACGTCTATATCAAGTTCTCCGGCTCCATCAAGAACGACATGGTGAACGTCGAACTCTCCGCCTATGAAACCTCCACTGCCAGGCAGCTCGGTTCCAAAACCGGCATGGTCCAGAACCACGGGAACAGCAAGGACAAACAGCGTTACCTGGTAATTTCTGCCGCCAAGAAGGCGCTCCCCGCCCTAGAAAAGACAATCCTCTCTTACTGGAACGAAGACGCCAAGAAAGGCGTCCAGTACAAGGTGGTCCTCCGGATTGGCGAACGGTTCCAGGGTTCGGGACTGGAAGACCTGCAAGACCTGAGCATATCTTCCCTGAGAAGCACTTTCAAGTCGGTTCGAGTCAATAACGTAACCGAAAGGACCATAGACATCATCGTCTATGCAGACCCCGATGTTTATCCGGACGCCTACGCCGTCTATTCGGCCGTCAAAAGCGCCATTTCTTCTTCTGCCCAAGCAAAGAAGAACAACATCGTCAACAAGCTTATCATTCTGGAACTGAACTAATCCGGCATTCCGTATGTTTCCGAAAGCCCTCCTCATTTTCTTCGCTTTTGCCATATCCGTTTCGGCCAGGGTCATTTCCTGGACCGGCTATTCCGAAGAATCACAGGAGGCGGCTACGGAGGCGGCTCGTGCGGGGGTTGCCAAACAGATTTCTGTACATATTGACGCCTCCACAAGCGTAACCCACAGCGAAGTAACCTCCGACAACGGCAACTCCGAAGTCGAAAAGAAAATCAAGACCCAGAATTTTTCCAGATCAGACTTGCTTCTAAACGGCACCCGCATTCAGGTTCTCCCCAAGGACGGCAAGCGTTTCGGAGCCACCGCCACCCTGGACCTGGACGAGCTCGTTTCCAAGTACAGATTCAAGCTGGAAACCCTCCAGCGCACGATCAACGAAACGGAAGCCAAGGCAAAGCAAGCCCTTGCAGAACAGCGTTTTGTCGAAACGGACAGGCTGCTCGCCACAATTCCCGGAATCCTAAAATCCCAGGAGCCTATCCTGGAGGAAATGTCCTTATACACTCCTCTGGACAACTCCATGCGGCTCAAGACGGAATCCGCCGCCATACAGCAGGCACTGACGCTAGCCCTACGGCAGCTCCAGATTTCCGTATCAAAAGAAGGCAACCCGCAAGAACTCGGCCCGAAATCGAACCTTCTCCTAACCGTAACCGTAGCAGGCCCCAAGGGGCCAATCCCCAATTTTCCACTCCTTATAGAGAACGGCGGAACAGCCCTTGCAAATGCCGCTACCGACGCCCAAGGTGCAGCCACCTTCCAAATTCCGGCAAGCAAGCTAACCCGCGGTTCCGGCGAAGTCCTTATCCAACCGGCCATTTCTGCAAACCAGCGCAACCTTGCGGGCCTCATGGCAATCAAGGTTCCCTACCAGGTATCTTCTCCTGTATGCCCGCTAAATCTCGCCTGTAACCAAGAGCCATCGGCTTGCGCCGCCGTGGTGGACCAGATTTCAAAACACTTCGGCCAGGTGGTGCAAGACAGGAATGCCAAACCAGTCGCCATCCGCATCAATTCGACCCCCGAACGCACTTTAAAGAACATCACCAGCTACAAGGTCAGCCTTTCCCTTTCTTCGGGAACCAGGGAATGCAAATGGAGCGGAGCTGGAGCCGGCAGGACAAAAGACGAAGCCCAGACCAACGCCCTAAAAAAGATGGACCTGGGCAACTGTATCGAAACTCTTGAGGCCTGCCAATAAAATCGTATCTACCTACTCCCTTTATTCAGCAGGCGAAGAGAAAAAGCATTAAGCCTCGATATACTTTTCCAGGAAATCCTTCACCTGAAGCGGCTTGGAATAGTAATACCCCTGCAGGCTCTTGATCTTGAAACGGAGCAAGTAATCCCGCATTTCGGCGGTCTCGATACCTTCCGCCGTCACCGACGAGGAGAAGGAATTGGCCAGCTCCGAAATGAATCGCACCGTGTTCTGGTCCGAAGAATCCTTTTCGATGTTTATGACAAAGCTCCGGTCAATCTTCACCGTCGATACGGGCAATTCCCGCAAAATACCGAGGGAACTGAATCCCGTGCCGAAATCGTCCAGAGCCACCTTGACACCATGCTCCCGAAGGGCCGTAAATACCTCCTTCAAGAGCGAAATGTCCAGCATACGGCAGCGTTCCGTAATTTCAAGGCAGAGGTTCTGGGGCGAATACCCCGTCTCCTTGAGAATGGCCAGCACATCTTCTACAAAATCACGATTTTCCAGCTGGGTATAGGACAGGTTCACGTTCACCACGAATCCCGGATAACGCCTGAGGAACCTCTTCGCATCTTTCAGCGCAGTGCGCAAGATCCACCGGCCAAGTTCCGGGAAAAGATTGTCCCGCTCCAGCACCTCCACAAATTCTAGCGGAGACACGATTCCATATTCGTCATTTTTCCAGCGGATCAGGGATTCCGCTCCGGTAATCATCTCGGTTTCCGCATCTACGATAGGCTGGTAACAGAGGAAAAATCCCTCGCAATTGTTCACGATACTATTGCGGATGACATTCAGGCGCTCAATGGCAAAGCGCTTGTCTTCGCTGACGCTGTTCTTAAGCACATAGAGTTCGCCCAGATGGTTAATCTTGGACTCATAATAGGCGAAACGGAGACACGAATAAACTGTTTCTACGGACACGTCGAATCGTTCCAGGTTGATGGCGCCCGCCACAAAAGAAAGCACCACGTGCTGGCCATCCACTATCAGGTCGTGAATACAGTTGTACTGTATCCGCTTGTAAAGGTTCTTGAGGTCTTCGGAGGTGGCGTTCTTGCACACGATGGCAAACTTGGTGCCGTCCATGCGGTACCACTCTCCCATATCAAAAGCTTCCACCTTGATCATCTTGGCGAATTCCTGCAGCACCCGGTTCCCGAAGGTGTAGCCGTAAATTTCATTCAGGTGCGAAAATTCCGAAAGTCCCAGCATCATAATCTGGATTTTTTCGCCCTTCCAGGTGGAAGAACGCAAATCGTCCATAAAGCCGTAAAGGCTCCGGGAATTGGACACGTCGTCGAAATAGCTCAGGGCATCATTGTTCCGGACCGAACCTCCAAAGAATTCGGGAGTCCCGTTCTCGTCCCGAACGAGCACTCCTCGGCAGGTACACACGATGTAGCGGCCGTTCTTGGTCTTGATACGATACTGCTCATGGTGATTACCCGCATTCCGGTCATAGACATTTTTTACGCTTTCCTTGAATGCAGGCAAGTCGTCCGGATGTATATTCCTCATCCAGATAGGGAGCGCGTCCTTCATGTATTCAGAAGGCAAGCCGAAATAATCAACGGCATCCTTGGACCACCTGGTTATCCCCGATTCGATATGGGTCACATAGGTGTAGGCACCGTTAGCCAATACGGAAAAGGCGTCGAACAGGGAATCTATCCGTGTTTTTATACCATCGTTCATCTTTCGCCTCCTTGCGCATAAAATACCTGATTTCGTCCGTTTTCCTTGGCCTTGTAAAGGGCCTGGTCCACGCGGACATAGGCCGAGTCGGCAGATTCGCCCTTCTGAATTTCCACCACGCCAACGCTTACGCTACGGTGACCCGCCTTTTCAAATTCCATTTCATTGAAGGTCTTGCGAACTTTTTCTGCAAAATCAAGAGCCATTTCAATAGGCGTCTCACGCAAAAGTACCATAAATTCTTCGCCGCCCCAGCGACCAATGGGCGATTTCACCATTAAAATCGATTCCCGCAGTCCACCGCTGGTTTCATCAAAATCATCATCGTCATCCATCACTCTGTAATCCGACGAGTCTATTCCCGAAAGCCCCATTTCATCCACCGTCTTTTTCAAGACATTGGAAATGCCGATAATGACGTTGTCCCCTTCCTTGTGGCCGTAGGTATCGTTAATCTTCTTGAAATCGTCAATATCCATCATCACAAGGCACGCAGGCGTTTTCTCCGAGATGCATTCCTTGATACAGCGCTGGATTTCACCACGGTTGAACAAGTGCGAAAGAGGGTCCGTAATGGCCATCAGGGACAGCTTCGCATTTGCCTGTGCCAGTTCCTGAGTAGCGGCATCGATAAAGGTGGCAAGGCGGTTAATCATGGAAACTTGGCCCGAGAACGAATCTTCTGCCATATCGAACTTGTGACTATCGTCGCCGTCACCTTCCCGCATGGCAGCGATTACAAGAGTCACGTTGTGCTGGTTTACAAAACCGTTAGTTCTCAAGAACTCGCTAGAAGTGTAAAAACCCGATGTAGGGGCAATACTTTGGAACGGAAGAGTCTCGTTACTGATTTCTTCTTTCCCCCAAAAAGAACGACGGGCTGCACAAGAGAAAGCCTTGATGATATCGGGCTTGAACTCCCCTATTTTTTTCCCGTCCTTGCGAATACAATCCAAGATTGTCCAGGGGTCGCCATAGGCAAGGCGAGCCTTGACATGCTCGTCAATGTCCGAGGTCATGACCAGAGTGCCGTCTTCGTTGCAATGGACCGGGGCCCGGAGAATATCTATGCCGTTGTGCTTGTAAAAGAAGGGGAATTCCAGCGTATTGGCGAAAAAATGTTCGTCATTCAAGATTTTCAAATAGCGGTAATAGATTTCGTAAGCGGGCTTGCCGTCCAGTTCAAACAGGAGGGCATTTTGTGCCTTTGTTACCAGGAATTCCCTGCCAAGAGGTTTCCAGCCAGCGATATGCGTGGTATAGATATGAAAATCCTCGCCACCCACCAAGAGCACCAGAATTCCCCGTTCCGAATAGCCGCCTACATTTGAATAAACGCAGGCGTCGTTGGTGGCGAGAGTCGGGTTAAAGGCGCCTCCCCCAAAAATGGCTATCGATTCATCTACATCGTGCAGTGCATCGCAAAGGGGCGACAGGGACATTCCCCGAATAGTCAATTGCAGTTCCACCGCCTTGACCCAGGGATTTTCCTTGACCTCCCGCTTGATATTTTCCACCACCTCCAACGCCGTTTCACCGTTCAGGGTGTACTGCAACAGCTTCACCTTCGTAGTGGGCTTTTCCAAGATGGTACAGACAATGGATATGGTAGCAGAGGAAAGCCTCCCTTCTACGATGTTTCCGTTGGTGGAACAACCCATGCAGATGGCGTGGGGGATGGTCCTTGTGATGACATTGCTGACCAGTTCCATCTGCCCCCGGTCCAGGGAATCGGAATATATCTGGAAAACAACATTAGAACAGCTCTTTGACTTGTACCAAAGGCGAACCTTTTCGAGATCCCGAGTCAGGGACGTGATACTGTGATAATCAAACTGGAACTGTTTCATCTCGCTACCGCCGGGCAAGCATTATGTAGAAGATACCTTTAAAATCATTAGTTTACTCATAAAAAAACGGGTTCTTTATTCCAACTTGGAATAGTCTTCAAGAAAACACACAGCCATTTTTCGGTATTTTCCCGCCATTTTGGTTGTTTCCAGCGAAAAACTTGGTATATTGGAAGTATGAGCAAGTTTTTCAGTCTTTTTTCAGCAATCCTGTTGTTCGTCTCCCTAGCAGCGGCAGACACCACCGCGGTGGCTACCGATTCCGCCAAGACCAGCTCCACAGACACTGTGGTTCTTGACACCGACAAGGCCAATGTTCCAAGCATCCAGGAGCTCAAGAAGAAACACGCCGTATGGATTAAGCTGGAAGGGGACGTGGAGCCTTCCATGTACGACTTCTGTGCCAGGGCCATCGACGACGCCCTCAAGGAAAAGCCGGACTACATCGTCTTTGAAATCAACACCTTCGGAGGCCGCCTGGATGCCGCCTTCGACCTGGTGGACACCATTATGGCGGTCAAGGACCCCGAAACCATCGCCCTGGTAAAAAAGAAGGCCATCAGCGCAGGCAGCCTCATTGCCCTCGCCTGCAAAAAGCTGTACATGCTTGAAGCCACTACCATCGGGGACTGCGCCCCCATTGTACAAGGTGGCGACGGCACCCCGCAAATCGTTGGCGAAAAGATCCAGTCGCCCCTCCGGGCCAAATTCAGGAACCTTGCCCAGCGTAATGGCTACCCCGAACTGCTCAGTTCTGCCTTCGTGACGCCGGAACTTGAAGTTCTAGAACTCTCCGCCAAGCTAGACAAGGGCAAAAAATCAGAGCGGGACACCACCCTCATTATCGAGAGCAAGAAATTCGCCGTGCTGGACAGCACCGAAAAGGCCTTCTGGGGAGCCCCCAAGATTCTGGTGAAAGAGGGCGAACTTTTGACCATGACCGACAAGGAAGCGGAAGAACTAGGGTTCTCCAAGGGCACCTTCAAGGACCGTAGCGAATTCGAGACAACCCTTGCCATCGAAAGCCGTAGCGAAGTGGAGACTACCCTGGGCGAAGACATTGCCTCAGCCATTGCCGCTATTTCGGGTATTCTGCTAATCCTTGGCTTCGGAGCCCTCTATATCGAATTCAAAACCCCAGGATTTGGGTTGTTCGGTGTTATCGGCCTGATTCTCATCGGCATCGTTTTCCTCGGGCAGTTCGCGCCCCAACTGGACGGCTATATCCCGGCCATTCTGCTTGTGGCCGGCGTGGTGCTGTTCCTGGTAGAAATTTTCGTGATGCCCGGAACATTCCTGTTCGGCATCGGGGGCATCATCTGTATGATCCTCGCGCTAGCCCTAAGTTTCTCGCCAGAGGAGATTCCCGAATACATTCCCGAGACCGTAGAGACCACTTTTGACGCGACACCCTGGCTATTCGGACTGTTCTACATGCTCGCCTGTGCGGCCATAGCGCTTGTGTTCCCCATTGCCGCAAGCAAGTACCTGATTCCGTTACTGCCCGAAGGTTGGACCCCCATGCTCAAGACAGACCTAGAAACGGCAGCCTCCCCCACCGAAGCCGTGCAGGAAATTGCCGTGGGCGCCATTGGCGAAGCCAAGACGTTCTTGCGCCCCGTAGGCCAGGCCAGCTTTACCATGCCCGATGGCAGCACCAAACTCTTTGACGTGCAGACCCACGGCGAAATCATCGAGGCCGGCACAAAAATAAAGGTGGAGTCTGTGCAGGAAGGCCACATCTGGGTGGTGCTGGACAATTAAGATTTCGGCATTCGATATACTGAATTAAATTTTGAAATAAAATACCGGAGAAAAACAATGGAAACTCTCTTAATCATCGGAATCATCGTCGCGGCCATTGCCGTTATCA
>CACXMH010000075.1 GCA_902768715.1 Fibrobacter succinogenes | reverse complement strand
ACCTTGGAGGTAGAGATCGGAAGAATCAGGTTTTCGGCCTGAGTCAAAAGCTGACCTTCGGCGTCCAGGTTCTTAATCATGAACACCAGAATGATGGTCATCATATCCATCATGGACGTGAGGGAGAAAGGTACGTCTTCGCTAAACTTACGAGTTCTTCTAGCCATGATTAACCTCCCAACTTAGCAAGTTGAATCTTCACGAAACCGGCTTCTTTGGAGCGGTCCATGAGCTGAATGATCTTGTCAAATTGAGTATCGTCGTTTGCCACGATGATAATGTTATCCACGTCTTCGAGGTCAATAAACTGCGTATGAATTGCAATCAGGTCCTTCGCAATCAGGTCGTAGGCAGAAAGCGGATAAATCATGGTCTTGGCGGCCACATCCGGTTTGAGCGTACGAGCGGAGTTAGGCGTAAGGGTTGCAAGGGTCACACCTGCACCGGGCTTCTTCAGAGCCGGCGGCGGGGTAAGTCCCAAGTTGCCTTCGCCAGGGAGAGCGAGGAAGCTGTTGTTTCCATCTACATAAGCACTGTCAGCAAGGGGTTCTTCTGCAGAGCCACCGTTGGTGTAAAGTGCCCAAATAACCTTACCGGGATCTTCTTCAGATTCCTTCTGGATTGCCCAAAGTTCGATGCTCTCGATTTCATAGAGATACTTCTCTTTATCCATCTCAGAACCATCTTTGCACTTGGGTCCGTGTCCACTTTCCACTGTTGCCTTAACGTCATCCATGGCGTAGGTAATCAGTTTAGCATCGGACTTGCAGCGGAACGTCCACATTTCCTTGAAATAGACGTTGGGCTGGAAACCACCACGAGCACCAATCACGAGATAATCGCTGGTAATCGCGAGGGAAAGGTTCAATGCCTGCTGGTCGGGCTCCGGAGGAGTGTCGTTGTCCATCTGCATCATCGAGCGTTCGGGCAGATTGACTTCAACAATAGCCAGCTTGGAGAAAGCGGTCATAGACAACAGCATAGGAATCAGAATCGTGAACAAGCCCATCGCCGGCAACAGGTCCGGTTCTTCAGGCTTGGCTGGTTTCTTAAGTTGTCTTGCCATTTTTTATAACTCCGTTTAATTAAAAACTCTCAGTTGAAATTAGGAGAGGGAGTTGATAATCTTGAGGCCCTTTTCTTCCATTTCCTGGATCAGGCGTTCGGAGTTCATGTTGAGAAGGCCCACGAGCACCAGAAGAGGCACGGCGGAGAGAAGTCCGAGGAGCGTAGTACCCATAGCGATAGCGATACCGTCGGAAAGAGCCTTGGCACGTTCAGAAGCGGGTTTGTTAGCCACAGCATCGAATGTGAAGATCAGACCGTAAATCGTACCCATCAGTCCGAGCAAGGTAGAGATGGAAGCCATAACCTGGATAACGCTGATATAACGAGTAAGACGGGGAGCTTCAGTCAGGAACACAGCGTCGCAAGCAGCCTGCATGGTGTCGCGGCCACCGGCGCGGGTGCTAACGATAGCAGCCATCACGCGGGCAATGGGGAGGTTGGTCTTGTTGGCAAGGCCAAGTGCTTCATCGAACTGCTGAGAGCTGATGAGCTTACCGAAGTCGGCCAGGAACTTGGCGCGGCCCTTGGAGCTCTTCACCATGATATAGACCACACGTTCGATAGAGAAGCCCAGACCGATCATGAACACGACCAAGATGATCCACATGAACTGGTAACCATCAGATTCAGGGCTGAAGGATTGAAGCATTTTAGACATTAGTGTACTCCTTTAGAGTTGTTTTTGGTTTGTTTTTTGAATTCTTAAGTTCATATTTATTTTTTTTAGAGCGTTTTAGGGAGTCTTGCAGCCGTAAAACTTTATTTACAGCCAGCAAAACACCTCAAAAACCCCTAAAAGGCGAGGGAACCCTATGAACAAGGTTCCCGTAAAATTGTTTTTACCGCACTACTTTTTCTTCTTTCCCTTCTTTTTCGGGGCAGGAGCAGCAGCGGGGGCGGCCTCGGGTTCAGCACCAGATTCAGAAGCGCCTACTTCTTCACCTGCAGCACCGGCAGCGGAGGGCGCCGGAGCCATCTGAGCCTTCAGTTCAGCCAATTCCTTCTTCAACTTTTCGTTTTCAGCCTTGGCTTCCTTGATAATGTCGCGGTAGGTATTGAGCTTTTCTTCCGGAGTCATGACTTCGGACTTGGAAATCTGCTCGATACGAGCCTTGGTCTTGAAGTATGCCGGGTCGGCAAACAAGGTGGACGGGTCGAACTTTTCGATCTTGGTGTTCAAGGTTTCGTTGTTCTCGTCCATCTGCTTCAAGAGTTCAAAGAGCTTGGCAGTCCACTGGTTGTCAATACCGTAGTGGGCAGAAGCCTTGATACCGGTGGCGCACACAGGCACTGCAGCCTGCTTGGCGGCCTCGGACTTGTTGTTAAGTTCTTCGCGGTAGGCTTCCAGGTCTTCGTGAGCCATTTCGATAGCGTCTTCCTTGACAGCGCCTTCGTATTCCACATATTCCTTCACGATGGCTGCAGAGTCGGGCAGAGGCGCATTGGCGAATGCGTCGGCCACTTCGGCGAACACTGCGCACTGCTGGTAGTACATCTCGATGTAACCTTCTTCGGCCTGAACCACATCCTGGTTGTAGAATCCCTGGTCTCGGGCAAGGTCAATGTTCTTCTGGAAGATGGGGCGGGCCTGGTCGTAGTAAGGAGGCAGCTGCTGTACGATAGTAATACGTTCAGCAAACATCTCTTCTTCGCCCTTGGCACTCTTTTCCTGTTCACGGACCTTGGTGGCCATGACCACGAAGAGCATACCCATCCTGTTGGTCGCACGGAAGGTCCACTTTTCAGAAGCGTAGGACGCAGACTTGGAGTAGTGACCCATGGCTCCTTGCAGGATTTCCACCAACTTCTTGATGGTGGCGGCCTTTTCCTTTTCCTTGCCCTTCAACACATAGGGATCCATCTTGTTGTATTCATGTTCACCCAAGTAGAAAGCGGCTTCGGCAGGAACACCCGGATCGGCGTTCTTGATCTGCAGACCGTACTTGTCGTAGTTCTTAAGGGTCTGATCGTAATCGGCAACAGCCTTTTCTTCTTCCTTAAGTTCCATGTAGGCACGGGCAGCACCGATATAGGCAGCAATCAACTTTTCCTTGTCTTCGGTGTAGTTCTTGATAAAGAAGTGATATTCCTTGGCAGCATCTTCCCACTTCTTGGCATTGGCGTAGGCCACGGGAATGCTGAAGGCAGCATCCAAAGCGTAAGTGCTCTTGGGATAGTCATGGACCAGGTCCTTGGAGCAACGGATGGCTTCGTCGGTCATCTGGGCTTCGTCGTAGCTCAAGCAGGCGCTATAGAGGAAGCTCGGAGTGCGTTCATCCTTGGGGTAGCGCTTGTAAGCCAGTTCGTAGGTCACAGCGGCCTGCTTCTTGTCCGGAATGGAGTCGAAGGTCTGGGCAGCGAAACCGATTGCCTGGAAGGCCATGGAATCTTGCGGGAAGTTATTGGTAATGAACAAGAAGGTCTGGGCGGCCTGACGGGGGTTGCCAGCTTTCTTGTAGTTGCTTGCGGCACGCAAGATACCCCTAATGGTAAGGGAAGAACTTGCATACTGCTTAGGCAGCATCATGAACGTTTCGGCAGCCTGTTCGTGCTTGCCGGCGCTTTCGTAGGCCACGGCCGCTTCGAACACGGCCTTATCGGCAAAGGAAACCAGCGGGTAACGCTTAACCAATGCCAAGTATGCCTGAGCACCTTCTTCGTACTGCTTGTTCTTCACAGACTTTTCGGCCTTCTGGAAGAGCACGGCCGCGATAGCCTTCTCAATTTCCTTGGCCATAGAGTCGTTCTTGGTAGCCTTCACATCGTGGTACTGCTTGTACAACCATTCGAATTCCACCAAAGCTTCGTCCAACTGGTCAGATTCCAGCAAGGACTGGGCAAGCATACGACGAATCAGCAAAATGTACTGGTGATCCGGATAACGCTGAACCAGGTCGCGCAACACGGTCACGGCAGTCTTGTACTGCTTAGCCTCGTAATGCACGATAGCGGCGTTGTAAGCAAGTTCCGCAGCTTCCTTGTTCTGACCAAACTTGGCCATATACTTGTCAACCTGAGCAAAGTAGGCCTTGGTTTCTTCGCCCTTGTAGGCCTTAGTTGCATCGCCACCGTACTTCTTGGTCTTGGCCGCTTCGCGAGCCTGGTCCATCATGAGCACAGCGTTGTAGGCAGCTTCTTCTTTCTTCAGGAGTTCCTTGTCACCCATGGGACGGCGTCCGTAGCGGGTAGTATCGGAATCCACGATCCAGTTGAACATCTTGGCAGCGTTTGCAAACTGCTGCATTTCCTGGTAAACCAGAGCCAAATTGATGTGGACTCTGTATTCATCCCAAGACGGTTCCTTGGCATAGCGCTTCAGGAACGCTTCGTAAGCCTTGATGGCTTCGGCATACTGCTTCTTACCGGCTTCCAGGTCACCTTCCTTAGTGAGCTTGGCAGCACGAGCATGGTGGTACTGCGGAATGTCGAGCATAGCACCACGGATAGCTGTTTCGGCGTTCTTCACCGATTCCGGGTACTTCTGGTTTTTCTTGTACCAAGAAGAGTTGCGGTCATAACGCTTCACCACAGTGTAACGGTGTTGCTGAGCTTCTTCGAACTTCTGCTGGATGATGAGGATTTCAATCATCGCAATATCGGCCAGAGGAGCGTCGATGTAATCAGGGTTGATGGACATCAAGCGCTTGAAGGACTGCACCGCTTCTTCGTTACGGTCGTGGTCCTTGTTCTTCATACCGATACGATAATAGACGGAGTCCTTGAAGGGGACCTTCTTGTCTTTCAAGAAGGCCTCGGCTTCGGCGACACCACCACCTTCCAAGTCAGAGAAGGAGGCCGCCATGAAGTCCATAGCTTCGGCACGGAGGTCGTTGGGGTATTTACCCTTGTCGGCACCGATGATGTAGTCGTAGTACTTGACGGCAGCGGTTTCGTATTCAGCGATATTGTAGTAAGATTCAGCCAAGTGGTACATGGCAAGAGCAGCTTCTTTACCCGTCAGGTTTTCGAAGCCGGTCACCTTCTTGTAGGCTTCCACGGCGTCGCGGAACTTACGGTTCATGAAGTGGTATTCTGCAATACGGAGCCATGCCTTGGGAACAAGGCCGTTATCCGGGAAATTGCGGACCAAGCGTTCACGGAGGCGGAAAGCCTTCTCGTCTTCGCCACTGGCTTCTTGCACGGCGGCAGCCTGGTACAGCACCATAGGAGTCTTGCTTTCCTTGGGATACTTGTCGATGTATTCCAAGAAATATCCCAGAGACTTCTGGTGATCGGCCTTGGGGAACTGGTCGATGTTCGCGCACTTGGCGGGCTTGTTGTCGCGGTCGGCGCACCATGCCACGTCTTCTTCGTATTGGGCTTGCTTATCCAAGAAGAGTTTTTCTTCAAGCTGGAACTGGTAGTGACCCAACTGCTGCAGGGCAGAAGCGCAACGGGCGTTCTGCTTACCCTTACAGTTGTTCACCTGCTTTTCCCACTGTTTAATAGCAGAGCGCATGCCTTCTTCGTCAAGACCACCAGAACGGCAAGCCTGAGCGGCCTGGTTTTTAAGGAGCTTGTAAGAGTTGGCGCAGTCCTTGTACTTGGCAGAGCCCTTTTCCATGGACTTGCACTTTGCGTAGAGTTTCTTGGCTTCTTCGGTTTTATCCTTACAGGGATCGGAAGCGGCAAAGGAGGTTCCCACCAAGGAAAGGACCATTGCCGTTAAGAGTAAGATACGTTTCATTATTCTCTATCCACCTATAATTTCTATAAAAGGGACGAACCCGGATTACTCCAGGTCATCCAATTCCTCCAGTTCCTGAGCAGCGCCAGAACCACCGGCACCACCAGCCATCTTGGTCTTGACGGTAGCCAAGGTAAAGCCAGCGTCGTCCAAAATGCGCTTACGGTTAGATTCGAAGCGGTCACTCTGAATGGATCTCTGAGTGAACTCGGCATAATCTTCGATAGCCTTGTTTGCCTTATCGAAATCGGGCTTCAAAGCTTCACGCTTGCTTTCCACACGAGGCGTGGGCAGCTGACGGGCAAGGTCAAGAGCCTTGACCTGTACGGAGTCGAAGTCGCTTTGCATGGCTTCGTAAGCCTGACGGGCGCTGTCACGGGCAGCAACAGACACAACCGGCTGTTCCGTGCGCTTTTCAGCCTGTTCCAGAGACTTCACGGCCTTGTTGTAGTCCTTCTTGATGAAGTAGCAGTAACCCTGAACCAGGTAGGCTTCAGAAACCAGGAAGGATTCCGGGAGGTTGCTGATAATCCAGTTGGCAGGCTTCAGAGCTTCGTCGGGCTTGTTCACCTTGAGGAAGGACCATGCAATACCGAGCATTGCTTCGTCATACACAGGAGAACCCGGTTCCACCTGGCCATACATCTGGGCGGCGGCAGCCACATCGGGCTTTTCGCCAGAGAAGTAGATATGGCCGAGCTTCACCTTGGCGGCATCCTGCAGGTCGCGTTCGGACTGGTTGGAAACCGGCTGTTCCGTAATGTCGCGGAAGCAGTTTTCGGCTTCTTCCCACTTGCCCATGCGGCTGTAGGCGATACCCATGGTGTAACGGGCGTAGAAGTAGTTGGCGTTACCGGGGAGAATAGCGGCGAGCAGGTCCACAGATTCTTGATAGAGGCCCTGTTCGAACTTAATCTGACCGGCGATATAGTCGGCGTCCGCCTTCACGTCGCTCTTGCCGAACACCTGGACGATGTTCTGGTACTTGGCCATAGCGTCGGTGTACTTGCCTTCCTTATAGTCGATGTTCATCAACTGGAAGTGGTACTTGGCGTTCTGTTCCGTTCTCGGATAGCGCTTGATAGCGTCTTCGTAAACAGCGCGGGCAGCCTTGTGCATGCGGAGGTTTTCAAAGGATTTTGCCTTGTAGAAGGCAGCCTGGTCCACCAAGTGGAATGCGGGGTACTTGGTCTGGACCTTACCGAAGGCATAAGCGGCTTCGAGGAACTGACGGTTCAAGTACAGACGCATAGCGGCGCGGTAGTCGTTTTCAGGTTCGATCTTCAAGCGACGATACCGTTCTTCGCCAATCTTCTCTTCACGAGTGTCACCGAAGCGGGTAGTGAGCTTCACAGCCCAGATAAAGCCACGGTTCTTCTTGGCATAGAGGTCGTCGTGAGACATTTCCAGGTCAAGCTGCAGGTAGCGGAAGAAGCTTACATCCTTCACGTTAACCGTAGCGCCGGCAACGGGGTAGCCTTCCTTCGTGAAACGAAGACGGACACCAAGGTGCGGAGACAGGTAGTAAGTCAAGGTGAAGCTCGTTTCAAGGTTCATTCCTTCACCACCTTCGTCATCGTCGTGCATCACGTCGATGATAGAAAGTTCAGCCTTGGCTTCGAGAGAGCGGTTAAGCCCACGATAGAACAAGGAGAGGTTCAGGTTTGCAGGAATCTTGTATGCTTCGCTTTCCGTAAAGAGCACCATGGTAGGAGCGTCCTTTTCGGCGGTGCTGATGGCAGGCTGCAAAGCATTCTGCAAGGCAACACCCACAAGCAGGTCGCCGTACTTGGAAGAAGAAAGCGGGTTCCAACTCACACCAACGTCGGCGCCGAAGGTCATGTGCTTGACTTCGTCGAACTGGTTGATGTAGAGGATGGAAATATCAAGACCCACGGCAACGCAGTGCATCAAGTTGTATGCGTAACCCAGCAAGAAGGCGTATTCGCCATAAGACTTGCGCACTCACTTCAAGCTGGTCGGTCAGAGCGATTCCAGCGGGGTTCACATACATTGCAGTGTTGTTACTACCAAATTCACCGAACCAGTCGTTCTGCTGGTATTTGTGCGGGGAGTAAACGGCTTCAGCATACAGAGAGCTGGCAGCCACTGTAAGTCCGAGGACTGACGTTTTGATGAAACTAGTACGCGTCATCATCTACTCCTTATTTCATATCCGTGCGCTTGAATTCGATACGACGGTTCTGCGCACGCCCTTCGGGGGTTTTGTTGGAGGCCACCGGCTTGGTGTCACCCATACCGGATGTTGTAATACGGCTTTCGGAAATACCCTTTTCGACAAGGAAGTTCTTCACAGCTTCGGCGCGGTCGGCAGAGAGCTGCTTGTTCTTGGCCTTGTTACCCTGGTTATCCGTGTGGCCTACGATTTCAAATGTAGCATCGGTGAAGGTTTCCATGATGTCCACCACCTTCAAGAGGGAGATGTAGGAATCTTGAGTAATGGTCGCCTTACCGGATTCAAAGTTCACACCTTCGAGCACGAACACCTTCTTGGGCGGCTGCGGCACTTCGTCCGGGCATCCGTCATCGTCCTTGAAGTCGTTGATGGTTTCGGGCTGTTCGGGGCAAAGGTCAACTTCTTTACAGACGTGAGCAAAGTTAGCCTGCATAGCCTTGGCTTCGACCCAAGGATCGCAGATACCGTCACGGTCGTTGTCGGCATCCGGACAACCGTCGTCATCCTGGTAGCCGTCAAAGTCTTCGCCTTCTTCGGGGCAGTTATCTACACCGGTACAGACCGATGCGTATTTGTCTGCAAGACCTTCTTCGGAGACCCAAGGATCGCACATGCCGTCGGCATCGGAGTCCGGATTACGAGTCTCTTCCACTTCCTCTTCTTCTTTCTCAATCTCAGTAGCAGTAAGGCCGATATCCAACTTACCCTTTCCACGCTTGAGCATCGGCGAGGTGGACTGGCAGTAGAAGTTCGGCTTCGAAAGAGAGTGGTTGATGAACTTCGGATCAAGGGAAACGTTGGTACGGTTCACCTTGATGAACTGGTTGAAGGGGTAGTAGTTCTTGTAGATGTTGTTGTACTCCACCTTGGTCTGACCAGCAGCAGGGTCGGCAAACACACCGTAGTAGTGGTTTTCCATGAAGATGTTGTTGGTGGCGATGACGTTGGTGGGGCCCTTCAATGCAAGGCCGGAGTAGCCATTGCGGAGCACCACGTTCTGTTCAATGGATGCATCCAGCGCCTTAGCACCCCAAGCAAGGATGCCGGACCAGCGGTTGCCGTACACCACGTTATTGCGGAGGTGAGGAAGCGAGATGAACGCACCGATACCCGTGGCCTTGTTATCCAGCACGTAGCAGTGGTGGATATAGGGGGCTGCGTTTTCGCAAAGGATACCTTCGAGACCGTTCCTGATAGTGAAGTGCGACATCTCGGCACCCGAAGTACCCATGACGGTCGGACCGTTTCGGCCACCATCGATGATAGTCGTGAGAGGATCTTCACCTTTCAAGACCACATCCATCACCAAGGTAATGTTTTCGTTGTAGGTGCCACGCTTTACCAAGATGGTATCGCCAGCATCCGCATTGCCAAGAGCGTCGGCAATCTTTGAGTAATCGCCAGGCACATTGATATTCTTTGCCATGGCGGTTCCAGAAAGAAGCATCGCCCCGGCCGTTACTAAGACCAGTTTCTTTAGGGTCATACTGCTACGTTTCTCCAATCATAGAACACATAAATTCGTTTAACGTTATCATTTGCCAAGACTGACAAACACAAACTTAGATGGGAATATACCTCAAAAATTGCGTTTAGTCAAACCAATTCTGCGAAAAAAGCCGATTTTTCGCAGAAAATTGGCCCGTTGTCAGTCTTATGCAAAGCAAAAATTACGATTCAGGAGCTTGAGACTCCTTCACGTCCTCCTTCTTCGCCCCCTGGATGGACACGCGAATCTCCTGGCAGGTCTTCTTGATGTCCTGCAGGACTTTGCGGGCACGGGTGCCGGCGGACTTGTTACCGCGCTCGAACTTTTCGTACTCGCGCTTGAAGTTTTCGACTTCCAGTTCAAGGTCGTTTACTAAGCTCATAATAGAACTCCCATAAAAAAGATGCTTTACGGAAAATAAATAAAGTTTTTGCTAAAAATTCGCCATTTTGTAAATTTTACATTACATTAACGAATTATTACAAGTTTTTTTATGGTACAAACACCTTGTCAACACTTTGTCAACATCCAGAGTTTTTCCAAAGCGGCTTTACCTTTTTCGCCAATTGACTCAGAAAAGTCATTTACAAACATTTTTATGTGAGATTCTATAACATTTTTTTCTTCGATTTGCGCCTTTTCTTGGATAAAAGGAGACACCATTTCGCTCCGCGTCCACGCCATTTTTAGACTTGCTCGAATTTCCGATTCGATACATTCGATTATTTCGGGTGAAAAGCTTTCACGAGCAACCGCAATTCCAAGAGGAATCGGAGTTCCTGTTTCCTGTTCCCAATAGGCACCCAAATCCTGCAGCAGATGAAGCCCATCTCGTTTCCAGGTAAAACGGTGCTCGTGGATAGTCACGCCCTGAGCTACCGAAGCCGCAAGTAGCCCGCGATACACTTCATCAAAGAAAGAGTAGCGGAGACGGGGCGAACCACCGAAGTTTTTTTTGTACCAAAACTTGAACAAAAGGGCCGCCGTGGTATTTTTCCCAGGCAAGGTGGTATCGCTGCCAGGATCAAATACATCTCCCTTGCTAGACAACAAAAGCGGACCACAGCCATAACCGATGGCGCCACCACAACCAAGCACCCGGTAATTCTCACGAACCTGCGGGTATATCTGGGCGCTGACTTTCGCCACGTCCAGCTTGCCCGCCATGACCATCTCGTTCAAGGTCTGGACATCGGCGTAATGGACATCCCATTCAAAGGGGGAATCCTTTAGGCCTGCGATGAGGTTTTCGTAAATAAAAGTGTCGTTTGGACAGGTAGAGATGCCGAGAGAGAGACGCATTGGGTATGAGGTGTGAGGTGTGAGGTGTGAGGTTAATTAGGAATTAGGAATTCGGATTTCGGATTTCGGAATTAGATTTTTATTCTAGAGAGCAGCTCCGAATTCCAAATTAGAAAAGTTGATCAAGAACGGATTGTTTCAAAGCGGAAAGAGCTTTGGGGATATCCCAGGAGGATTCATCACGGTCAGAGGCCATGTTGCTTACAGCGCGGAACTGGTATCCGGACACACCAAAGGCCTTACATACGGCAAAAAAAGCGGCGCCTTCCATGCTTTCCACCTGAATCTGGAAAAGGGTTTCCCGGCGATTACCTAGATATTGAGTGCCCGTGCAACAGTTGACAGTTCCGCCAGCAACCCCAGGAGCATCCAAAAGGCATAATGGCAATTCACGAATAGAGGCTCCCTTGTAGATAGACTCCTTTGACACCAGGGTGCCCCACGGAATAAGATGCCCCTCCCTGCTCTGCGCACCCATATCGGCAACGACTTCGGTATCGACGCGGACAACGCTTCCCACCTGAAGTCCACTATTCGGGTAAGCGCCACAAATACCGAGCAAAAGTGCCCGCTCGTATTTCTTTAGACTTAAAAAATGCGCCAAATTCGCCGAGAAATCTACGATTCCCACTCCAGCTATTGCGACGTCAACAGAAGGATTGACCATTGCCGGCGTAGAGGACGCCACCACCGACGAAATGTTCTTGAAAAAAAACTGGAATTCTTGCTTGGACGCAAAGACAATCAGGGTTTTTGCCATAACGCCTCCGAAGATTTTATTCCAACTTTTCGATAGCGTCCTTGAATTCCGCTTCCAGTTCGCTTACGCGGCCAAGGTCCAAGTCCCAAGGCTTGTCCACCTCACAGCGAGAAACGGCAACAGCGGTAGCCTTGATCAGGCATTCCTCGAAGCTCATACCTTCACCATCGGCATAGAGCCAGCCCGCAAAGAAGGAATCTCCAGCACCGATATTGTTTTTCATGGTGATAGAAGGCGGTTGCAGTTGCATGCCCTGGAACTTCTTTTCCACGAATCGGAAGGCACGAACCGGAGAATCTCCGTCGGTCACAACCAGATTCTTGATAGGGAGACGTTCCAGTACAGCGGTGGCAGTCATTTTCCAGAACTGGGGGCTAGAAGTGACCTGCGGGATTCCAAGACGGGTCAAGAGCTTGCAGTATTCCTGCATATTGATTTTCAGGAGTTCCACACCCTTAGAAAGCCAGGTGTCGATACCTTCGATGGCATCGACAAACACACGCTTGCCCGTAAAGTCCAGGGAATTTATCTTCTCCAGGTCAAAGGATTGCGGAAAAGACCCGCACAAAGCGACGCACTGTGTCGATGTCCAATGTTCATTCAGCGTTTGGAGAAAATCCTCGTTCTCATTGCCCGTCAAAACGGGAGACGGCTCGATAAGTTCGGTAGTGCTTCCGCCACTTACGATGGTGGTACAAATGCGGGTAGGCTCCTTAATCCACACGGGGGCCTGCTGGATTCCACAATCTGACAGTTCGTCAAAAATCCTTGAGCCGTATTCTGCTCCCAAAAAGTGCATCAACAAGGGGATTCCGCCCAAACGCTGCAAGACACGCCCGCAGTTGACTCCCTTGCCCGAAGCGTATTCCTCGACCTTCGGAATGCGATGGACTTCACCTGGAGTGAACTTGTCCAAGAAAAACAGGCGCTGCCAGGCGGGATTGAGACCGAGAATAAGGATTTCTTGAGCCATAATAAACCTAGAAGTTCACCTTGTAAAATTTACGCTTGCCCACCTGGACAACCAGCTGGTCTGCGCCCTTGATTTCAAAGGTGGCCTGCGGATCGGCAAGCTTTTCACCGCCAATTTTTACGCCGCCGTTCTGGACCATGCGGCGGGCTTCGCCTTTGCTTGCAAAGGCCTTGATTTCGACGAGCAGGTCCAGGGCACCGTAGGTGCCGGCCGCCACGCTGCACTCGGTAGCATCGCTGGGGATGGCGTTCCCGCTATGGATTTCGCGTTCCTTGGCAGCGGCGGCCTCGGCGGCGTCTGCGCCGTAGTACTGCGTCACGATGTCGATGGCGAGGCGGTGCTTGGCGTCGTTCGGGTTCATACGCCCTGCAGCAATGTCTGCCATCATCTGCTTGATTTCTTCAAGCGGGATGTTGGTGAGGAGTTCGAACCAGTTCTCGACGATGCTGTCAGCGAGGCTGTAAATCTTGTGGTACATCACGTCGGCAGGCTCGTTAAGGCCCACGTAGTTGCCGATGGACTTACTCATCTTGACCTTGCCGTCGGTACCGAGCAAAATCGGCATGAAGAGGCCGATCTGCGGTTCCATGCCTTCGAAAAGCTGCAGGTCGCGACCGCGAAGCACGTTGAACTTCTGGTCGGTGCCGCCCAGTTCCACATCGCTCTTGATAGCGACGGAATCGTAGCCCTGCATCATGGGGTACATGAATTCGTGGAGGCTGATGGGCGTGTTTGCCGTGTAGCGGTTGTGGAAGTCCTCGCGTTCAAGCATCTGGGCCACGGTAAACTGACCCATGAGTTCGGTCACCTTGCTGAACGGGAGCTTAGAGAACCATTCGCCGTTGTAGTGGATTTCCACCTGGTCGCGGCGGACGACCTTGAAGAACTGTTCCTGGTATTCCTTCGCGTTTTCCAGCACCTGTTCGTGAGTGAGGCGCGGGCGGGCCTTGTTGCGACCGCTGGGGTCACCAATCTGTGCGGTATAGTCACCCACGATGAGCACGACGGTATGACCCAGGTCTTGGAACTGGCGGAGCTTGCGCATCACGACAGTGTGGCCGAAGTGCACATCCGGGGCGGTCGGATCGACACCCATCTTGATACGGAGCGGAACTCCGGTATCGTAGGACTTCTGGAGTTTCTTTTCGAGTTCTTCTTGCGGCACTACATCGATAACGCCGCGCATCAAAATTTCAAGCTGTTCTTTTACAGGACGGAATTGCATTGTAGGTATTAGGTTACAGGTTATAGGTATTAGGGGTTGCCGGTTTGAAAATCACAGATACAAACCGCCAATCACTGAAAGCCCATGTAGAAGGAATGGATAATCATACAAGATAAATATAGAATTAGTCCACTGTTGAGAGTTGGCAGCAGTCCGTTCATTTCCCGAAACTGGCGAGGTCTATGCCAAGCTGGTTGATCTTGTATGTTAAAATGCGCGGAGTGGTGGAAAGGCTTCGGGCGGCGGCGGCAACCTTGCCCTTGCTACTCTTGAGGGCATCGCAGATGATGTCCTTCTCGTAGGCCTCCACCATGCGCTTTAAGTTGCCAGATACAGGAGTACCGCTAGTTTCAGCGGTCTGCAGCGTGGTCGGGAAATGGTGCGGGTAGATGACGTCTTCATCGGCAACGAGGACGGCACGCTCGATTCCATTTTCAAGTTCGCGCACATTTCCGGGCCACGGGTAACTCATGAGCATGTTGATGGTGGTGCGGGCAAGTCGGCGCACGTTCTTACCCACGATGCGGCAGTAATGCTCCACAAAGTGGTCCGCCAGGAGCACTATATCCGTCTTGCGGTTCCTGAGCGGCGGCACGTAAATCGGGAAGATGTGCAGCTGGTAATAGAGGTCTTCGCGGAAGGTTCCTTCTTCGACCATCTGCTGCAGGTTCTTGGTGGTGGCCGCAATCACGCGGACGTTCACCTTCTTGGGGATGCGGGCGCCAATGCGTTCCACTTCGCCATGCTGCAACAAGCGCAAGAGTTTCACCTGAAGGTTCGGCGAGAGTTCGCCCACTTCGTCCAGGAACAGCGTGCCGCCCTCGGCCTGTTCTACGCGACCGGGGGTTTCGGCGAACACACCCACGAGGGCGCCACGCACACTGCCGAACAGTTCACAGTCAAGTACCGATTCCGGCATGGAGGCGCAATGGACGCGGACGAACGGGCCCATGTTGCGGTCGGAACGGTAATGGATGGCTTCGGCTACAAGCCCCTTGCCCGTGCCGACCTCACCCACGATGAGCGCGGGTAGGGGGCTCTTTGAAACTTGGTCAATCTGCGCGTACACGCGCTGCATCTCGCTGGAGCGCCCGATGATGTTGTCGGGCTGGAAACGGTCCTTGAGTTCCAATGTCAAGCGCTCGTTTTCGGCCTTCAGGAGTTCATTTTCTTCGCGGGCTTCGCGACGGAGCTTCACGGCAGCCGCAAGCATCTGCGCGATGATTTCCAGCAGGCGGAGCTTTTCGGGAAGTTCATCTTCTACCGGGTTCTGCACGTCGGCACTGAAAGCGCCAATCACCTGGTGCTCCATAATCACGGGAACACAGAGGAACGCCTTGTCCTCCGTCTTGCCGCGGCCCGTACGGTCCAGGAAGTCCGGGTCTTTTGCGACCGAGGGAATGATAATCGGCTTGCCCGTTTCCACGACGCGGCCGGTAATGCCCTCGCCCACCTTGTAGCGACCCTTGCGCGCCTGGCGACTGCTCAAGCCTTCCGCAATTTCAATCGAAATTTCGCCGGTGTGGCGGTTGTAAAGCGTAAGCGTCGCATGTTCCACGCCCATCGTCGATTCCACCACTTCCAGAATCGGGTGCGCGACGCTCTCGAAATCGAGCGTCTGGTTCAGAATGGAACTGATCTTGTAGAGCAGTTCCAGTTCCTGGATTTTGGATTGGGAGGTGGACATGGGCGTAAAGATACGAAAGAAAAAGGAGATGCCCGGGCAAGCCGGGCATGACAGCGGGGTGTTAGGGGCTGAGCCCCTAGGGGAAGGGGTGATGGAAGACGCGGCGTGGACCCTATCGGTCGCAAGGCTCCCTCCAGGGTGACATCAAGTAGGAGCCGCGGCTGCAATCAGGGGAAGGCTTTCCCCTTCTCATACCTCACGACCTCACACCTCAAAGCTATTTAAGGGCTTCTTGCACCAGGGCAGAAGCGCGCTTGGCGTCGAAGCGGCCCTTGACCTTCGGGGAGAGTTCCTTCATGATCTTGCCCATGTCTTTCGGGCTAGAGGCACCGGTGGCGGCCTTGATTTCGGCGATGAGGGCCTTGACCTCGTCTTCGGTCATTTCTGCCGGCATGTACTTGCGGTAGAGGGCAATACAGGCTTCTTCGGCGGGGATTTTGTCTGTAAAGCCACCCTTCGTGAGAATATCGATGGCTTCTTGCTTTTGCTTGACGCTACGGGCGAGGACATCGACGCACATTTCGTCGGTGATGGTTTCTTCGATCTGGGCAGGTGTGGCGCCAGACTTCATGGCCTCGTTCTTGATGTCGGAATGGAGAGTCCTGAGCGTTCCGAGAGTTTCGGCGTCGTGGGCCTTCATGGCGGTCTTGATATCGTCCTTGATTTTTGTCAGCAATGCACTGCTCATAGTTTCCCTTGGCGGTTTACGCCCCGCTCCTGGCGTCTTGGTTAAAGCTCTAAAAACACGCAACGAGCCACCGGTGGTGGACCGGCGACTCATTTCAAATCAAAACCCTATGATTTCCGGGACCGGTCAGACCGACAGCCCCGGACGACCCGCTACAGACTAGTAGAGGCGCTTGCGGTTCTGGTCAGCGACTTCCTTGAGGCGCTTGCGACGGGCGGCAGTTTCGATGCGCTTCTTTTCTTCGGAAGGCTTTTCGAAGCGCTGGCGCTTCTTGACATCGGAAATGATGCCGTTCTTTTCGCAGGACTTGGTGAAACGCTTGAGAGCGCGTTCAAAAGGTTCGTTGGACTTAACAATTACGCCGATCACGATGATCCTTTGGTTGAGTTGGTAATTCGTTTTTGGATAGCCAAATATATTTAACTAGCCGTAATTCGTCAAGGGAGAGGGCATTTTTGCGCATTTTCTGCATTTATAACTTGCGGATTGACAAAGACTTATGTATATTATGACAGAACACAGCCAAAAGTGAACTTTTGGAGATTTTAACAAGAAAAACGGAGATTTCAATGAAATCACTTTCGATTTCCACCCTGATTACCGCAGCTTTTGCCTGCTTCATGCTGACCGCATGCGATAGCAGCGAAGACGATGTCGTTCCCCAGATGACCATCAAGAGGCCCGCCAAGGCCGCCGAGGCCAAAGCTCCGGCAGCGGACGAGCCCGAACTGGTGCCTATCCAGTCCCTTTCCGCAAAGAAGGGCAAGGCTGCCAAGGCCGAAAAGGTGCAGCTCCCTCCGGGTAGCGTCAAGCCTGAAGAAGACGGCCAGTACGTGATTCAGGTCAGCATCCAGTCCTCCAAGAAGGCTGCCGATGCCATCGTCAAGAAGCTTGCAGAACAGGATATCGAAGCCTACGTGGTGGAAGTGGAAAATCCGGGTGAACTGGAAGGTACGTTCTACCGCGTCCGTATCGGTTATTTCTCCACGATTCAAAGGGCCCAGGCCTACGGTCAAGACGTTTTGGCCCAGCTGAACTTCGGCTGGTGGGTCGATAACAGCAACAATGACGAAGTCGGCAAACCGGGCTCTGATGACGGATCTGCAGCACCTGCCCCGGCAGCACAACCGGCTCCCGCCGCTGCCACGCCTGCCGCTCAGCCCGCTCCTGCTGCCAAGCCCGCTGCTCAACCGGCTCCTGCCGCTCAGCCTGCTCCTGCTGCCAAGCCTGCTGCTCAACCGGCTCCTGCCGCTCAGCCCGCTCCTGCTGCCAAGCCCGCTGCTCAACCGGCTCCTGCCGCTCAGCCCG
>CACXMH010000074.1 GCA_902768715.1 Fibrobacter succinogenes | reverse complement strand
TCTCTTTATCCGTAAAATCACGATAATAAATATTCCCCATCTCATTGGATACGGAGTCATAAGCTTCTTTAAGTTCTTTGGCTTTATCTGTGAGGAACAAAAGAGTTTTGCCATTCTTTTGTTGTATACCTGTGTGATTGAGGTAGGTGCCGCTTTGTCGATACAGCTGTGGCAAGGCTGCCAGCAACCCGTCATGCCGCTGTTTGCCGCGTTTACGATTGCATCTACCCTGAGAGTGGTGATGTCGCCGCGCCACAAAAACAGGGAATCGCCAAACATGTCCGGCGCACCCGCGCTGAAGCGACTGCCGATACTTTCGATGTCCGCGACATCCGTTATTCCACGACCACGGATGGATTCCTGCAGGTATTCGTCCTGAATCCTGTAGAATTCATCGCTTGCGGGGGCGGCCTCCCGCACGTTCATCAAGGAACGTAGCAGGATTTTCTGTCCTTCGGCGTCCGCGGGGATGGTCGTGCCGCTGTACCTGGGACTTTCCGCCAGTAGATACTTTATCAGGAATAGTCTGCGCTCTGCTTGGTTCATGTTTCCTCCCGGATGACTCAGGGGCGGTCTTGAGTTGTGTGGCGAGTCCCTTCAGGGTCGTCTTCTCCAGTTCCATTTCCAGAGCCGTCTGCGCCGAATTCAGGGCCGGGTCCAACAGGCGATGGATGTTCCTGCCTACGGGGCACAGCGGATTCGGTTCCGGGTGGAAACTGAAGACGATCCGTTCCTCGTCGTTATCGTTGATGGCCTTGTAGACATCCAGGAGCGTTATCTTGTCGGCAGGACGCGCAAGGTGAGAGCCCCCTACGCCAGGAGCCGTCTCAACCAGGCCCGCCTTTTGCAACTGCAAAAGGACCTTGCGGATGATGACCGCATTCACGCCGGTGCTGCTCGATATGAATTCCGAGGTCACCCGCTCCGCCCCCTCGAAGAAGTGGATGCAAAGCAAGGTGTGGACCGCTGCCGTAAAACGAACGCTGACTTTCATAATCCGCAATTTAACAATTGTTGCCTGCGTTCACACGCACCTTGGTCTATTTGTAGAACATTCCCGCCGTCATGTCCAGGTATTTTTCGCCAGAGTAGTTCGTAAATTCCTGCTTCATGGCGCTCTTGAATGCCGCCGGGTTCACGTTCTTGAGGGCGATATTCTTCATCACCTTCAGGTACTGGATTTTTGCACGGGCATCTTCCAGATTTTCCACCGTGTAGTGTGACGTGAGAATCAGGGAAATTCCGCGGTCGATGTAATCCGTAAGCTGCGCGATGATGGCATCGGCGTGCTTGCTCCCTGCCACGATGGAATGGACGTCGTGGCCCATCATGTGGGTGTAGACAACGTTGATTTCGGGAAACTCGATATTGAATGCCTCCTGGGTCGCGACAATGCGCATGTCGATGCCCGCAAGATTCAAAGTCTCGCCTTCGATAAAGTCTGTCGTCGCGTAAATGGAGCTGTCAAAAGCATCGCCAAAAGCCGCCGTGAAATTCTTGACTAGGGCCGCACCTTCCCCGTTATGGTTGTAATCGTCGGCATGGCGGGTGCTGTACACGGGAGCTCCCTTCATGAAGGTCGCACCCGCGCCATGGTAGGCAATCACCGTTCCCACGAATTCTACCGAAAGGCCCTTGATGTAGGCTTCCAGTTCCTTGATGTTGTCGAAGAAACAAGGGGCTTCGACCATGAACATCTTGCCGCCCTTTTCCAGCAAGAAACATTCGTCGGTTATCAGGTCGTTTGTCTTGTAGGCATGCAGCTTGACCGCGCCGAAATCGTAGACTTCCACGACGCCCTTGCCAAGATTTACGGTCTTGAAGTTGTTCTTTTCCATTTTGAATCTCCTTGGGCCAAGCCCGTTTTTGTTGTTCTTTAATCGTTACAACACAAAATATATCCAATTATCGTTGTAATGTCAATAGAACAACTAGAAATTTTGTGTAAAAATTTAGTTACAAAAGCAAGGGTTTGTTAGAGCTTTCGCTGTTTATTCCACCGAAAATGTCGCCTTCACGTTCCCTTTGCCGAGGATCTGCTGGAGGCGTTTCTTGTTCACATTGTCGATGCGGGCGAGGCGCGTGAAGTTCCAGGAGTTCTTGTCGTAGTAGATGGTGATGGAATTGCCCTGGTAAAGGATGATGTCGCCCGCGTCGGTGTCGATTTGCTTGTCGTTGCGCGGGAAACTGCGCGGCAGGTCAGCCACCTTCTCGAAACTGCCGTAGTCGTGCATGTCGAGCGTCATGTCGCCCTGCGCGAGGAATTCGGCGAAGGCCTTGGCGGAGGAATTTTCTTCGAGCGTCGCCGTGAAGGTGGTGTCGTTCACATGGATTTTTAGTTTCACGGGAGCCTCCGTTTGGGCCGATGAACTTGTTGGTACTGCGCCGGGTGTTTTACTGGCGGACGATTTCGGCGTCTGAGTTTCAGGTTGCGTCGAATGGCTCGCCGCATCGCTGCAGGCTACCAGAAAGAACAACGTTATAAGGACAAAATTTCGCATATACACAATATAAATAATTGCTCGAGCGATTCAAAATACTTATTTGCTATGACTCACTATGCCTTTTGCGCATAGTGGAATGGAGGTCACAAGTTGTGACCTCCAAACTTAATCAAATAATCGTCGCGGTTAGATGACTTTTGCTTACTTCAAGTTCGTCTTGAAGAATTCGTTCAGCTTTTCGAAGGGGATTTTTTCCAGGTTATCGTAGAGGTCCACGTGGGAGGCTCCGGGGATGACGAGGAGTTCCTTGTTGCCGACGGTCTTGCTCCAGTTCTTGGTGGCGTCGAGTTTTGCAGGGACGTTTGCCTTCTTGCCGGTCATCTTTTCGAAAGCGCCTTCGCCGAAGTAGCGGCTGTGGGCCTTTTCGCCGTGGATGATGAGTACGGGGTTACGGATTTCGTCGGCGTACGCGAGGAGCTTGGTGTTCATGAGCGAGGTGCCTGCGGAGGCGGCCCAGCCCTTGTTGCTGTTGAGGGAGCGCTTGTGGTAGCCGCGCGGGGTCTTGTAGTAGGCGTAGTAATCCTTGACAAAGTAAGGTGCGTCGTCCGGGAGCGGGTCCACCACGCCGCCGGCCAGGTCGTACGTACCGTTCTTGAAGTCCTTGGTGCGCTGGGCCATCAATGCCTTGCGGGCCTCGTTACGGGCATCGGCGTTGTTTGCGGAATCGAAGTAGCCGTTTGCTGTTACGCGGCTCATGTCGTACATGGTCGAGGCAACCGTCGCCTTTACGCGGGTGTCGATGCCGGCAGCGTTAATCGCCATGCCGCCCCAGCCGCAAATGCCGATGATGCCGATGCGTTCCGGGTCAACGTTGTCGCGGGTCGAGAGGAAATCCACGGACGCCATGAAGTCTTCGGTGTTGATGTCCGGGCTGTTCATGTAGCGCGGCTCGCCACCCGATTCGCCGGTGAAGCTCGGGTCGAATGCGATGGTCAGGAATCCGCGTTCCGCCATCTGCTGGGCGTAAAGGCCGCTGGACTGTTCCTTGACGGCACCGAACGGGCCCGAGACTGCGATTGCGGGGAACTTGCCTTTCACCTTGAGGCTCGTGTCCTTGGGCACGAACATGTCGGCGGCGAGTTCAATGCCAAAATGGTTCTTGAAAGTGACCTTGGAATGTTCGACCTTGTCGCTCTTGGGGAAAACCTTGTCCCATTCGGCGGTGAGCGTGAGCTTGTTCATATTTTCGTCCTTTGTCTGTTGTGCTGCGGAGGCTGCTTCTGTTGCCGGTGCGGCGGTTTTGGCCGCATCCTGCGCGGCATTGTTTTCTTTTTCGGGGCTGCATGCCATCAGGGTGCATGCGGAAACCACGGCAAGCGTAGCTTTTAAGAATCTGGATTTCATAAGTTATCTCCTATTTAAAAAATTAAACCTTTTTTCTTGCCCACTTTCAAGCGGGCACATCCCTTTCAAGGGGATCCCCGCCTTCGCGGGGATGACAATTCCGTCTTAAACTTTCTTTCCCATGGCGAACGCTTTTTTCAGGAGCGCAGAATTCTTCTTGACATCGCCAGCGCTTTCGGCACCCGTGGCGCAGAGGGCGCCCTTGAGTTTCACGCCGTCGAAACAGGCAATCCACCCGCCAATACCGCGCTTCGCGATGTTCATGGCCTTCGCGTCAGTGTCGGCGGCAGATGTGAGCAAGTAAATCTCGCGGAACTTGTAATCGCTGGAATAGAGGGAATTCGCGCGGTCGAGCATTGTCTTGAGCTGGCCGCTCATCTCGTAATAGTAAATTGGCGTTGCGAACACGATGACATCGGCCGATTCCATCTTCTTGGTGATGGCGGGAGCGTCGTCCTTGATGACGCACTTGCCCTTCTTCTGGCAAGCGAGGCAGCCCATGCAAAAGCCGATCTTCTTGCCGCGCAGCGACTCGAATTCCACCTTGTTGCCCGCCTCGGCGGCACCCTTCGCGAACTCCTGCGCCAAGGTTTCGGAGTTGCTTCCCTTGCGCAAGCTGCTGGACAAGACCAATATTTTTTTCATAGGTTCCTCTCGGTTGAAGTCTTTACATGTTCAAATATACCTCCATTTTTCAGATATAGCAAATACTTTGTTTTTATAACTAGATATGCTTATAAAGCATAGAATTGAAACAAAAAGTTCGTTTTATCGTGCGACTTTCGTTGAATTTTACTTGCAATTATTCTTAAAATTTTGTATTTTAGGAAAGGAGGTTCCCCATGCCCTGTATTTTGCCAGTTTCTGATTTGCGCAATTATAACGAAGTTCTTCAGAACGTGACCGAAGATTCTCCAGTCTTTTTGACCAAGAACGGTCGCGGTTGTTACGTTGTAATAGACATCAAGGAATACGAACGCATGGTCGCCGAACTGAAGTTACAGAAGGCTCTTGCCGAAGGCGAACGCTCCGCCGAACAGGGACGATGGCTTTCCGCCGCTGATGTGCGGAAAAAATACGAGGTCTAGATGCCCTCCATCGTATTTTCGCCAAAAGCCGTCGAAGATTTAGACGGCATCAACGCTTATATAGAATCCGAGCTAGACAGCCCTAAAGCGGCAAATGAAAAAATCATTGAAATTCTTGACGCCATTGACAACCTAGCCGTTTTCCCCGAGATCGGCCCTTCGTTAAGAGGTAAGGTAAATAGCTTGACGAAGTATCGTTGCCTTTCTGTCAGCGGGTATTTGGTCTTTTACCGGAACGAACGTGATAAAGTTTTTGTCATTCGAATTTTGAATAGCCGGATGGACTATCTGAGGATTTTGGGATTGTAATGTCGGGAACGGCAAAAAACTGGCAGAATTTTACGGAACGACACACCATCTTTGAGCCTTCTTTTTGGACAAGTTCCAAAATGGAACTAGTTGCCGTTCAAGCATGCTCTCCGCCTACATGCATAAAAAGGCGGGGCTATATGACATCATGGTTATAGATTACGGAATCTTGAACTGCAGGATTTCATCGGCAGTCAATTCATCAATTTTCTTTCCAACACGCTCGGCATATTCTCCGAGCTTAAAGATATTCAATTTGCTTTTGGGAGAGGGCTTGTACGGATCCGGTGTCGCCATGTATTCTTCCATGGAGTCCGCCAGAATTACCGCAGGCTTTCTAATTCCATTCATAGGTATAGACCTCCAAAAGTTTTTGCGCGGCACCCTTATCGAGCATAAAATGATACGGATGCAGAGCCCCTAAAAAAGACGCTCCAACATAAATATATCCTTTATGGCCCCATAACATAGAACGGTCTGCCGCAATAGCAAAAAGATGACCGCCAACCCCACTAAATTTCTGTTTTCCGAACATGTGTTTATTGTTTTGAGGTGCTGTACATGCCCAATGCAAATACGCCGCTTGTGCATTTGTATCATTTTTCACCCCAACCAACCCCTGAATTTCGTTATTTTCCTTCAATGCGAGCGCATACACCTCAACATCACTAGGGATTTCTGTCCAGTCAATACCCCATCCATCTTTTTCCTTGAATTTTTTCAGAAACGAGCGGCTCTCGATTTTGAACACCACTGTTTCCTTGATTTCCCCAGTTTCGGTATCCTTGAGGCAGGGAACAATTTCGTCAAGCCATATGCCGACACCACCAGCGTTTACGCCATTCTTCATCTTTCCTCCCTCCGCCTACATGCACAAAAAGGCGGGGCTTTGCTTGTTTTACACCGTGCGCGAAGAGTAGTTTTCTACACACTTGTGCACTAAATATAAATCATCGAAATCGGGTTGTCAAGAGTTTTTTTTGAAAATAATGAACTAGTTATATGAACAATTTATCTCGTAAGCAAACATATTATAACTGTATGTGGCTATGAGATACCCCAAATTATTAGCATCCTCATATTCATTTGTAAGACGATTGAATATTTTATCACCATTTTCAAATTCACACTTCGCAACAACATCAAATGAATTTGTGTCAAATTCATTTTTTCTAACATCCGTTTCACATCTTTTTGAAACGTTTTTTTTGTTCTTTGGATGAGTTGAATTTGCTACTAAAATTCTTTTGTGTAATTTCCCTGTTGCCATATTGTAAATATTAACACCGCAGTCGTCTGCAGCAAATATGTTTATATTCAGCAAGAGAAATGACATAAGCACTTTTTTCATTTTCTAGTATCCTTATTCCACTAAATCTTTTTTATCTAATGAAATAATCGTGTACGTGCAATCCTTTGGTTTTGCTTTTCCAGTATTTTGAATTTTCAACACATCAAGAATGGCTGCTAAAAAGTTACTTTTTATTGCGTAATTAACATTTTGCGAACCTTCTACAGCCAATCGGGAAACAACAATACCAATGACCTTGTCTCCCTTTGCTAATGGACCGCCGGAATTTCCTGGTTGCACTGCAGCATCAATTTGATAAGTCTTCGCATCGTCATTTATTCCCATTCGTGAAGAAATAATCCCCTTCGTGGCTTTCAGACTGACCCCCTGATAATTTGGTTGAGGATAACCGTATGCAATCACTTCATCTCCGATATCATAAATTTTTCTATCTATTGAACAAGATTTTAAATTCGTTTTTGATTTTAGAATTGCTAAATCAATGGCTGCATCTTCGTAAACAACATCTAATTCTATGTATTGGGTATCCAGTCCGTCTTTGGTGGCGAACAGGGCTCGATTGCCATTGACAACATGTTCATTGGTTACGATGATGTTGGAATTTATCGCAAACCCACTTCCCGTTCCCGAATAACTCGGCGCATACAACCCGTCAAAATCATAGAAAAGCCTATTATAATACGCCCTTGTCAACGTCGCATACTTTTGCCCCATTTTAAAATAAATAGGGGCACGTGTGGTGTCATTAACAAAATAGCCTTTATAAACAGACAATTCATTTCCTTTAGAGTCCATTTCTACATATTGCTTCGTTATCGCAATAGACAAAGTTCGAGGATTACCTTCTCCTTCGTATAGAACATTAATTTCAACGCACTTGTCTGAAAACTTTATTTCGAGGCTCCCAGATTGACCAAGAAAGCCGCCATCGGTATAACCTAAATCGCGAGCGGAATAGAAACTGTTGGCGACATCTTTAAAATGAAAGACCTTTGGGGGGATATCGTTTGTTCTTTGTGCACCAATTGTTGCTGCGGGGGCGGCGTATAAGCAACATGCACACATTAGACAGAGTAAGGTGGTTATTGCTTTTTTCATTTTTTATTTTTCCTTTTTGTTAAATATTTTTAGAGCACAGAAAATAATTAGTGCCATGAATACAAACACCCCTAAAAAGACGATCCAGATTGTATCGTTTTTTTCTTCGGGAAAATAAGCCGACGACGTGTTAGAATAGGATTTACTTTCTATTGCTCCCTCATTCACCTTTGTTGTGTCAATCTTGGAACTTTGCTCGACAGAGTCTTTTTGAGGTTCATTATCAGATTTACTTTCAATTTTCTTTGTGGTATCTACTGTAGGACCTGGTATGGTAGGATCATCTTTGCGTTCCATCTCGTTATCAACTATTTTTTCAGCATTAGAATCTCTGTATGGGGCTAAATCTTTAGGATGCCGTTTATTTTTCAAACTATACACATTTAGTGAGTCCATACTTATTGAAGAATCAGCATATATGGGTCTAAAATCGTCTAGGGGATTCCGATATGTTGAATCCTGATTTTTATTTCGGTGATAATTTTTTTCGAATTCGCTAGCAGCCATTCCAGTGCGCGAAAACTCGTAATAATGACTTCTAGTTGCTTTTTTGGTACCTTTAAGTATAGTCCTAACAACTCCTGCTTTATTCGCATTAGCATTTGATGGTAAAAGACAAATACTTATTACCATAAAGATGACGAGCAAACTTTTTTTCTGCATATTGCCTTCCTTTCCATCAAAGATGGCTTAAGAGTGGCAATCCTGCGCCAAATGCTGTTACGAGTCAACCTTTATTAAAATAAAAAAGGCATGGTGTCGCTCGGCTTATGTTTCAGAGGCTCTGGTAAACCCGCTATCCTAAGCACGACGATTTGTTCGGTGGAAATGCCGAAACACAACCGTGGGTATACACCCAACGACCCACACCCGATCGGTGTGAGTGTTCGTCTTATTCCCGGATAGCAGGACTTTCGCCCTAGAAAATTTACCAGACTTTCTGAAACCGGAACAAGAGTACTACTCTATTTATGTCATTTAAAATATATATAGTTTTAAGTCCAAACAGTTCGCCATTTTTCCTCTATAAAACACCTAAAGGCTATTTTCCAAATTATAAAGGGCTTTTTATTCCCCGTAGCGGGGTAAGTCGGGGGTTTTAGGGGGCGGAGCCCCTTAGGCGAGGGGGTGCTGGAAGACTTGCCCTAGTTCGGTCTGGATCCTTCGACTTCGCCCTACGGGCTTCGCTCAGGATGACACTAGGGCAAGGCTGCAAGCAGGGGGAGGCTTCCCCCGTCAAACCAATCAGTTATTCCTTTCGGGCATTATTTTTGCAAATTCATACCTGCGGGGCTTGAATTTTATTAGTTTTCGGGTATGGAACTTCGAGTTTTGCGGTATTTTCTGGAGGCGGCGCGGTTGGGGAATGTCTCGCGCGCGGCGGATAATCTTTGCGTGACGCAGCCGACGGTGAGTCGCCAGCTCAAGGAGTTGGAGGAGGAGCTGGGCGAGAAGCTTTTCGAGCGCACGAACTACGCGATTCGGCTGACGCCTGCGGGGGAACTCTTGCGGGAGCGTGCGGAGGATATCCTTTCGATGGCCGACAGGACGTTGCAGGATTTCAAGTCGCTGAAGGAAGACGAGGTGGTGGGTGAAATTGCCATTGCCTGCGCGGAATCGCGGAACGTGAATTTTCTTTCGAAGTGCATCGGGATTCTCCGGGACGATTATCCGAAGATTAAGTACAACTTATATTCGGGCGACAGCGAGCGCGCCCTGGAAAAGCTGGACAAGGGCATTTTTGATTTCGCGGTGGTTGTAGACAACGTTGATTTGGAAAAGTACAACTGCCTTGCGGTGCGTTCGGTGGACCGCTGGGGCGTGGTAATGCGTCGCGACGACCCTTTGGCCAAGCGGGATTTCATTGAGCCGAAGGACTTGCTCGACAAGCTATTTCGAGGCTGAACGTGATTGTGGGGCTGGATCTTTCGTACAACGGTTCGGTGCTTGCCAAAGAGGGCACGGGCTACCTGCTCACTTTCGACGGCCTTGTGGATACGAGCCGCAGTTCGCGCTTGTGTTTCAGGCCGCTCATGCCCGAGCTCACCACCAACATGTATATCATTTGGCGGCGGGGCCAGCAGTTCACGCGGGCGGGCGAACTTTTCCTCGACACGCTCCGGCACGTGCTGGGGGAATAGGCCTGTGCCGTTTATCTTAAACGGCCGAAACTCTTTTTCAGCTTGGCGAGGGCATCGTCTTCGATAACCTCTTCGGAGTCGTCTCCCTTGCGCTTGAACTTGAGTATTTCGAAGTCCTCGAGCATGGCTCGTGCCTGCAGGTATAGCGTGGGATATTCGGCATCGTCCGGTTGCATTCGCTCCATCTTGGAAAGGATTTCACGGGCATTCTTGAGTTCGTAATCCTTGATATAGCGGGCCTTGAGGAAAGGTCGGAACATTTCGCGAAGTTCCCGAACAGAGAGGTTGAGGGGCTCATTGAGCGCCCCAAGGGCAAGGCGGTTATCGTCCTTAAATTTGAACTCGTCGGCAAGCGCCAGAGAAAGGGCGGAAATCCTTTCGAAAAGGGTTCTTTCTGCAGAATTTGGGGAATAGAGGGCCAGAATTTTTCCGATTGACTTGTATTTTGCCTTTAACGCGGCCAACGCATCGCGGGCATGGTCGCCCCCTTGACGCATGGCTACCGAGAATTCCCGCAAAATGTCCCAGAGTTTCACGAAGGGTTCTGCCCCTAGCAAGGCGGACTCGTAGGTGGCACGAGCCAGTGACATGCGGGTTTCTTCGTCTTCGCTCCGGGTATTGGCTGCCAAATTTTTGAAATCGTGAAGTTTCTTGCCGCGGGAATATTCAAGACCAGTAAAGAGGGCGCAACGGGCTGGGTCCAGGTGGTCGGCGGCGAGGGATTTGACGAGCCAGTTCGGAATTAGGAATTCAGAATTCGGAATCGATCGTTCCAAACGCGAAATGAGATCTTTTATGGATTCCCACCCTTCGGTCGAGAATGACGTATCCGGGGATTTCCCCACCACCCGCTTGCGGAACGCCTGCCAAAAGGCAGATTCCTGCGGGGTCATCAGGGCCGTTTCACCCAATCGCCAGCCAAAACGCATTCCGTCTAAGGAAAAATCGATTCCGTTGGATTCTACCACAGGCCGCACCGCCGCAAAAAGCCGGAAACTCCCCCACTCGGGATTAATGTCAAAGGAATGTTGACCCACCCTTACATGCAGGCGCAGGTGATTTTCCTTTTCGGGCGTAACCGTCGGAACATCGCAATCCAGCTGTTTCATGTCGGCAAAAACTTCGTACAATAGCAAAAGAGGAGCCTTGTGCGGGTTCGCCTTGAGCTTGTCGCAGAAGGCATCGTCAATAAAGGTGCGGCGGGTCTCCAGTTGTTTCTTGGCATTTTTCGGCATTTCACGGATGACGGACTGAGCCATCCATTCCCGCCACTGGTGAATCGAAAGCGCGAGTGTCGCGGGCGTCACCTGCGGGAGAATGTCGTAAGGCAAGTCCAGCGTAATGCCGTCACAGTCGCGGGTCGCATCGAACACTAGTTCGCCCGAGACCATGCGGCTAGAACCGTCAAGCCCTTCGATGCGGAACTTTTCTAGGGAGCCGCCGAGGGATGGACCGGGGAGCGATTTTTTACTATGCGTGTCACCCTGAGCGAAACGTAGAGAAGTCGAAGGGTCTATCAACGAATGCACTAGATTCTTCGACTCCGTGCTTCGCACTCCGCTCAGAATGACACTCTCATTCTGTTCCAACCAAAAAGCGGCATCGAATTTCAAGAACTGGTCCGTGTGTTCGCGGATGTAGTCCTTCAATGTCTTGATGGAATTGACCTGGTGTGCGATGCGCACGTAGTAATCTACCAGGGCGTCTTCGCTAGGAGCAAGGCCGAACTGACGCTTGCGGGCCTCCAGCGCATGCAAGTCCTCGACGACGCGCTCGTTATGCGTCATGAACGCGAAGGGGCGCGCCATCTGGCCAAGCACTACGGCCTCGCGCCAGAAAATCTCGGCACATTCGTCGGGATTCACGCGGGCGTAATCCACACGGTGGCCACGGCTAATCACGAGCCCTCGAAAACTCACCTCCTCCACCGCTTCCACAAAACCCCGTTCCTGGTTCCATGTGGGAGCATACCAGCGGCGCGTACAGAAAGGTTCTGCCACCTGCATAATCCATTCGGGCCTGATTTCGGCGGTCTTGTTCAGGAATATGCGGCTCGTCTCCCGCACCTCGGCGCTAAAGAGCCATTCCACGCTCTTGCCGTAAAGGTCACTGCCCGGAAACACATGGGTCTCGCGCCCGCTCACCAGGCGGTAGCAGCCGTTCTCGATATCGCGGAGCGCAATGCCGCCCAGGAATCCCGAAAGGAGTGCGATGTGCAGGTTGTCGCGATGGAAACTGTCCAGCGGGCATACGCGATTCTCGAATTTCACGTCGAGGATACGCCCGAACTGTTCGTACAAATCAATCCATTCACGGCAGCGCAAAAAGTGCAGGCTGTTCTTGTCGCAGAACTTGCGCAGCTTGTTCCAGGTCTTGCCATCCCATTCAGCACAGAAGGCATTCCACATGCAGATGAACGTGAGAAAGTCGCTCTTGTGGCCCGCGAACTTGCGGTGCAGCTGGCGGATGCGGGTGCGTTCCGGCTCTTCGCTGGGCACTACACGGGGGTCCTGGATGGAGAGCGCCGAACAGACGATGAGTGCAGGCTGCAAAACGCCGGCATCCCGCGCCCGCAGGAGCACCGCCGAAAGCGCCACGTCCATGGGGAGGCGCGTCATCTCGCGGCCAAGCTTGGTCACGTGCCCGCTGGCATTGTCGGCGGTAAGCGCTCCAAGTTCAAACAAGGTCTTGTACGCCCCTCGGAAAGCCGAATTCGGTGGCGGTTGCAGGAACGGAAAATTTTCCAGCTCAAGCCCGAGGCTCCGGAGTTGCAAGACAACGTTGGCGAGATTACTCCGCCGGATTTCTGGCTCCGTAAACTCGTCCCGCTTTTCGAAATCTTCGGGAGAATAAAGCCTGATGCAGACCCCAGGCTTTACGCGCCCCGCACGCCCTGTGCGCTGCCGGGCACTGGCCTTCGAGATGTCCTCCACAGGCAACCCCTGAATTCGAGACTGGGCGTTGTACCGCGAAATGCGGGCCGTACCCGTATCCACCACGTAGGCAATTCCCGGAATCGTGAGCGAAGTTTCAGCAATGTTCGTCGCCAGCACCACGCGGGTCTTTTCCGTATGCTTGAAAATGCGGCGCTGTTCGTCGGGACTCATGCGCCCGTACAGCGGCAAGATATCGAAAGTCGCAGAATCCAATTCGTGGGCAAGTTCCCCCGCCAAGTCCTGAATGTCCCGTTCCGTAGGCAAAAAGCAAAGCAGGTGGTCGCGGTGACGACTTTCTAAATCCAGAATCGCATCGCGCGCCTCGTCGAGCAAGCCGGAATCACCCTTGCCGCTAGTGTCGCGGTTTCGCAGGTCTGGATCCTTCGACTCCGCGCTTCGCGCTCCGCTCAGGATGACACTACTCCCTCCACCGAAATAGTATTCTACGTCCACAGGGAATGTGCGGCCCTCGGCTTCCATCACGCAGCTGTTGTCGTAAAATTCCTCGAAGAGCTTGGCATCCAGCGTCGCCGATGCCACAATCAGCTTGAATTCGGGGCGGGCCTGCAGCACCGTCTTGAAAATTCCCAGCAGAATGTCGATGTTCAGCGAGCGTTCGTGGGCCTCGTCAATCACGATGGCCGAATATTGCCGGAACAACCTATCTCGGCGGAATTCCTGCAGCAAGATTCCGTCCGTCATCACCTTGATGGGAGCATCGCTCTGGCCCTGTTCCCAGAAACGGATTTTCGTGGAGACAAGCGTTTCGTCCTTGAGTTCTTCGCGCAGGCGATCCGCAATGGAAATGGCCGCCAGCCGGCGGGGTTCTGTTACGCCGATTTTGAAACCACTCATGTCATCCCCGCGGAGGCGGGGATCTCTTTCTCGAACAGCATCAGTGAGATTCTCGCCTCCGCGAGAATGACGAACCGTGGAATACCACTCCAACAGGAATTTCGGCAGCTGCGTCGATTTGCCGGAACCGGTGTCCGCCTTGACAATCACCACCTGGTGTTTTTCGAGCAGTTCGAAAAACTCTTCCCGATGTTCAACGACGGGGAGGTCGGGGTATGAGATTTTCAAGTTCTGGTAAGACATTCTAGCTATGAGTTATCCATTCAAGCAGATTCTCGCCTCCGCGAGAATGACGAAAAAAGGACTACACTATCATTACTCATTATCAAGGATCCAGATCCTTCGACTACGTGCTACGCACTCCGCTCAGGATGACACATTCGTGTCATTCCTTTATGTGTCCGCATTTGTCGCAGGTGAGTTTGTAGCTGTTGTCAGGATCGACGACCATCACGCCATCGCAATCCGGCTTTTCGCAGGGCAGTTCCCCGGGCATTACTTCGCGGTAGGTTTGTTTTTCCATTTTTTACCATCAGAGTTAGACAATAGATTCCCCGTCAAGCGGGGAATGACGAAAGGAATTTAACATTTCCATGTTCCATCAGAATACAAATTTTTCAATAACCTCGGTAATTCCCGAATGGTTGTTGTCCCGTTCTGTCACATAATCGGCGGCATCCTTGACCACTTGCGAGGCATTCGCCATGGCAACGCCTATGCCTGCCGCCTCAATCATGGGGCAGTCATTCTCTTCGTCGCCCACGGCAATGGTATCGTCCATCGGGACCTTGTAAAAATCGGCCATAAAACGCACCGCATCGCCCTTGTTGCTCTGCATGTGCGAAAACTCCAACATCTCAGGCTTGCTGAACACATCAAAAAGCTTACCCGCCGTGGTCTTGCGCATCTCGGCGCGGAAACTTTCCAGGCTGGAGTGGTCAAAGGGCGTGATGATGTTCACCTTGATGGGGGGCTTCACCACAACATTAATAAATTGGCCATAATACTCGCGGATATCCTTCACCACCACGTAATCCATCTGCATCAGGCGACAGTAGGTCTTGAGCTGTTCCGTCTCGTGTTCCGAAACCACCAGGTCTCCGGCGTAGGTGTGAGCGTGCATTCCCGAGCTAAAAGCCGCATCCATAATGAACTTCACGTCTTCAACGGAAATTCGCCGGGTCAGTATGGGCTTTTTTGCCCCGCAGTCGTAAATGAGTCCGCCGTTGAAACTCACCAGGTAAAATCCAGCCTCCATAAAGCCGTACTTTTCGGCCAGCTTCTTGACGCTGGTCAAGGGCCTCCCCGTGGTCATCACGAACTTGTGACCGGCCTCTATCATCTTGCGGATAGCGGACAAGTCTTCAGCGGAAATATCCTTGTTGTCGTCCAGCAGGGTTCCGTCCAGGTCGGTAAACAGGATCTTCATGATACAGTCCTACAATACGCTACGAAACCGTCTTTACCAGGGTTTCGTGAATCAGGCCGTTGCTGAAAAGCACCTGTTCGCCGTCCACGAACTGCATGGAAGTGCCGTCGATATGGGTGGCCATGCCTCCCGCTTCCGTAACCATCAGGGCTCCGGCAGCAATATCCCAGGGGTAACTCATGGTCATCACGAATCCGTCTATGCGGCCGCAGGCCACAAAGCAGGATTCTACCACTGCAGAACCCAGGCACTTGACCCGCTCGAAGGCTTCCGCCTCCCGGGCAAAATTCTTGGAATTGCGGGCGTTGATTTCCGACACCACGCCCACGTTAAAATCCCCGTTGCTCACGATGGCGTGGAGCGGGTTGGATTCCCTGCTCACGCAGACCCGCTTGCCGTTCATGAAGGTGCCGCCCCCGAGGGTCGCCGTAAAGAACTCTCCCAATTTCGGCAGGTTTATCACCGCCACCAAGGGCTTACCCTTGTAATGGAGCGCGATGGAAATTCCCCACAGGGGAATGCCACGGCTAAAGTTCACCGTTCCATCTACCGGGTCGATAATCCAGCGAAAGTCCGGGTCGGAACCCTCTACTACGCCCATTTCTTCGGTACGGATGGAATGGCTTGGAAACGCCTTTCGGATCCCTTCTACGATGAGTTTTTCACTGCCCACGTCGGCAATGGTCACCACGTCCTTTGCGGACTTGTACTTCACGTCGCCCAGTTCGCCCTGCAGACGAAGGCAAAGCTCCCCCGCCTCGCGGCCCAGGCGTTCCGCCAAATCCAGGTATTTTTTCAGGTCTTCCATAAGCGCCCCAAATATAGAAAAAGCCCCGCGGGGCTTGCCCGCAAGGCTAAATTCAAAAATGAATGTTATATATCTATTAGAACAAGGCGATGTTATACGGAGCGATAGCGCCCTTAGGCTGGTCAAGAGCCGTTGCCTTGCCATCCTTCACAACGTAAACCTTTTCTGATCCAAAAGTGCGGTCTGCCGCATAGACAACACCATCCTTCACCGCTACGAATTCAGGATCAGGAATACCCTTGATGGTTTCGGTCTTGCCCGAAGCAAGGTCAATCTTGACTAGCAACTGGGCGCCCCAAGTCTTGAGAACACAGGCATAGGCAACGCCATCTTCTGCTGCAAGCTGATAAATGCCGCCACCGAGGGTCTGGCCGGAAACGAAAAGCGTGGAGGTTTTCTTTTCCAAGTTAATCTTTTCAAGTCCGCGATTTTCATCGGCATCGGTTGCACCGTTCATATTGTAATCGCCCTGAGTCGCCACAAAAACGTTCCCATCAGAAACAATCACATTCTTGGGATTATGGGTCAGCAACTGAATCGTATCCTGCAATTCGCCGGTAGAGGCATCGTAAATGGCAAGAAGGCCATTCGGATACATCCACATGGCATCGTAACGGGCAAATACCGCGTAGAGTTTGCCGTCATCAAGAGCAATGTCGGCAACATAGGGCGACTTTTCTTCTCCATTCGAGAAAGTCCCCGTCTTGATAGACTTGAGGATCTTTCCGTCCTTTGTAGAAATCTGGATAAGGGAGTCCGCATTCTGCAGGGCAACCCAGGCCTTATCACCGTCAAAGGCCATGTCAATGGGGTTGGTATCGTCGTCCAGCGACACCTGCCAAACCACAGCCTTTTCGCCATCGGTTTCCAGTTTTTCAGGATCAACAAGTACGATATTGTCCTTACTCAGGCCTTCCATCACAAACAGGTCAGCACCGTTGACGGCCACCCTGGAATCCTGGTAGAACGAAAGTTTTTTTTCAGAAACTTTGCCTTCCTTATCTATCCAACGGAGTTCACCCGTCGTATAGTCCGAAGCAAAGAAGACGCCCGTCAGGGACACTTCCGGTTCGTTGGAACTGGCAGAACTGGAGTCATCGCCGCAAGCGGAGAGACCAAAAGCAAGGCTGGCCACAGCAATGCAGGCGAGAGATTGCTTCGCCATGCTCGCAATGACACCTTGCATATTCGCAATGACATTATGTTTTTTATTCATGTTTTGTCCTTTTCTGGCTTTACACTATACTTTGCCATAACTCTATGCACTCCGTATAGCGAGGGGGCTAGAACCCCTGTATGATTGTGAACTTGTATTCCCTTCCCGGCATCGGGAAAGGCGTATAAAAATTTCGGTACTTTTCGTCGGTAATGTTATCCACGGAAAAAGTCAAACGGGTCTTTTCAAAAGGGTTATAGGCCAGGTTCGCCCGATGGGTCGCCACAGCAGGCTGATTCATACGATTGGCGCGATCGCTATAAATCACGCTCCTCCATTCCGATGCCCAGCCAAAATCAAAACCCAAAGGTAGGTGAAAGGTCGCCTCGGCGAAATAGGAACGCTCCGGTTCGCCAGGAAGCATATTGCCTCGGTATGTATTGGAATGGCTCCGGTCTTCCGTTTTCTGGAACGTGGCTCTCAAAACCACATCCATAAATTTAGCAGGAGTGCTGTTCAGTTCGAATTCCGCGCCACGAACACGGGAACGGCCCACATTTTCGGCACGCAAGAGTTCCGCAAGGATAACCCAGCAGATACCGTCTTCGATATGGGATTCAAAATAGGTCGCCCTGAAATCAGTATGGCCTCCTGGTAACCTGAATAGGCCAGAAGCCTCGAACTTGGTGGCCTTTTCCCGTTTTAAATTCGGATTGGAAAGTATTCCGGGATAACTTCCGTAAAGCTCCATCAATGCCGGCTGCTGGTAAAAACGACCAATAGAAACCTCTCCTGTCAGGGGCGACTCGGCTGCCCCCAGGCGAGAATAAATTCGACCCGAAACGGTAGCGTCCCTATCCTCGGCATCTTCCAAGCGCCTTGTTCCCGTAGGTTGGATAAACTCTCCCTTATCCAGATGATCCTTCAGCAATTGTACGGATCCTTCGGTTCCAAAGCCTCCATACTTGAATATCTGATAATAGAGATCCCCAGAACCAAGGAAAGTGAACCTGTCCATGGCCCAATCCTTGGAATCCCCGCGGGCCTCAGCGCGTTCCCACTCCCCTGCCAGCCTCATAGACCCGACAAGGAGTTCCACAGGTGTCCATTCCGCTGTAATTTCGGGAACAACCTTGTAAACTGCCGCACCATACTCGATATACCTGCTATTGCTGTAACCAATATGGTCCAGCGGGTAATAGGTACTAGAAACATTCTTGTCAAAACGGGCAGAAACGCCCCCGTTCAAGAACAGGGTTTCATCGAAATAACCTACCGATTCAAATCCATAGCGGACCAATGCCGACTGGCCCAAAAATTTCGCCACCTTGGTCTGTTGCTCTTCTTTACCCGGGTTTCCGCTTTCGGCATGGGTTGCCGTTACCGACAAGGTGGAAAAATACCCGTTCCCGTGAAGCATACGGAACTGGACATTCCCCGAGACATCGGTGAACTGGGCGTTTTCGCGGGTGGCGGTGTAGTCGTCCTCGTCGTTGTACTGGGTACCGTTCCGGTTGGTATATTCGTAGTCGTTGTCGGAATGCCTCGTGGCAAAAGAAGAGGCGAACATGACGCTGTCGGTCACGGGAGTCGCCACCTGGAACGAGCCCTCCCAGGTGTTGTGGTTACCGTAGGCGGCAAGGACCCGGCCGCCTTTCTTGACGGCGTTCTTGGTCACAAAGTTGATAGCCCCGCCGACACCGGACACGCCAAATTTTGCAGGAACGTTGTTCTTGTAAACCTCCACCTTTTCCATCTGGTTCAGGTCGATGGAACCCAGGTTCACCGCCCCGCCGCTGGCATCGTTCAGCGGCACGCCATCTACGCAAATCAAGATGTTACGGGCCGCAATCCCGCGGATAGAAACCGTCTGGAAACTGCCTAGCCCGCCCTGCTTGTAGGACTGAATTCCGGGCAGCGTCGAGAGAAGGTCTGCCGCCGACAGAGCCTTGCCCTCCCAAGCATCGGAGGTAATTTCTGTATAATTGGCACTTGTTGTAGGCTTGTACCCGTCGTCACCGGACACCTCGGACACCCCGAGGTCCTGGACCGGGGCTGCATCAGGCACGTCTGCAACGGCTAAACCCGTGGCAGCACAGCACCAAAGAGCCGCAGCGTATGCGGCCTTGCAGAAAGATGTCGTTCGCATCGTTCCTCAACAAAGCGTTTCCCACAGTTCTTCTGGCTCGGGGCTCAATCTACTCCCGGCTCCTTCACACACGACAGCTCGTGCATTGGTTCATGCCGGTTTCGTCCTCCCTTACAGCGGCGCGACCGCCCCCGGTTTTCACGGGATTCTCTCCTCGCGCACTTGCCGCCATTCGACGGCCCCTGCACGAGAGCTTTTCAAGGCATAGGAAACTTTGGTCAAAAATGTAAAAAAACAGGGGGTGCATGTCAATATAACGAAAATGGGTGTATTGGAGGGTTGCCCAAATGCCCCACCCCATTCATCAAATTACTATATTTTCGCGCGAAAAATTTTATCCAAGGATAAACTCATGAAACGTACTCATAACTGCGGCCAGCTGCGCAAGGCAGAGTTGGCCAGACCGTAACACTCGCCGGTTGGGTGGATCGCCGCCGCGACCATGGTGGTGTGATTTTTGTGGACCTCCGCGACAAGTATGGCAAGACCCAGATCGTCTTCAACCCGGACTACAATGCCGACGTGATGAAGACTGCCGAACAGCTCCGCAACGAATACGTGATTACGGTGACCGGCAAGGTCTATGCCCGCGAAGAGGGCAACGCCAATGAGAAGCTCGCCACGGGTGAAATCGAAGTCAAGATTGACCAGATTGAAATCCTGAACGCAGCCCTCACCTCCCCCTTGGCCATCAACGACCCCAACGAAGAGTGCAAGGAAAACGACGACCTGCGCCTGCAGTACCGTTACCTGGACCTCCGCCGTCCATGGATCCAGAAGAAGCTGTTGCTCAAGAGCCGCTTCCTCAAGGCCGTGTACGACTTCTTCTACGCTAACGGTTTCGAAAATATTGAAACGCCGGTGCTCTGCAAGTCCACTCCGGAAGGCGCCCGCGACTACCTGGTGCCGTCCCGCGTGAACCCGGGCAAGTTCTACGCCCTCCCGCAGTCCCCGCAGCAGTACAAGCAGCTCTTGATGATTGCCGGCATGGACCGCTACTTCCAGATTGCCAAGTGCTTCCGCGACGAAGACCTCCGCGCCGACCGTCAGCCGGAATTCACGCAGATCGACGTCGAAATGTCCTTCGTGGACCAGGACGACGTGATGGCGATGTTCGACAAGTTCGTGACCGAAGTTCTCGGCAAAGTGTGGGACTTCGAGCCGCCCAAGAAGATCCGCCGCATGAAGTGGCACGAAGCCATGCTCAAGTACGGTTCCGACAAGCCGGACCTCCGCTTCGACCTTGAGATTCACGATGTTTCCGAAATCGGTGCCAAGTCCGAATTCGGCGTGTTCAAGAACTGCGTTGCCGCCGGTGGCAAGATCCGCGGTATCGCCGCCAAGGGCTGCGTGGACTTCACCCGCAAGCAGATTGACGAACTCACCGCCTACGTGGGCAAGTACGGTTCCAAGGGCCTCGTGTGGATGCGCGTCAAGGAAAACGACGAAGTGGAA
>CACXMH010000073.1 GCA_902768715.1 Fibrobacter succinogenes | reverse complement strand
GAGTAACTACTACAACATGCCGAAACTCCCGACCGAGAACAGCCCGAAGGTGGAAATCTTCGTGGACGACAAGCCGGTGATGGTTCCTGGCGATACGAATCTTCTCGAAGCCCTCAAGGCCGTGGGTATCGAAACGCCCCACGTATGTTACCACCCGTTCCTCCCGGTGTCGGGCAACTGCCGCCAGTGCCTGGTGGAGCAAGAAGGCCCACGCGGTCGCATGCTGGTGATTGCCTGCTACACGCCGGTAGCCCCGGGTATGAAAATCTACACTCCGGCCTCCAGCGCCCGCGTGAAAAACGCCCGCAAGGCCACTCAGGAGTTCATGCTGGTGAACCACCCGCTGGATTGCCCCATCTGCGACAAGGCCGGCGAGTGCACCCTGCAAGAAAACTACATGGAAGCGGGCCAGAACGAATCCCGCATGCGCCCCGAATACGGCAAGAACTACCACGGCAATCCTGCCCACCAGTTCATTGACGCCAAGGGCCAGCTCCGCGGCGGCAAGCATGTGGACCTGGGCCCCCGCGTTTTGCTGGACGAAGAACGCTGTGTGCAGTGCGACCGTTGCGTGCGCTTTATGCGTAGCATCGCCGGTTCCGAACAGCTCCAACTGGCGGGCCGTGCCGACCACACCTACATCACTACGTTCCCTGGCGAAAAGCTGGACCACGAATATGACCTCTGCGTCACGGACGTTTGCCCCGTAGGTGCCATGACGGCCAAGTACTTCCGTTTCCAGAAGCGCGTCTGGCTCCTTTCCCACACGCCCACGGTTTCTATGGACGATTCCCTGGGTGCAAACATCTGGCTGGATCATGCCGACGGCCGCATCTACCGCGTGATGCCCCGCTGCAATCCGGAAGTGAACCGCAGCTGGCTTTCTAACACCAGCCGTCTCGCGTTCCAGAATTTTGACAAGAACCGCCTTCCGTTCATGGGATTCCATGTAATCCAGAATCTGGTTTCCGAAGTCAAGGCTGAAGGGGGCAAGATTGCCCTTGCCGCTGGCGGCACCTGCACCATCGAGGACCTTGCGGCCCTCCGCATGCTGAAGGATTCCCTTGGCGACTGCGCCGAGCTGTTCGGCGGTACGTTCAAGAAGGTGGGTTCTCCCGACGGTATCGCCATGAGCGGCGACCCCATGGCCAACCGCGCAGGCTTCAAGCTCATGGGCGTCCCCGAAAACAACCTGGCCGACCTTACGAAGCGCGCCGGCGAATTCAAACTGTTCCTGACCGTGAACCTGGATATCTTCGGCGAAGACGCTTCTCAGGCTTCGGCCCTCGAAAAGATCCAGAACCGTGTGGTGCTTTCGGCTTTCAACGACGAAACCGCTGCCCACGGCACCCTCTCTTGCGGTGTGCGCCACTGGAGCGAAGTCCAGGGCACCATGGTGAACAGCCTGAACATCTTGCAGAAGCTGAATGCCTGCCCGGTATGCCCCGACGAAAAGATCCGCCCGGCCTACGAAATCCTTTCGGAGCTGGCCGGTTGCAAGTTCGAGTCCGCGGCAGACGCCTTCAGACGTGCGGGCGAATACGCGACCGCACTTTCTGGCCTTTCTTACGATACCATCAAGAGTACAGGCAAACTCCTCGAAGGAGGTGAAGCATAATGGATATTATTGAATCCAAGACCTGGGTGGAATGGCTCATCACTATCGGAAAGTTCGCTTTCTGCTTTGTGCCGGTCCTTTACATCCTGTTGCTTATTCCTATGGAACGCCGCGGCGCTGGCTTTATGCAAGACCGTCAGGGCCCCAACCGTTCCTATATCAAGATTCCCTATTTCGGAAAGATCCGTTTGCTGGGGTATGTGCAGAACATGTGCGACGGCACCAAGCTGTTCTTCAAGGAAATGTTCGCTCCCAAGGGCGCAAACAAGTTCCTGTACTACGTGGCGCCTGCCATTCCCTTCGCTATCGTTTTCTTAAGCCCCTGCGTGATTCCCTGGTTTGGTCCCATGGTCTTTGAATGGGGTGGCAAGACGGTCCGCATTGCGGGCTCCATCGTGGATTCCGACGTGGGCGTGCTCTTGCTGTTCGGCCTTTCCTCCCTTTCGGCATATGGCGCAGTGCTGGCCGGTTGGGCGTCCAAGTCCAAGTACAGCTTCTTGGGAGCGCTCCGTACCAGCTCCATGACCATCAGTTACGAAGTCTGCCTCGGGCTTTCCATGATGGGCATCTTGCTCCTTGCAGGTTCCTTCAACCTGACCGATATCGTGAACTGGCAGGAACACCACGCCTGGGGCATTGTGGTCCAGCCTGTGGCCTTCTTCTGCTTCCTCATCGCAAGCATCGCCGAAACGGGCCGCGCTCCCTTTGACGTGGCCGAAGGCGAACCCGAACTGGTTGCCGGTTACCATACCGAATATGGAGCCATGCAGTTCGGCCTGTTCTACATGGGTGAATACTCCCACATCTGCATCAACAGCTTCCTCATCGCGACCCTCTTCTTGGGCGGCTACTCCGTGCCTTTCGTGACGACGGAAACCATGCAGGCCCACATGGGAGGCTCTCTCGCCATCCTCTTTGGCGTGCTCGCCTTCCTCGCTCTTGCGTTCCTCCACTTGATTTACCGCTATTCCGCAAAGCTTGCCAAGCGTGCCCAGTCCAACAAGATGGAAATCTTGCAGGAATACAAGCTTTACAAGCTCATCGCCTGGGTGGCCGTCGTGGTGTTTGTCGCTCTGGGCGTCTGTGCCTGGCTGTTCTACAATCCCGCGAATTTCGTGGTGAACGGCTTTGCTGTGGGTAGCCTTGCTACCGCCGTGGGTACGGCCCTTATCCACTTGCTGGTGCTTGTGGTCAAGAGCGTGTTCTTCTGCTGGGTGTGGATTTGGGTCCGCTGGACTCTGCCCCGCTTCCGCTATGACCACGTGATGCATCTCGGCTGGAAGATTATCTTGAATATCGCCCTCATCAACCTCGTGGTGACAGCGGTCATCGCCAAACTCGTAGGGGGTAACTAATGCGCGTTATTAGACAGAAACCCATGACCCTGGGTGAACGCCTCTATATCTTTGAGGCCATTCGCGGTCTGTGGACAACACTCAAGCACGCTGCCCGCGGTCTTTTCGACTACGACAGCCTGCCTACCATCTCTTACCCCGAAGGCCAGCCGGAAGTGCGTAACACTTACCGTGCCAAGCACCGCCTGATGCTTCGCCCCGACGGAACTCCCCGTTGCGTGGCCTGCGGCATGTGCGCTGCGGCTTGTCCGGCTCACTGCATCTTTATCGAGGCTACCCAGAGTGACGATCCCCGTATCGAAAAGCGGGTGATGCGCTTTGACATCGACCACTTGACCTGCGTGTTCTGCGGTCTTTGCGTCGAGGCCTGCCCGGTAGATGCGCTCCGCATGGATACCAAGGAAATCGTCTTTGAACACCGTACCCGCGACGAATTCGTCTCTAGCCTTTACGATTTGACCAACTGGAATCCTGCCGACTATCCCGAAGACGAGCAGAGCCAGAAGGCTCCTGGTGGGACTCTGAACAAGCAGGCTCTGGAAACCTGGGGAATGGAGGTTAAGTAATGCTCGCTCTCGTTTACTTTATTATTCTCGCCGTGATTGCCGTAGGGGCCGCCCTTTGCGTGCTCCTTTCCAGGCATCCTCTGTACGGCGCTCTTTCCCTGGTCGTATCCATGGTCTCCCTGGCCGGTATCTACGGCCTTGTAGGCAGCCCCTTCTTGGGAGTTGTCCAGATTATGGTCTATGCGGGCGCCATCATGATGCTCGTGACCTTTGTGATTATGGTGCTGAACGGTGCCAAGGATAAGCGGACTCCCATGTTCGACGGGGTGTCTTTCTTTATTATCCCCGCCGTTCTAGTTCTTGCCGCCATGGTGGGCTTTGCCTTGCTGCGTTCCACCATGACATTTGATTCTGCAACCGTGGCAGGTTCCGTGAAAGTGACTTCGGAAACCCTGTTCAACATGGCCTCTACGGGCCCCGGGTATTTCCTTTTGTTCGAGGTGATTGGCGTGCTGTTGCTTTCGGCGATGGTGGCGGCCATTTTCCTTGCCAAGAGACACCTTGGTTCTGTGATTAGCGAAAATACGGAGGATAAGCACTGATGGAACTCCAACCGTTATACATCCAGATTCTTGCCCTGGTGATTTTCGCCATCGGCATTATAGTCGCTGTTGCCCGCCGCAACCTGTTCTTTGTGCTCATGGGCGTAGAACTGGCTTTGAACGCCGTGAACCTCTCCTTTGTGGGCTTTGCAAAGACTCTCCCTGCGGAGGCTAGCGTTACGGGTCAGATTGTGCCGCTGTTCTCCATAGCGGTGGCGGCGGCCGAGGCCTGCGTGGGCTTTGCCATGGTCATCATGATTTTCCGTAACAAGGAAAGCGTTGATGCGGATTCTTATTCGGATATGAAGGGGTAGGCTATGACACATTTACCACTTTGGTTTATTCCTCTTTTCCCCCTGATCGGTACTATCCTTCTGGGAACCATCGCCGTGGTTTCTTCGGGCGCTAAGAAGGGCCCTTCCGAAGGTCTCGTCGGGACTCTTGCGGTGTTGTTCCCGGCGCTCTCTTTTGCCGTGGTGGCAATCCTTGCCTGCAGCATGCCCGAGGCCGGGTTCAGGGAAACCCTCTGCAACTGGATTGATATTCCCCTGTTCCGGGCGGATATCGGGTTCCTGTTCGACGGACTTTCCCGCATCATGCTCCTGTTCGTCACGGGAATCGGCTCCCTTATCGCCATGTACTCCATCGGTTACATGCACGGCGACCGTGGCTTTGCCAGGTTCTTCGCCTACATCAACCTGTTCCTGTTCAGCATGGTGGTGCTGGTGCTTGCCGACAGCCTGCTTCTCACCTTCCTCGGTTGGGAAGGCGTGGGCCTCTGCTCTTACCTGCTCATTGGCTTCTGGAATCAGGACCTCAAGAACTGCAAGGCGGCAAACAAGGCCTTTATCGTGAACCGCGTGGGCGATATCGGGTTCTTGCTGGGCATGCTTACCTTAGTGACTATCGGTGGCTCCAGCCTGTTGAACTACGACGGTCTTGCCGCTTTCATCAACATGGTGATTGGCGCCGGCGAGGTTGTGGAACTGGTTCTGCCCCTTTCTCTTGCAGGACTCCTCTTCTTTATCGGTTGCACTGGCAAGTCGGCCCAGATTCCCCTGTTGACCTGGCTTCCCGACGCCATGGCGGGTCCGACCCCCGTGTCAGCTCTTATTCATGCGGCCACCATGGTGACCAGTGGCGTTTACCTGTTGGCCCGTCTCTCGATGATGTTCTGCCTGCTGGAACATGTGCTCTTGATTATCGTTTTTGTGGGTATGTTCACGGCCCTTTGGGCGGCCATTGCTGGCCTTCTGCAAAACGACATCAAGAAGGTTCTGGCCTACTCGACAATTTCACAGTTGGGCTACATGTTCATGGCGGCTGGCGTCTGTGCCTTTGACGCTTCTATTTTCCATGTGTTTACCCATGCCTTCTTCAAGGCGGCCCTGTTCCTTGGGGCCGGTGCGGTTATCCATTCCCTCGCCGGGGAGCAGGACATGCGCCGTATGGGCGGGCTTATCAACAAGACTCCCGTGACGGCCTGCGTCATGATTTTTGCCTTCCTCGCCATTGTCGGTTTCCCCGGCTTTGCGGGTTTCTGGTCCAAGGACTTGATTCTGGAACGCATTTTCGTGAGTGGCCCCATTCTTGGCCCCATCGTCTATGTGGTGGGTCTTGCCACGGCGGTGATTACCGCGGTCTATATGGGCCGCCTGATCATCATGACCTTCTTTGGCAAGTACCGCGGCAGCAAGGAATCCGAAGAGCATATCCACGAGGCTCCGGCAGTGATGCTGTTCCCCATGGTGATTCTCGCCTTCGGTGCTATCTTCTCCGGCTACCTGTGGGCTGATTCCATTGGCCTTACCTTCTTCCGTGATAGCATGGCTTCTGTGGTGGGTCACGCCCAGGCCCTTTACCTGGCGGCAAATCCTGCCGCCCACGTGAACCCGGTCATCTTTGCCGCCCTCGGCACGCTGGCTGCCCTCGGCGGTATGTACATCGCCTGGAAGGTGTTTAGCCGCGCCCGTATCATCGGCGTCAAGGGAGCCTCTACGGTTCCCGAAGGCAGCGCCGCTTCCTGGACATTCCTTTGGGATTACATCCACTGCGCATTCATTGCCGGTGTGAACATTCTGGCCTGGTTCTGCGACGTGGTGGTGGAAAAGGTACTGCAGGCAATCCAGTGGACCATTGCCGCCATCGTCGAAATCCTCGGCGACGGGGCGTCTATCCTTCAGGTCCGCAAGGTTCGTCTCCAGCTCTCGTTTAGCGTTGCAGGGGTTGCACTCCTTGTAATGCTGGTCATTTTCTCGGGAGGACTCGTCTAATGTTGTTAAATCTTCTCGTTATTGCCCCCTTTGTTGCCGCCATCCTGATGGTGCTCAACTCCAAGGAAGATTCCAGTGCGTCTTCCCGCATGGCAATCCTCATGGGTGTGGCCTTTGCGGCCATGTCCGTGGCCTTGATTGTCACGGGTAACCAGGCGACCGCTCCTGTGGAATGGTTCCACATTCCGGGAACCCGCGGTCCGGTTTATTACTACCTCTACGCCCACGGCTTGGGTGCTTGGATGGTGTTCCTTTCTTGCGGTCTCTCCTTAGTTGCCCTGATTTCTGCCCGTAGCATTACGGGCAAGAGCTACCGCAATTTCGCCATCGGCATCTTCGCCTTGATGGGCGCCATGAACGGAACCTTCCTCGCGGCAGACGCCGTGCTGTTCTTCTTCTTCTTCGAAGCCATGGTGATTCCTGCGGCAATCCTGATTGCGGCTTTCGGTGGCGAAAAGAGGACTACGGCGGCCATGACCTTTGCCATCTACACTCTGGTAGGCTCTGCTCCCATGATGGTGGCTCTCTGGTACTTGCTGACCATAGCCGACAACTCCCTGTTGCTCTCTATGGCGGTGGCTGTCCAGAGCCTGCCCGCAGATACCCAGACCCTGGTGATGCTCAGCTTCTTGCTTGCCTTCTTGGTGAAGACGCCTATCTTCCCCTTCCACGGTTGGCAGGCCATTACTTATGCCGAAGCTCCTGCACCTCTGTCTGCAGTCCTTACGGGTGCCATGAGCAAGGCGGGCGTGTTCGGCTTTATCGCCTGGGTCTTGCCCATATTCCCCTTGAACTTGAATTACATTTCTGGTCTTATGTGGCTTGGCCTCGGTACGGCGATTTATGGAGCCCTCATGGCGCTCCGGGCTACCGACGGCAAGAGGCTCCTGGCCTATAGTTCCATGAGCCACTTGGGCTTTGCGGTGGCAGGTGTTTTCAGCCTTTCCGAAGCCATGCTCCCCGCGGTGTTGGTGCTTCTGGTGGCCCACGGTATTTCTGCCGGTGTCCAGTATTTCTTGATGGGCGTTGCCGAACGCATGACCGGCACCCGCAACATCAACGAAATGGGCGGTCTTTCTTCAAAGAATCCCGTGTTCAGTTTCCTCTTCGGTGCGGCTGGCGTCATGGCTCTCGCCGTTCCCGGTACTGCCGGATTCGTGGGCGAATTTACGGTGCTCCTTTCCCTGTGGGATTTGGGACCCCTGCCGGCATTGGTGGGCGGTTTCTGCCTGATTCTTTCGGCCACTTACGTGCTTCGCTTTGTCCAGAAGGTTATCTTCGGCAAGCCCGCCCGTGAGTACCAGGAAGGTACAAGGACCACGGCCCTGGAAGGGGTTGCCTTCGGTTCCATGCTGGCGCTGCTTCTGGCCTTCGGTCTGCATCCCGCATTCGTGACCAATTCCTTGCATCTGTTCGACGAAGGAATTACCGAAGAATCGACTACGGAAGTCGTGGGGGAGGTTACAGAACCTGCAGAACAGCCCATGACTGCCGAAGAGTTGCGGGAACTGGATTCCACTCTCGCCGCTTCCGGATTTACGGAAGAAGAACGCAAGGCACTGATTGCCCAGATCCAGTCAGAAACTCTGGCCGTGGATTCTGCGGTGGCTGCTTCTGAAGCGGCGGAAGATTCCGTCGAGGCTCAGGGAGCGACCGAGGAGCAAGCGGCTGCGGTGGGTACGGATTCTTCTGCGGCAGGGGTTGAACAGCCTGCGGTAGAAACTGAAAAGACGGAGGCATCCGAAAATGAGTAATTACATCAATCTTATGCCGGTAATCCTTGTGATTCTCGGGGCCATGGTTTCCATTGCCGCGGAACCCTTTATCAAGGACGAAAACAAGCACAAGGTTCTGCCTTGGTCGGCTGCATTCTTTGTGGTTCTTGCCATGGCGTCTTGCGCGCTTCTTTCTCCGGATACGCTTTTCAACCTGTTTGCCATGGATCCTGTCCGTCGCCTGTTGACGGGAGCGGTTCTCTTCTGTACGCTTCTTGGCATTTCTGGCATCCAGTGGACTCTGGGTCACGAAAAACACAAGGGCGGCGAACCCTACGGTCTCATGCTTTTGGCTACGGGCGGCGCCCTGCTTATGATCCAGGCCATTGATTACCTGGCCCTGTTCATCGCCATGGAGCTGACCTCTTTCCCGGTGTACGCCCTGGTAGGGCTCCGTCGCAGGAACACCAATTCTTCTGAAGGCGTGTTCAAGTATTTTGTGTCGGGAGCTATCTTCAGCGCCATTTTCCTGTATGGTGTGGCTATGATCTACGGTGCTACGGGAACCACCAGCTTCTATTCAAGCTGCATTTTGTGGCGTGAACCGCTCTACGCTATCGGTGTGCTGATGGTGCTTTTCGGTGTGCTGTTCAAGGCCGGTGCCGCTCCCGTTCACTACTGGGTGGCCGATGTCTATACCGGTGCCGCCGTGGCCGTTACAGGCTTTATGGCTGCTGTCGTAAAGGTGGCCGCTCTTGCTGCTCTCGGCTCTATCTGGCTCTCTGTGCTGGTGACCAAGGCGGCAACCGCTCCTGCCTGGAACCTGGCCGAACCGGTAACCATTGGTTCCCAGTCCGAATCCTTGGGCGTGATGGTAATGATCGTTGCTATTCTATCCATAGCAATTGGTGCCTTTGGAGGTCTTGCGCAAAAATCCATCCGCCGCATCTTGGCGTTCTCCGCCGTGATGAATGCGGGCTTCATCTTGATTGGGTTGTTGTTGCCCGATTACTTGGTTTCTGGCAAGGTTCAGTTTGGTCCCATGTTTTACTTCTTGATTACCTATGCCGTGGCCTCTGCCGGTGCCCTTACCGGGGTTGCCTATTTGGCGGGTAAAGACGACAAAAACGAAACTCTAGACGATTTACAGGGTGCAGGTCGCAAGCGTCCCTTTGTGTCGCTTGCTGTGGCGGTGTGCCTTGCCTCGCTGGCCGGGCTTCCACCTGTTGCAGGGTTCCTTGCCAAGTTTGTACTCTTTACGGGAGCCTTCTCTGCGGGCATGTCCTGGATTGCTGTAGCGGGCTTTGGCTTCTCCTTGGTGGCTGCGGCCTACTACCTGCGCATCGCCTATGTGCTGTTTGCGCCGGCCAAGAAAACCTGCGAATGTAAGTGCCAGTGTGCGGACAATGCGGTCTTTGGCTATATGCTGAAGTTTACTGTGGCAGCTGCGGCTGTGGCTTTGCTGGTGGTGGGAGTGTTCCCGAGCCTCGCATTGCTTTAAGCGCCATTTTAAACCATAAAAAAGCCGGATTTGCATCCGGCTTTTTATGCACCGAAGTGCAAGGAGGGTTTTAGGGAGGGCTTGCCCTCCCTATTCTTTTTAAGGCAACTCCCCGCCAATCAGGGACATCTGCATCTCCTTGATTTCCTTGCAGGCCTTTTCGCCTAGGGCCAGCAGGGCGTCCAGGGTCTTGCGGTCGAAGGAGGCGTGTTCGCCGGTTCCCTGCAGTTCAATGTACTCGGCGGCGTCCCGCATCACGATGTTCATATCTACATCGGCGCGGCTGTCTTCTTCGTAGCACAGGTCCAGACGGGGTTCTCCGTCGATGACGCCTACGGAAATGGCGCTGATGTTGTGCAGTAGCACTTGTTCCGTAACTTCAATGGTCGGTTTTACCTTTTTCAGGGCGAGGGCTAGGGCCACAAAGCCTCCGATGATACTTGCAGTACGGGTCCCGCCGTCCGCCTCGATCACGTCGCAGTCCACCACCAGGGCGTGCTCTCCTAGGGCGTTCAGGTTGGCGGCACCCCGCAGGGATCTGCCCACCAGGCGTTGAATTTCTTGAGTGCGTCCGCTGGCGCCTTTCCGTTCCCGTTCCACACGCTGGCCTGTACTCTGGGGCAGCAGGGAATATTCGGCGGTAATCCAGCCGCGGCCCTTGCCGGCGAGCCACTTGGGAACTTCGGGTAAGAGCGTTGCATTGCACAGCACTCGGGTGTGCCCCATCTCGATGAGCACGGAACCGTCCGCGCTGGACACGAACCCGGTGGTCATCTTGATTTTTCTCATCTCGTCGTTGGGAAAACGAAAAAGCCCAGCAACCACCAAGGTTGCTGGGCTTTCGTGGGACCTCCGGGACTTGAACCCGGAACCCGCGGGTTATGAGTCCGCTGCTCTAACCAATTGAGCTAAAGTCCCAGTTCGCCCAAAATTAGTAAATATTTTCCGATAGTCCTGTCCCACTCGTAGTGGAACCCGCTGTAGGCATTGATGACCGCCTTGTCCCAGTCGGCGCTCTCTTCGTAGTAAACATGGAGTGCTTCTTTGAGCCGGCGGAGCATCTGGTGCGGTGCGTTGGCGTCATCTACCAAGAAGGCGTTGGCGCAACCTGAGGTTTCTGGGGCGTAGTCGTCCAGCATGGAGGCCACCCCTACGTTCCTTCCGGTGAGGGGAAGCGTCCCTGTGGCCAGTGCCTTCAGGATGATGGAGGTGGACGGTTCCTTCAGGTTGGCCGCGAACAAAATATCCGCGCCTGCAAGAACATCCCTGAGGGCGCTAGCGCTCTTGGTCTCGATAGGCCGTACCGCCATGATTCCCGGGTACTGCTTGGAAACGTCTTGGTAGTAGTTCCATTCTGTGTCGTCGGGGGCGATACCCACCACGATGAAAATATCCTGCTTGGCGATGTCCGAAAGGATGGTGGCCAGGGTTTCAGAGGTGTTGCCGGCTTCGGAATCCAGGTGGGCATAGAGGATTGGCTTGTTCCCGACCTCGCACCCCAGTATTCCCTCCAGTTTGGCACGGGCTTTCTTCTTTGCCTGCTTGATGGGCAGCTTGTCCTTGCTGTTGAAGTCCCAGACCTGGTAGCTGACTCCAAACTGCACGCCAATGAGCTTGTCCTGGTTGTGAATCAAGAATCCGCTGAGACCGCCGGGCAGGTTGGTGTTGATCATGGCGTCGCGATAGCCCGAAGAGGGGAACAGCACCTTGTGGGCGTAGCAGATGCCCGCCTTTAGTAGGCTCACCTTGCCCCAGAACTCGTAGCCGTCCATGTTGAAATCTTTCCTGGGTAGCCCGATGTTCTCGATTTCGCTGGAAGATACGTGGAAATCGTAGGTGATGTTGTGGACGGTAAAGAAAAAGGGAATCTGTCCAAACGTTTCTTGATAGACGGTGTGGATCAGCGCACCGGTCAAGGCTCCGCCCCATTCATGCCCCAGGATGGCCTGGCACTTGAAGCCGGTCTCCTTGGCGTAGTCCAAGGCGGCAGATGCCAGGAAGGCGAACCGGAGGTGGTTGTCGCCATAGGGAAGGTCACCGGGAGGGCCATAGATGTCGGGCCTGCCGAAGTATTCCTCGTTGTAGATGTAGGTATGGAAGGGGTCGCCCGGAGCTTTCCAGATTTCGTAGGGCTTGCCGTGGAGCTTTTCAGTACCGCTGAAAACGCAACTGTAGCCTTCCAGGTCTTGCAACAGGGGCTTGTAGAAGGGGGAGCAAGTCAGGGCGTTGGCCCCGGCCCTGGCAAAGGCGTAGGTCATCCGGTTTACGGCAGTGGCCAGAGGACTCAGTGTCCGCCAATTTCCGGCTTCTGGACTGACCACCAGGATTTCCATTGATTTTGCCCCTTTTTTAATAAAATTTTACTATTTGTGATAGTAATAGGCCAAATTTATTTAATTAAATTATAATTTGAAAGTCCTAAATCCAAATTTTTCGGATAAAAGGTTTCTTTTTGAACTTAATCTTCGAGGATTTAATAAAATGAAGAAATTGTTAATCGCTGCATTGGCCGCCTCCGTGGCTTTTACCATGGTTGGTTGCAAGGGCACCAACGAAAAGCGCGGTGACGAACACCTCAAGGAAGGCCGTTTCCGCAATGCCATCAACTCTTATCTGGAAGCCAAGAAAAAGGGCAGCATGTCCAGCGAGTTCTACGACAACTTCACCCTGGCCCTGGTCCGTGCCGCCGAAATCGAAGCCAAGAAGGACCTGAACAGCGACCTCATCAACGGTTACTTCGAAAAGGCCTCCGTGAACATGCCCGAAGTCAAGGAAGACGTGGTGGTGGAAGAATTTGTGACCACCCTCGCCAATGTGGGTAAGCAGCAGGCCGCCCAGGAAGGCGTGGATTACAATACCGTCATCAACGCTTTCGCCAAGATTGATACCGCCCTCGCTACCGCCAAGGCTCGTAACGTGGCCGAAGGTGCCGTGAAGGCTATCCGCACCGAAGCGGAAAACGCTTATGTGGCCAAGAACCTCCCCACGGCCAAGGAAGAATCCGACCCGGTGGTTCGTGAATATCAGATCATGAAGATTGCCGAAATGGCTCCTGAAAACTCCGAAGTGAAGGCCGTGCTGAACAAGAGCCGTATCGGCACCCGCGGTTACTTCCTCATCTTCGGTGAACAGATTGGCGAACCGGTGAACCGCCGTATCGACAAGTGGGGCTACGTCATGGCTTTCCCCACCATCAAGATTGCTCCGGGTTCTCTCTCCGGCGAACTCCAGTTCTGGGCATCTACCGGCAACAACACCGAACTTGATCCCTCCAAGATCAAGCTGGTCTCTACCGACGGCAAGGAAGTGGTTGCCAAGGCTACCGGTGGCTGGTGCGAAGCCGAAGTCCTGGTAGGCAAGAAGGGTGACGAAAAGATTGAAAAGAAGCAGCAGAAGATCAAGGCCGGCGAAAAGGGCAAGCTCATGAACGAGTTCCAGTGCTCCCTGAACGTGAGCTTCAGCTTCGGCAAG
>CACXMH010000072.1 GCA_902768715.1 Fibrobacter succinogenes | reverse complement strand
CAATAGAAACTTTTACACCTTAGGATAACATCCCTGTGTAGGCGGTACACCTCCCCCCTTATCAGGTGAACCGTTTTTAGGTTGTTGCGGATTTACAGCGTGCAATGGCCCAGAAGATTGATCTGACGCGTCTTTGTCCAAACGCTTCATTTTCTCCGCATCTTTCCAGCTATCTGGTCTTGTAGGCATTTCCTTTTCATCATTCTCTTCCGTATTTTTACAAGGGGCACCGGAGGGAACCATTTCCGGATGGGTAGAGAAATTTTTCTTGCTTACGGATGATTCATTTTCTTCATTTTTTTGATTGTGCTCACCGCTACAATCGTACCCACTGCAGCCTTGCGTAGAAGGAACTTTATAATCATCAATGCTAGCCATAGTTATACTCCTTTTTTATTCAAAATCCTTGTCAATATCCACAAGGCGCTTAGCCAGGGCCTGCTTCTTTTTTCTCTTTTGAAATAGAGCGCTTATAAAGCACTTTAATTTCTTAAAAAGATTCATTTCGTTTCCTTTCGTAGTAGTTGAAAATTCACATATAAACATTCTTTTTTCATAGTTATATGGAACCTTGTCACTTCGGGCCTAACTCTTAAATTCAAGCCCCCATATACTAGTCCTTGAGACAACGGACAGAATTCCCCGTGTCCTTTGGCCTATCGGATTCTCCCGCATCCCAAGTGTTACTATAAAAGTACATAAAACACGCTTCGCCATTATTGATCTCCGTAGAGCTCCAGAAGAACGCGTCGTTACCCTCTTTGTCGTAATTCCCACTGAAGCTCCTGTAGCCGGCAGGAAGCGCCGAGAACCCGAAAGCATCCTCACTATTTTGGAGAAAAGGCCAGACATTCATCGACTTGAGCATCTTGCCAGCTACATCCTTTCCACCAACTACATCAAACAAAGCGTTCCATTCATCCTGTGTAGGAACATGCCAGCCTGCGGGACACACTCCCTGCACGTTGCCCGTACCCAGGGTGGTGCAGTCGTGACCGTAACCGCACTCGTCCTCGGCCTTGCCCACAGCGGTTGCCCAGGTGTAAAGTCGGCCGTACTTGGTGCAATTACTGGCATCATTGTCATAACACCAACTATTTTCTATTGCGTAGTTTAGGTTTTCTGCCATCCAGATCTGTGTGCTAATTTTTACAGTCTTGTAGGTCTGATTATCCCTAGGGTCTGTAAATGATCCTGCATCCATCCCCCATGCCCCGGCAAACATACATGTATACTCCCCATATTCCTCATTCAGATTACCATCCGTACAACCCTTACCTATGGATATCTCCCGCTCATTCGCCGCACGGAACGTCCCGTCTCCACATACGTACTTCTTTCCCGATGTTCCGGTCAACAGACTGCCATCATTCGGACAAACTCCAAAATAGACTTTACCCAAGTCTATTTCTATATCCGTCGGTGTACGAATCGCTCCATCTCCACATGCATATTTCTCTCCAGATGTTCCTGTCAGCAAACTTCCATCATTCGGACAAACTTCGACATAGATTTTTCCCAAGTCTGCCTCTATATCCGTCGCCGCCCTAAAAAAACCATCTTCGCACACATAGAGACGGTCCGGATATACCTCACCGCTCAACACCTTGCCCGGTTCACAGGTCATCCCGAAGAATTCACTCTTTTTCCAGGTCGCATCGTCATAAATCACACTAACATTTCCCTGATAACGGATGGTGTCACAAATGGCCTCTATCTTTCCACCGTCTTCAACTTTCACTTCTCCGTCACCGGGTTCACCCAGGGTAAACCCGACAAACCCTATGCGTTCATAGGGTTCACCTCCAGCGACAGGGTACAGGGGGATATACCTTCCTTCATCCAGAATGTCGTAGGCCGATCCATACGTCGACTGATCTACAACTTTAAGAGACCTGACATGCACCATAACCAACCCACTCCCAGTCAGGTGATTATCCCTGTAAGTAATGACGGCCTTGTCAACCAAATCGTAATATGTATCCCTTCCAAAAGAAATGGAACAACTGCCTCTGGTAAAGACCGTGTCCTTTGTCAGATTTACAGTCGCACTATCGAATTTCGCAACACCTGTGCTCGGGTCCATGTATTTCGCCACGAGTTTACTAACGCTATCGACAAAGAGAGCTTTCTCGGAATCCGTCCCATAAGCTATCATAGGCAGAGGGGCATAGAAATACAGGTCTCGCCGATCCAGAGTCAGTTGCAAGGAGTCGGGGGAATCGGCATAGACCGTGACCATCGCTGTTTTCGCCTGGTTATCCGCATCAAAGAGATAGATTCCCGCGCCAGAGACTTCCTCAATGGAGCCATATGTGTCACTGTTGAACTGCACGTAGCCCTGGGTCTTGCCTGTAGCAGCCTGGCTGCTGGAGGAATTACCGCTTGGCTTGGCCGAACTTGAGGAGTCGCCGCCGGAATTCGAGGATGTTCCCGTGGCCGACGAGGAACTTCCCTTGCCCGCAATTTTGCCGTCTTCGCCGAATACCAACTTGGTGCCATCGGGGCACTCCAACGAAACGGAACCCCCTTCCAGTTCCTTTACGGTGCAACCCGCCCCCGCAGCGGCCGAGGTATCGCTAACGCCGTTTTTACCTGCGACACCGTTCTTGCCGTCGTGGATTTCCACCTCAGTGCCATCGGGGCACTTGAGCACGTAGGATGTGCTGTCGGCACTCTTCGTGACCGTGCAAGACTCCATGCCGCTTTCGTCGGTGTTGGAATTACTGCCGCTGTCATCACCGCAAGCGGCGAGGAAAACGCCCAGAGAAACCGCCACACTTGCATTCAGCAAGACCGCAATGACATTTTTCATTTCTTTTTTCATGTTTTTCCACCCTTTCTAACCGCATTCCCCATGAAACGCGACCTGTCAAACTTCTTATGTTGAATGTAAATACAAAAAAAACAAAGTCAAGTTTTTTTGAGAAAAATTTCATTTTTGGATATTCCAAGTTGGAATATTTGGGTGTTTTTTTGGGCCGAGATGCATCTCGGGGGAAACTCGCAGGGACTAACAGTCACAAGAGTTTCCTCCTGCAATAACAGGTCGGACCTATAGTAAATATTCCTACCCGAAAAAGCACTTGTATGCCAGAACCAACGCTTGTTTTTTGACCGAGATGTGTGCTTCCCGAGAGAACAGTCGAATGAAATGAATCTGCGAGCGAGGGATGTACACATCGAGGGAAAGATTTGTTAAAAGAGTTCCCCGACCGAGAAGATAGCGGATCCTCGCCTTCGCGAGGATGACGAAGGAAGGATGCGAGGATGGTGAGCGAAGTCGAACCAAGGCAAGGATATCCTCGCCTTGGTTCGACTTCGCTCACCACAGGTCGCGAGGATGACAAATTCGTGTAGCCTGCTACCGGTGTTCGTTGGTGGCTTTCGTGAGGCCGCGGAAAAAAGCGAGACCTTCAAAGTCATTTTTCAGGAGGTCGATGACCTCCCCTATCATGTACAAAGACCCCGTCACTAGCGCGGGCCTTTTTACTTTGTCCGAAACGCTGTCCAGCACCTCGCGGGAAAGAGGTCCCGTAGAGGCGACTACCGCCCCCATTTTCTCCAAGATGCCGGCGATTTCCGACGGTTCGCGAAAACGCTCGTAGGGAGTGCGGACCAGGTGCCACTCCGAAACATAGGGAACAAGAAACCTGAGCATTTCCTCTACATCCTTGTCCTTGAGGGCACCAAAGACGCAAGGGAACTTTTGGCCCGGAAAGTAGCGGTCCAGAGTTTCGGCCAGGCGTCTTGCCGCATGGGAATTGTGGGTGCCGTCCAGAATAAAGCGAAGCGTTCCATCGCCGTCAAAAAGTTGCTGCATCCGTCCGGGCCAGGAGCGTTTTTTTAAAGTCTCCAGGGCAAGGCCATCGCTGTAGGGCTGTGCATCCGGAAAGTCCCCACTCGCCTGCCGCAAGAACAGTTCCGCTGCAGCAAGGGAGAGGCTTGCGTTTTCCACATAATGCCGGCCCAAATTGGGCAGTTCAATGTCTTCGCGGATTTCGGGAACCAGAATTTCCGCCTCGACCGCGGCGGCGAAGTCCCTTGCCTCCTGCAGCAGTTCCAGAGAAAGGCCGCCCACGATGAAGGTCTTGGCCTGCGCAGTCCCATCAGGCCCTTGTGCCGTCCCTTGCGGCATCACCCCCATTTTCTCCCGCAGAATGGCGCTTTCGGTAGCCCCCAGGACCTCCGTATGTTCCAGCCCGATGCTGGTGACAACGGCAATGTTCCCGCAGGCAACAGCGGTAGAGTCCAGACGGCCGCCCATGCCCGCTTCAAGAACCGCCACCTGCACGCCCTGCTCCCTGTAGTAGAGGAAGGCGGCCACGGTAACTACCTCGAAGAATGTAGGCTCAACGCGGGCGATTTCGGCGGCGGCTTTCACCTGCAAAAAGAGCCGGTCCAGGTCGGCATCAGATACGGGCGTATCGTTCACCCGAATCCGTTCCCGCAGGCTTATGAGATGCGGGCTGGTGTAGAGGCCAGTCCTGATTCCGTGGGCCTGCAGCACCCCCGCCAGGTAATAACTGCAGGAGCCCTTCCCGTTGGTGCCCACCACATGGATAGTGCAAAAAGATTCTTGCGGGTTACCCAAGGCCTCGCAAATCTTGAAGGTGGATTCAAGCCCGGGAACCATCCCGAACATCAGCCTCGACTCCAGATATTGCATGCCTGCGGAATTCATGGGCACAAATGTAGTTTTTTATCTATATTCAAAACACACCTATGTTTTTTATTTCCACATTCCGGCAGGCGGCGAAGCACTCCATTGTGCTTGCGGTTTTGGCATTTTCCTTTTCCCTTGCCGCCGTCGATAAGGAACCACCCCCACAGCACTACAATTACCGGGGTGCAGGCCAGCAGATGAAACGCATCTACTACGGCGACCTGCAAGAGACCCTCTATTGCGGCTGCAAGTACAACGACAAGAAGAAGGTGGACTACAGCACCTGCAACTTTAAGCCCAGGGAAAATCCACGGCGCAAGAGTTTCAAGCGTGCAGAGACCGTGGAATGGGAGCATATCGTGACCGCCCACAACATGGGGCACTTTATGCCCTGCTGGAAGGACGGTGGCCGCAAGAACTGCAGCGCAAACGATACTTTATTCAAAATTCTGGAAGGAGATTTGCACAACCTGTACCCCGCCATCGGCGAAATCAACGGGGACCGAAGCAACTTTATGTATTCCCAGTGGACCAACAATCCAGAGCCCATGTACGGGGAGTGCGAAACCATCGTGGATTTCAAGCTGAAAAAGGCCCAGCCGAGAAAAGAGGTCCGCGGGCTTATCGCACGAGTGCATTTCTACATGGAAAAGACCTACGGAATCAAGCTTTCTAGCCAGGACCGCAAGCTGTTCGAGGCCTGGGACAAGATGTACCCCGTCACCGAAAAGGAATGCGAACGGGACCGCCGCATTTTCAAGGTCCAGGGGGACCACAACCCCTTCGTGTACGAAAAGTGCGAAGACAAGCCCTAGAACAGGTGCTTTTCAAGACAAGCATTTCCAAAAAACGCCCTTAAAAACTTAATTTTAGGGCGTATAACGAGGTTTTCATGTTTCGTGTTTTTTCGTTTTGTCTTGTCCTGATTTTAAGCGTGACCACCACGGCATTTTCCCAGGTGACGTTCCCTCTGGGTTCCAACGTCGTCGATGTGACCAAGGCCCCCTATAGCGCCAAGGCCGACGGAAAGACCGACGACACCGAGGCTATCCAGAAAGCGCTGAACGACCACCCCGATGGCGACTACATTATATACCTGCCCCATGGCATCTACAAGGTGACCAACACCCTGACCTGGCCCGCCAGCGAAAAGCCGGAACAGGCCTACAGCCGCACCATTTTGCAGGGTGCAAGCATCGGCGGCACCATTATCGCCCTGGCCGACGAATGCCAGGGGTTCACCAATCCCGATTTCCCGGCCCCGGTGCTGTTTACCGGCGAGGGCCCGGGGCTCAAGCCCAGGAACTCCATCCGTGACATCACCATCCGCACGGGTAAAAAGAACGCCGGTGCCGTAGGTATCCGTTTCAACGCCGCCCAGCAGGGCACCATCAAGAACGTGAAGGTGTATTCCGGCGACAGCCTGGGCATTTACGGCATTGACCTGGGCCACACCGAAAATATCGGCCCCCTCCTTCTCGAAAACGTAGAAATCCAGGGTTTTGAAACCGGCGTCTATGTTGCCGGCAAGACCAACAGCGTCACCCTGGAGCACGTGACCCTGGGCGGTCAAAAGAAGCACGGCCTGGAAAACGACGGTCAGGTAGTGTCTAGCCGCGGACTCCGCTTCAAGGGAGACGTGCCGGCAGTGTTCAACCACGGCGACGGAGCTTCCATGGTCCTGGTAGATGCCACCCTGGAATACAACCGTGTCAACAAGTCCAAGCCTGCAGTAGCCATCGAGAACGAAGGCATGCTGTTTGCCCGTTCCGTAAATACCAGCCGTTTCGAAGAAAAAATCAAGAGCACCCCTAAGGCCGTTACCGAAATCTACGTCGGAAACGAGATCGTGGAATTCGTGACCCAGGCTTCTCACCAGCTTTGCCACAGTCCCAAGCAGTCCATGAGGCTTCCGGTGGCGGAGACCCCGAACCTGAACGACCAGAAGTCCGACTCCTGGATTACCATTGCCGGAGACTACGGCGGAAAGATGAACACCGGCTCCGACGACGCCAAGGCCATACAAGACGCTATCGACGACGGTGCCGAAACGATTTATTTCCCGCCGGGAGGCCGCTGGACCATCAACCGCGACATCTACCTGCGAAACCGTATCCGCCGGATTCTCGGTACCGAAGGCCGCATCGACGGTAAGGGCAAGTTCATTATCGAAGACGGAGCCTTCAACGAAATCACCATCGAGCGCTTCTCTGAATTTGGAAACGGAATCATCCACAAGAGCAAGCGCGCCGTGCTCCTCAAGAACATGATGTTCAAGTCTTTCGAGACCAACGAGCTGGGCGTAGGCGACATCTACATGGAAGACGTTGCGGTAGGTTCTATCCAGATTAACCAGCAACACCTCTGGGGCCGCCAGGTTTCCCTGTTCTCCGACACCAAGGGCGCAAAAATCCAGAACAACGGCGGAAGCATCTGGATTCTGGGACTTACCTCCAAAGACGGTAACACCATCTTGCAAAACTTCAACGAAGGTTCCGCCGAACTCCTAGGCGTGCTGGTCATCGCAAGCGACAAGGCAAAGACCACTCCCATGTTCATCAATGACAACGGAAGCCTTTCCATCGAGGGCCTCAAGGAAGTTCTTACCCGCGGAAACCCCTACAAGAAGATTGTAGAAGAATCCCGCATGGGTTCTGCCATCTACGCCCTCACGGACACGGACCTTGAAAAGAACAGCACCGGCGGCGTGAACATGGCCCTTTACACCGGTTACGCTCCTAAGCAGGGCCAGAACGAAGCCCCGAAGGTCTCCTTCGCCGACGAGATGATCGTGGTGCAGCCCGGCAAGATCCATCTGGTAGGTACCGTCGAAGACGACGGCCGCGGTAACGGTCTCTGCAGGGACCCGGTCCTTTGGAAAAAAGGTGTAGGCCCAGGTAAGGTCATCTTCTCCGATACCGCCGAATACGAGACCGACGTTTCCTTTACCGGAAGCGGACGCTACAACCTGATTTTCAAGGCCGACGACGGTACCAAGACCGGCGCCGACACGGGCAAGGTCTATGTATTCGACAAGAAATACACCACCTTCGACAACACGGGCGATGGAGCTCCCAGCGGCAAGGGCGTAGATACCTGGATTTCGTCCTTCGACAACTTTACGCCTCACAATACGGACGCAGCCCTCAGGGTGGCAAACGACACCAACGACGCAGGCAAAATCTACCTGAAGTTCGACCTGTCCGCCCTGCCAGGACCTCTCTTTGACGCAGCCCTCAAGCTGGAATACAATACGGATTCTCTCAAGAAGCCTGTTCAATTCAACATATTCGGCTTGAAGGAAACCTCCCGTGACATGAACTTCGGTGAAGGTAAGCTGGGCGTGGACTGGCGCGGCGACGAACTGACCTGGGAAAACGCTCCTGCGAACCTTCCCCAGCCCGGTGGACACTTCAACATCCGCAAGAACTCCGGCGGTGGCGTGGATACCAAGCACGCCGACTTCTTGGGACTTATCACGCTGAACCCCAAGGCCCCGTTGGGAGCGTTCCTGCGCACTCCTACCCTGACGGAGTTCTTCAAGAGGAAACACCCCTCCAACATGTACACCCTGATTCTTACCGCCGTTGACCCCGGGGAAACAATCATCCATTCCCACAACCAGAGTAAAGCTCTCGCTCCGGCACTTTATGTGGGCTACTTCGACAACACCCGCTCCGTAAGTGGCGACGTGATGGAAGGCGGCTACACGCTGACCAAGGTACATATCGATATCTACTCCCTGGAATGCGATTTTGATTTGACAGTAGGTTATCCGCAATTTGTACAGATTGAAATCGTCAACGAGTTCGGACGGCGCATGCTCATGGTTGCCGCCCGAGAACTTGCCGGCGAAAAGACGACACACTTCAAGTTCAAAGCCCACGAGTTCCCCACGGGCAAGTACACCTTGAAGGTGAATGGCGAAGCCTTTAGCGCAGAACAGAAGTTCTACATCTTGAACTAGGACGGCTCTACGATGAAAAGATTGTTCTTTACCCTGCTTTCCGCAACAGCCCTGTCACTCCTCGCTTGCAGCGATTCGAGCCACACCAACACTTCGGACATAAACAGCGGCAACGGCGAGTACGCCGACAGTTCCTTCTATTCCAGTTCGGGTACAAGCAACCGTGCCGACATTGATTACGACGACAATGTCGTTATGGACGATACCACCAACATCTATATCCAGCGGCCCGTAATCGACTCCTCCGGCAAGGCGGAATGCCCCGAAAAGACCCTTTGTATCGATTCCCTGACAAAAGAAATCAATCTGTTCCTCGGAAATTTGAAAAAAGGAGACCGCATAAGCATCTGGGCTGCCACTAGCGGCATGGCAAATGACACCATGCGTGTGATGAGCGAGCTTGGGCAAACCATGCACCCCATGTTGCCCACCTGCGAAGCCGGCAATACGAGCAACTGCAAATTCGACGGTTTTGTAATTCCCGGCAACGGAGCCGAACTCATCAGGAATCAATTTGCCATTTTTAAAGATGGCTACTACTATGTAAACCTTCAGGCAGCCTTCAGCGACAAGGCCCACCTGCGTATGTATTCCCACTTAGATAACGGTTATTTCAAATATACCGGAGATTCCAGCACAATAAACATTTCCCTACAGGAAAACTTGAAGGGAATACTAAAAATAGGGAATTCCCCCGATAGCGTCCAGTTCAACTTTGCTGCAGCCATAGGACACAGCGTTACCATCAAAGCCGAAGGAGACTGGATTAACCAACTGAATCTACTGGAAGAAGACAAGTCCATTGTTTCAGAAAAGGACACCCTGAGCAACACAATGCTTACCGATGATTCCACCCACTGGAAACTTGTAATGGTTCCCGAAAAAATTTCCAACTATCAAACAGGCCCCTATGCGACCTTTACTCTACAGTTGAGCAACCGCAAGCTTTCTCAGGGGGAATACTTCGCGCACCCCGACTCCCTCCCCAGTGCAGGAGAGTTCCTGAAAAAGACCCGCACAAAAATCGAGGCTTTTGAACTGAGGCAAGACCAGTATGTCTGGATCGGCGATTACAAGAAGGGCGACACCCTGGTGGTAGAACACAGATTCAAGGGGTACGGCAAGCGCGCCGCAAAACCGTTTACCGTTATCGACTACAGCGTTCTCGACAAGGGCGGCAAGATCCTCAAGACGCTTTCCGAGGAAAATTTGGGCTATAAAGTGGCCAATGACGGCCCTGTCTATTTCCATTTCAAAATGGAAAACAGCCAAAACACGCCAGACACCAAGGAATTGGAACTTTACACCCTGGTCAAGCGTCCGGGTTCGCTTACCAAGTTCAGTTTCTACGACGCCAAGGCCAAGAAAACGCTGGACACCCTGAAAGTAAGCGAGAACCAAGAACTGAAGTTGGACGACATTGCATTTGAATCTAGCCCCACAAGCACTAAAAACGGGGCGGTGAACTGGTTTATCCCCTGCGGGGACTGGATGGTTTTCGGCAATGTGGATTACACGAGCTGCGAAGGCAACATCAATAACAACCTGAAGGTGGAATCTACGGACAATACCGGCGACGCCAAGATTTTGACCATTATTGGAGGCTCCGGAAGTACCGCAAAACTCATCGCCGAAAGCCTTCTGGACCCCCAAAAACGGGATACTTTGCACATCGTAGTGAAGTAGGCCCTTGAAATTAGCGCCCCAAAATTCTATTATTGGGGCTCACTCTTGCAAGTCGCGCCAAGCTCTGCCAATTTGCAAGCATAACCAAAGAGCTTCCTTACGAGGTACAATATGTCGTCCTTCCGCGGACCTAAAGGTAAAGTCGCACGCTCTCTCGGCGTTGCCGTCTCCCAGAAAACTCAAAAGGCCCTTGACCGCCGCAACTTCGCTCCTGGCCAGCATGGTCAGAACCGCAAGAAGTCTGCTTCCGTCTATAAGCAGCAGTTGGTGGAAAAGCAGCGTCTCCGTTTCACCTACAACATTTCCGAAGCCCAGTTGGCCAAGGCTTACAAAGAAGCCAACCGTCGCGAAGGTTCTGCCGGTGACAACCTGATGATTCTTCTGGAAACCCGCCTTGACGCTCTCGTCTATCGCATGGGTTTTGCCCGCACCATTTTCGCCGCCCGTCAGTATGTGGCCCACGGTCACTTCTC
>CACXMH010000071.1 GCA_902768715.1 Fibrobacter succinogenes | reverse complement strand
GTAACAGAGGAGAAAAGAAATTATGCGCCTAGAAAAAATTTCCCATGGATTGTTTGCTTTTTTGGCCATTTTTGCTCTTTTCTTTGGTGCTTGCGGAGATTCAAGTAGCGAGGATAGTGTAAACGCCCCAAAAACATCCGAAAGCTTTTCAGAATCGCCAGAAGATTTGCCCAACTGTAGCAAGGCCCGTGAGGGTGACTCCATATTAGTGGGCAAGGATTCCCTTGCCTATGTATGCCACGGCGGAAAGTGGTCCCCTGCCGAATCTGCCGATGGCGATTCGACCAAAACAGGCCCTGCAAGTTCGTCCGCCGCAGATTCCCTGCAAGAATCCCTTGCTGAAGGCGTGCAGACAATCGATGACCTTCCCAACTGCAGCAAGAACCGCGAGGGGGATTCGGTGCTTGTGGTCGAAGATTCCCTGACCTACATCTGCCGGAGCGGCAAGTGGGAAGAGAAGAAATACCTGATAGACTCCGTCAAGACCGAAGACGACCTGCCCGCCTGTACCAAGAGGCTCGAAGGTGATTCCGCCTACGTTTCGGGCGAGTATGCGGTCTATGTGTGTAGCGGAAACGTATGGAAAAAGGAACAGTCCATCATTCAGGTTTACAAGTCCGCCGACGACATGCCCAACTGCACAAAGAAACTGGCGAACGTGGAGGCCGTGTCAACGGCGGATTCCGCGATATTCCTGTGTGACGGGGAACGCTGGCAAGAAATGGCCACGACCTACGCCTCGGCGGAAAAACTTCCCAACTGTACGGAAAAGCGCGAAGGCAATCAGGCGTTCTTGCTGGATACTCGCGAAAAGTTCCAGTGTGCGGGCAAGCAATGGAAAGCCGTGAAGGAATGGTCAGCTGTGTCCAATAATACAGTGTCCGGTAGTTCTGTGTCCAGTAGTTCATCTTCTTCCAAGAACGGAGATGTTCAGTCTTCCGGTTCTCAAGAACTCACCTACGAAACATCCTGCGGCTCTGTCCACTATACGACAGCAACGGCCGGTCCTGACCACGGGTGGGGAAACTTTGGGTATGTCGTTCCGCTGAAAATTTCGGCAACCAGTACACAGGAACTATACTTGGCCTTCGCCCAGGCAGAAACCGCCATTACTGGCCCCGACGCATGGAATTTCTATGGCGTTCTTATAGCCAAGTACAATGCCTCAAATGGGGTGTGGGTTCCAGGAACGGAGGTTTTCTCCAAGGAAAAGAAGAGTGCCCGTCCAATTATTCCTCTTAGCAATAGCAATGTAAGTAGCACTGCTAGTACGGTAAACACTTATGGTTTTTTTGAAAAATTTACCTTCGATACAAGGGGAACGTGGCTTGCGGAATCCTCTGGAAAGACGGTGGATGTGGTCGTCACGTTTTATACGCCAGATGTCAAGAGCGACAGTTCCGGAATGGGATGGGATTACTACTCTATTCCAATTCCAATAACTTCGTCGCTATATAGCAAAACAACTCCAAACCTTTATTATAGCGCTACAGGGGTAGAGTGCAACATTCCTGTAAGTACAACAAAAACATTCTCCTGTTCACCGGATACTTCTTCTAGGGTATATCAGGGAGATACGTTGAACTGGAGTGTTTCCGGCTTGACTCAAGCCCTGGCAGAACAGTCGTGGTTTTCTATTGAATCCGAAGCGGGAGAAGTTGTTGGAATAGATTACGTCACAACATACGGCACAACAAGCGCAACGGTGCGAGTCGCCTACCCAGATGAAGGTCAATTTGACGACTTTCTTACATTTTCTGCCATGCCGACGCAAAAAGTCGAGTGCAGGGCATCGAATCTCTTAAATGTCCGGCCCAATAAATTGAGAGACTGTTCTTGCGTTGCCGACAAGGGCGAACTCGTTGACTATGGAAGTGATGCAACGTGGACGGTAAAGGGGTGTTATTCCCCAAATCCCATTACGGAATACGAATGGATTGGTGCACAACCCGTGAACGATACAACGGCATCTGTTGAGTTTAGCGAAGATGGCATTACCTCTGCGAGCCCGCATGTTAAGGTATGGGACTCTTCGGGAGACTCTATGTTTGTAGCATGCCCCAAGGTAACGGGAGTGTCTATTGTATTTACAGAGCGCCTTGGTTACGTCACAATCCCGGCAGGGACCCACGTGCTCGGTTTTGAAATAAATAAGCAGTGGGGAAGTGGCTGCACTATGGGCTGCTCAGGTCGAGATAATAGCACAGTGGTTTCCATAGAAGGGACCACATATATACTCGGCGGTTACATCTCAATTGACTTGCCCGAGTCTTATTGTAAAGAGAGTTCGCAAACGGAAATTACGACAACGGCAGAGATACAGTGCGAGGTTTATTAATCGACTTATACGGAGGATTCGAATAATGTCAAGGTTTTTTGTCAAGAATGTTTTATTGCCTGCGGGTATTATCGCCCTGTTTTTTGCGGCCTGCGGCGATTCCGGCGACGGGGGCACCCAGCCGGTTTCAGTTTCGAGCGCCGAAACTTTCGAGGACCTGCCCAACTGCAGCAAGAACCGCGAAGGGGATTCTGTGCTTGTTGCCGAGGACTCCCTGACCTACATCTGTCAGGAAGGCAGGTGGAGGAGCGAAAAAAATCAGGACGGTTCTGTGGATGAAGACTCCGAAACCCCAGCCGATGGCAAATCGCCTAAGTCGTCCCCAATAAACACCGTGGAATCGCTCGATGACCTTCCCAACTGCAGCAAGAACCGCGAAGGGGATTCCGTGCTTGTGGACGAAGATTCCATAATCTACATCTGTCGGAGCGGCAAGTGGGAAGAAAAGAAATACCTGATTGATTCCGTGGATACCGAAGACGACCTGCCCGCCTGCACAAAGGGACACGAGGGAGATTCTGCCTACGTCTCGGGCGAGTATGCGGTTTACGTGTGCATTGAAAACATGTGGAAAAAGGAGCAGTCCATCGTGCAGGTTTACAAGTCCGCCGATGACATGCCCAACTGTACTCAGAAACTTGTGAACGTTGAGGCCATATCTACGGCCGATTCCCTGCTGTATCGCTGCGACGGGGAACGCTGGCAGGAAATGGCCACGACCTACACCTCTTTAGACGATCTTCCCAACTGTACCGACAACCGCGAAGGTAACCAGGCGTTCATACTGGGTACCCGCGAGAGGTTCCGTTGCAGTTACAAACAGTGGTTGCCAATAGAGCTATAGGCGGATCCAGCCGCCAAGTGGTGCAAAAACAGGGGCTAATATGAGAGCAAATAGGCTTTTACTCGCAGGATTTTGTTTGGTTGCCACGGTCGTTACAGGTTGCGGGGGCTCCGGGACTACGGCGGCTAACGGAAAAACGGATGGCGAAAATATTGTCGCCTCCGTTGACGACCTGCCCAACTGCACTCCCAAACGGGAGGGAAACGTCCTGTTCGTGACTGAAGAAGATGGAAACTATCAAATGCAGGTTTGCGAGGATGGAATCTGGAAGGAAATGGGGCAACCTCTTGCGGTTTTTGAATCAGATGACGAATTTCCTAACTGTACGCCTTCTAGGGAAGGAAATGAAGCTTACGCCAATAGCGAATCGACTGTTTATGTTTGCAACGATGGTGCTTGGACGGAAAAAATGCAGGTGCAAGCCTCTGAAAATGGGAAAGAACCGACGTCGAGCTTTGCTGATGAAGGGAAAAAGACGGAAAGTAGCGGCTCTACGGAAATGGACGATGACGAATCCTCTAGTTCGTCTGTGCCCAGTTCTTCGTTCAGGTCTAGTTCCTCGATTAATTCAAGTACTTCGGTCAAGTCCAGTACTTCTATGGCTTCTTTCAGCCCGAGGGTGGGGCCAGGTCCTGTAAGCCAGTACGGCGAGTTGAAAGTAGGGACAAACTCTAGCGGGAAGGGCCGAATCTATGGAACGTGCAACGACTACTCCACTTCGGGTCACGAAGTGCAAGTCCGTGGGATGAGCCTGTTCTGGAGTATGGACAGTGCACAGAGCAAATACTGGTCGAAATCCACCGTGAACGGGCTGGTGCAAAAATTGAACATTGAACTGATTCGCGCAGCCATGGGCGTCGATGGAGATTGGGGATACGGCAACTACTTTACGAAAACCTCGTTTTATCAGGGACTGATGGACGACGTGGTGCAGGCAGCCATCGACAACGACATTTATGTAATTATTGACTATCATTCCCACATTGCCAACGAAAATGTGGCCAACGCAAAATCATTTTTTAGTCGAATGGCCCAGAAATGGGGCGGTTACGACAACGTGATTTTTGAAGTCTTCAACGAGCCGGCCTGTGCTGTAGGTGGCTCGACGAACTGCGGTGGTAGTTTCATGAGCTGGAGCACCATCAAGAACTATGCCACCCAGGTGATTGCAACTATACGCCAGTATTCGGACAACCTGGTTATTGTGGGAACCCCGATGTGGGACCAGCAACCCAATGCCGCCATAAGTAGCCCGATCAACGATGCCAACGTGGCGTATGCCTTCCATTATTATGCGGGAACTCACTCCACTTCTTCTGAGGGGGCCAATGCCGTGGAGGCCATGAATGCGGGGCTCTCCGTATTTGTTTCGGAATGGGGAACTATAAACGCCGACGGAGACGGTTCTGTCGCGGGCACCAATTCTGGGTGGCAGACCTGGCTGGATACGTACAAACTGTCTTCTGCCAACTGGGCGGTATCGGACAAGGCCGAGGGGGCGTCCATGTTCACTACTGCCGGTGCATGGAACTACTCTGCCAGCGGCAACTGGGTAAAGAACAACGTGTTCTCCAAGAATCCATCGACTTACACAACTTGCGGTAGCGGACAGTCGGTAATAACACCTACATCCAGTTCGTCATCGGGAACCGTGGTTATCAGTGGAACCGATGTGCTGGGCGGTGACGGGGTCTTTGACAACTGTTCGTCCTTGACATCCTGCGGGTGGACTACCCAAAATCTCAGTTCTACTACTTATGGCTGGGATGGCTGGGTCAAGCTGGACTTGAACGATGATTACGAATATGTGCTGGGTTTTTATGTAGAAGAACCATTTGTCTATGATTGGTATCTGCAAGCCTTGTACTCCTTCACGCTGACACCGGGTTACACCTACCAGATTGTTGGGGACGGTTACACCTATGATTCCAGCCATGGAACGGTCTCTATTGGCGTGCTAATCAACACCGATGTAGGAATTTTTGATTGGGAAGGAACCGTTGATGGAGAATTTATGTCTGAAACATACAATGCCTGTGGCACGAGCCAGCCTGCAACGCTGTACGTCAGCGGCGGCAAAATGATTGGAGGTTTTGCCATACGAAATATCAGGCTGTTGCGGACGCCAATCAGTTGTAATTAGGTCTAAAAAAGGGGTAATTCTATGAATCAGGGGACTTTGCTTAAGGGGAAACTTTTTTTCGTGGGCGCGTTCGCCATGCTTTTCACAGCCTGCGGCGATTCCGGCGGTGGCAAGGAAGCCTTGACTCCTGAAGAAGTTGGCGTGGCGACCATCGAGGACCTCCCTAACTGTAGCAAGGCCCGTGAAGGGGATTCTGTGCTCGTGGAAGAGGATTCCCTGTCCTATGTATGCCGGGGCGGCAAGTGGACCCCTGCCGAATCTGCCGATGGTGATTCGACAGACCCCGCTCCCGCAAGTTCTTCTGCCAAGGATTCCCTGCAAGGATCCCTTGCAAGTGGCGTGCAGACAATCGATGACCTTCCCAACTGCAGCAAGAACCGCGAAGGGGATTCGGTGCTTGTGGTCGAGAATTCCCAGACCTACATCTGCCGAAGCGGCAAGTGGGAAGAAAAGAAGTACCTGATAGACTCCGTCAAGACAGAAGATGACCTGCCCGCCTGTACCAAGGGTCACGAGGGGGATTCCGCCTATGTTTCTGGCGAGTACGCGGTTTACGTGTGTAGCGGGAACGTGTGGAAAAAGGACCAGTCCGTCATTCAGGTTTACAAGTCCGCCGACGACATGCCCAACTGCACAAAGAAACTGGTGGATGTGGAGGCCATATCCACGGCGGATTCGGCGATATTCCTGTGCGACGGGGAACGCTGGCAGGAAATGGCCACGACCTTCGCCTCGGCGGAAAACCTTCCCAACTGCACGGAAAAGCGCGAAGGCAATCAGGCGTTCCTGCTGGACACCCGCGAAAAGGTCCAGTGCGCGAGCAAACGATGGGAATCCGTGGAGGAATGGTCCGACGCCCCTGAAAGTTTCTCTACCCAGTCGTCTTCGTCGAAAGGCTCGTCAGCCTCAAGTCTCATTGAATATGGTACCCTGACCGATTCCCGTGACGGACAGACTTATAAGACGGTAGTTATCGGCTCCCAGACCTGGATGGCGGAGAACCTGAATTACGACGATGGGTATGGGGTGTGCCCAATGAAAGAAGCAGAAAATTGCGAAAAGTACGGTCGGTTGTACTACTTCAACGGCTACGTCAACGGCCCAGGTAATTACTGGAATTATGATGAAGATAGTTCCAGGGTTTATAGTTCTAATATTTGTCCTACAGGATGGCGTTTGCCTGATTCCTTGGACTATGCAGAACTGATTGCGTATGTTTCCAAAAATAACGGCGGAGAACCTGTGGGCGTCAGCTTGAAAGCCACAACAGGCTGGATTTCCGAAGGCGAAACGGTAATCATTGAAGGCGACGGAAACGTTAACGGCGGAAGTTTGGATTCTACGCGCGTAGGCGCTTCCAGAGGGACAGATCGTTTCGGTTTTGCGGCTCTCCCGGCCGGAAGTTGCTGGGATAAACAATGTTATATTGGTGACGACACCCGCTTCTTTTTTTCGACGCCGCGTGAAGGTGGTAGTTACAAGCTCGCCTTTGATAAAGATAGCCTTATATATGATAAAGACGGTGGATGGGGTTATATCTCGGTCAGGTGCTTGAAAGGAGAGGCTTCAAGTAGTACAGTGAGTTCTACAAGTTCCTCCAGTAATGTATCTTCTAGCGGAAGCACTTTCGGCACTCTGACGGATTCCCGTGACGGTCAAACCTACAAGACGGTGGTTATCGGCACCCAGACCTGGATGGCCGAGAACCTGAACTACGAAATGCCGAACAGCTACTGCTACAATGATACTGCAACGTATTGCGACAAGTACGGTCGCCTTTATACCTGGGCTGCAGCCATGGATAGTGTTGGCACATGGAGTACGAACGGCAAGGGTTGCGGCTATGGCAAGACTTGTAGCGTCGCTTCGGCGGGCTCAGCGACCTTGGTTCGAGGCGTTTGCCCAAGCGGCTGGCATCTGCCCAGCCAAGCGGAATGGGAAGCCCTATTCACGGCGGTGGGCGGTCAATCTACGGCAGGTCAAAAACTCAAGTCCATGTCCGGGTGGAGTAGCAGTGGCAACGGTATGGATGCCTTCGGGTTTTCCGCCTTGCCTGCTGGCTACAGGAACCCCGAGGGCAACTTCAACAACGACGGCTACTTCACGACCTTCTGCAGTTCTACGGAGAACGATGGCTACAACGCATACTTCGTGGACTTGAGACACAGCGGCGACAATGCGTTCCTGTACAATGACTACAAGTACTATGGTTTTTCGGTTCGTTGCCTTAAGAACTAAAGGTGTAATAGCATATAACCAACAAAAATTTGAACCCCTAGATCCTAGCCCCTAGCCCCTATTTTACTACATTTCTCCGCGCTATGGAAGAGTGTTTGAAATCAGTGGACTTGGTGCTTGCCAGCGGGTCTCCTCGCCGTCGCGAAATCCTCGAACAGATCGGGGTCAAGTTCCGCGTTTCGGTGTCGGGCGAAGAGGAAAAGCCCACCGCCGAAAATCCCCTGGACTTTCCTCGCGAAAACGCAAGCCAAAAAGCCCTGGCGGTCTCCAAGAAGGACCCCTCCGCCGTGGTGCTGGGCTTTGACACTTTGGTGTTTCTGGACGGGCAGCCTCTCGGAAAGCCCAAGGACAAGGCGGACGCCCTGCGGATGCTCCAGTCCCTGAACGGACGCTCCCACAAGGTGATTACCGGTGTGGCGGTGGCCCACGGGGGCATGCTCCTGGATGCTTCCCAAGAGGAAACGGAGGTGTTTTTCAGGGACTGTTCCTTACAGGAGCTGGAAGAATATGTAAATTCTTTGGACCCAATGGATAAAGCGGGGGCCTACGGCATCCAGACAAACGGAGCCCGCCTGATCCGCTCTATCCGCGGATGCTATTACAATGTAGTGGGGCTTCCTGTAGCCCGCACGCTAGACATGCTTAAGAATTTGAAGGTGAAGGTATGAGTAATCCTATTGAAGATAAACGCCCCGACGAACGGCTGGGAGCCTACCTGGCCCGCGCCCGCGAAGCAAAATCCATGACGGTGGCAGACCTTGCCACGGCCACGCGTTTGTCCGAAAAGAACATTTCCCTGATTGAGGCCGGCGACTGGAAGGCGTTTCCGGTGCAGGCCTATTTGCGCGGCTATTTGAACTCCGTGAGCGTCAAGCTGGGCCTGGATTCCAAGCGGGTGCTGGACTGGTATGCTGCCGAGAACGGTTCCAAGTTTGCAAGCCTCCTTACGGACCTTTCTGACGGTAACCCGGGCAAGTCTTCGGGATCTGCCGAAGGGGAGGGTGGCTCCAAGGGGAAGGTGATTGTCATTATCCTCGTGGTTATTGGACTTGCCCTGGTGGTCGCCTCCAAGTTCCTCAAGGACGTGACGCCTGCGCAGAGCGCTCCCGAACCCGTGAAGACCGAAGTGGTGGAAGAAGAACCCGCCGTAGAGACGCCCACGGAAATGCCCGAAGGGGCCGAGGCCGTTCCCGCCGACTCCATGAATGCGGATACCTCTGCTGCCCAGGTCGCTCCCGCCGATACGGCGAAGGCCGCTCCCGCCAAGGACCAGCCTATCAGCCAGGCCGTTGTGGATGAAGCTATCAAGAAATCCGACCGCCCCGCTTCGGCGACCATATTCCTTTCGTCCGATTCCAAGACCGAAGAGGCCAAGGCCGCTCCGGCAGGCGCAAGCTCCAAGCTTATCTTGGTGGCCTCTGGTGAAATGCGTACCTGGATCGGTATCAAGCACAACGAAGACGACACCTCGTTCCTCAAGGAATCCAACCTTTCCAAGGTCGGCACCCGCATGGTCTATGAATCTTCGGACACCCTGTACGTGGTGGTGGGCGAACCCAGGGCCATTTCCAAGTTCTACCTGAACGGCAAGGAAGTGCCGCTGCCCGGCATGAAATTCGGCCGGGTCACCAAGTTCAGGGTCTTTGGCGGTAAAGTTATCGAAGGAGCGGAATAATGCGAGTTTCCAAGATCGAGAGAAAGACCAGCGAGACCAACATTTCCCTGAGCCTCAATCTGGACGAGGCCAGCAGGGGAGTCATTGATTCCGGCAATGCGTTTCTGGACCACATGCTGGACCTGTTCCAGGTCCACGGCGGTTTCCGTCTGGACCTGACCTGCAAGGGCGACACCGCTATCGACATGCACCATAGCATGGAAGACATCGGCATTGTGCTCGGGCAGGCTCTTGTGGAATGCCTCGGCGACAAGAAAGGTATCGAACGCTACGGCTTCTACTTTGTCCCTATGGACGAGGCCCTCAGCCGCGTGTGCATCGACTTCAGCAACCGCATCGGTTTCGTGTGGAAGGTGGAACTTCCCGGCGAGACGGCAGGCGGCATCGAGGCCAGTATGTTCGAGCATTTCTTCAAGACGGTCTGCGAGAACGCCCGCATGAACCTGCATGTGGAACTGTTCTACGGCAGCGACAACCACCATTGCCTGGAAAGTATCTTCAAGGCCTTTGCCCGCTCCGTGGCCATGGCCGTTGCACCGAGTCGCAACGTGAAGGGCGTGCCCAGCAGCAAGGGCGTACTTTAGACGAAAGAACGCTCGCATAGCTCGCTACAGACGAGAGACGAAAGGGCGCAGAAATAGAATCCCTGCGTTCTTTTTTGTTTTTAAAATGGGTTTGAATTTTCTAAGACTTGATATCTCTCGTCTTTCGTCTGTAGGGCGAAGCCCGTTCTCTCGTCTAAATTCTTGGTACCCGTACCTTATCCCCGGCATTCAGGTGCTCCAGCATCACGCCGGGGTTTACTGATTGCAGGGTAGAGAGTACGTAAAAGCGGGGGAGGCTCTGGGCACCCGCCCCGTAGGTCCGGCGTAAAAGCTGGAACAGGTCCTCGCCGTCCTTGGATTCCACCACCCTGTAAAGCTTTGAATTGCTGGGGTCCGACTGCAACGCAGAAAGGGCCTGGGTGAACTGGTTCGCGAAATTTTCGGCGGAATTGTCCTTGCGGGGTTGAGTGGTTGCCGATCCCGGTTTTCCGCTGCCGGTCCTTGTCCCCTGGTCCGCCCTGGTTCCTTTTTCGGGCTTTTTCCCCGTCACCGAAGAGGGCAGTATAAAGTTCGGCGCCTTGAAGGTGTTCATGGCGATGCTGGGCTGGTTCTTGTCCTTCTTCTTGATAGGTTCCAGGGCCAGGATGGAATCCAGGTCGGCGATGTAGGTGCTGTCGGGCCATTCTGTGAGGGGCATTTTCTTGTTCACGACCACGATGGTCGCCACAGGCGGCTCCGGCTTGCAGGCGGCAAGAGCCCCGACAAGCAGGGACAGTCCGAGGAACTTCCAGTACCCGGGGTGGGCGATTCTTTTTGGAAAACGGCTCCGAATCATGGCCTAAAGATACAAAAAAGCAGGCCTACGCTTGCCAAAAAGGCCTAATTCTTCTAAATTGTGTGCTCCAATTAACTACTTCACAGGAAGTTTAAAAATGAAAGAAGGTATCCACCCTAACTATCAACCGGTCGTGTTCGTCGATGCGAATACGGGTAAAGAATACATCACCCGCTCCACGAAGTCTTCCGCC
>CACXMH010000070.1 GCA_902768715.1 Fibrobacter succinogenes | reverse complement strand
ATTTAGTTTTTAATCAATTAATTTTATCTTTTGAAGCGTTTTGCAAAATACAGGCTAAAACACTTTATTTTATAAGCAAAAAAATCGCCCTGAAACGCTGTTTCAGGGCTAAAAATGCACTATTTTACGACTTCTAGACGGCCATTATGCAAGTAACGGCCCTTGATTGTGGGCTTGTTCTTGAGCACCCGACCCTGGACATCGAACCAGCGATCCATATGGATCCGACCGGTAACCGTATTGAGCGTTCCCTTTTCGGTAACGTTCCCCTGGGCATCCATCAGCACGACCCCAATGGTTTCTGGCAGGGATTCAGTCCCATAGCCCAAACCACTTGCCGATTTCGCGCCGCCATTGCTCTCGTTATACACCAGGTAGGCACGCATGGCAGGGATATAGGCCCTGGGTCCAGCCTTCACGAACTGCCCGGCGTCAAAATGCTTCCCGCTAAGCGTGGTATCCTTGGCGACAAAACCATAAGCTGTACCCGCAAGCCCCTCTTCGCCGAACACGAAATGACGGTATGTACCGCGGAATTCCCATTCCGGATAGGCATCGACCGTAGACACCTTCGCGCCCGTCGTATTCAGCGTGACGCCACCGTGGAATATGAGTGTTGAGCTGCTCGGCACAACCAGGTAAGGCGTATTGGCTTCCAGGGTTCCGGTAACTTTTGACATTCCTGCAGCCCATTTGCCATTTTCATCTTTCACCATCTGGCTAAAGCCATAGAAATCGGCACCTTCTACATTCTCCACCGCAATAGAGAAAGGCAAAATCATGGTAGAGGCGGCTCCAGAAACAAAGGTTCTGGTAAAAACAACGGTATCCACAGCGACATTAAAGCCTATTTCGGCCTCGTCGTCATTCACATACGCACCGTCAATGGTGGCAGAAGAACGGTCCACAGAAACATTTATCGCACCATACTTCAGCTGAGTGCCTCCTGTATAGTAGCGGACACCACCCCATCCCATTCCATTCGAATATATGGTGATTCCTTCCACATAGCCAATGGCGGTAACATCGTCATCTAAAACGGTTGCGTTTTCATCGAACAGGGTGAATACCCGTTCCGCTCCCGACCGATCGCGGCTGTCAGTCGGACCAGTCTCACCAACGCCACGAACCGGCTTTGCATCGCCATCGAGGTAGTATTCCATATTTTCAACATAATAATTATGGTCGTATACCGAGCCATTCCAATCTTTTCCCGCAATGGCGCCAACACCAGCACTGCCTTCAACCACACTTCCCGTATACACGCACCTATCTACAACAGTCCCGTCAACAGAGCCAATAATACCACCAACGTAGTTAATCGAGCTACCTGATGCGGATTGTGCATCTGACTTGACTCTGGCACTCACATGGCAATTTCTGACAGCCGCATCAATCGCATCACCGACAACGCCGCCCACGAAATAAACAGTACCATCATTCTTAGCGATGATATCAACGCTGGCATCAACATTGCAACTATCGATAGACCCTCCCTTAACTAAAGCAGCAATACCACCAAGCCATTTTCCCCCATAAATAGAACTGTTACGAAGGGTCAACTTCTTGACAACACCGTTAGGACCAACGACACCAAAAAGGCCTTGACTCCGAGCACCACCCCTATTGATAATCAAATTCTCAATGACATGGTTATTGCCATCAAAAATTCCTGAGAAAGGCACAATAGTGGAATAACTTTCTCCATAACCAATGGCTGTATGGTTACTTCCGGTTTCATCAAGGGGCGCATTCTCATAATCCAAGTCGTTCATCATCGCGAAATACACACCGCTAAAATCGTGACCCACATTTACCATAACCGCAAGGTTCTCCATATCCGTCACCGTTGCAATCTGGTAGGGATTACCCTCTGTTCCTTCTCCCTTCCACAGGCCATCGGGTTCAATCGTGGCAGTGATTACAGCATCGTCCGTAACACTAGACAACGAATAAACATTGGGATTGGACGGAGACTGAGAAATGTTACCAGATGAAGTAGTCACGCTCGTAACAGCATATCCAGTGGGAACAGTAAGTGTTAAGGTGTATGTAAGGCCCTCTACCACATAGACGGAACCCTTAAAACCAAGTCCCTTGTTTTCAATACTACCATTCTTGTAAACCGCAAGGGTGCTATTGGCATCATAATCAAGGCTATCACCATAGAAGATACTCAAGTTAGGTGTTCCACTGGAGACCCTATGGCCCAAGGCGGCAGTAACCGTATCCTTGCCAGTAGCGCTACCACTCTTTCCCAAGCCCATCACACCATGTTCCGTAGTGATATAGATGTTGTTTTTATTAGTACAACCGGAGCTCTGATTTCCTATAATTGCTCCAACATAGCTATTATCCGAAGTGGTCAAGGACGTTCCATAATACAGGCTATTTTCCACATATCCATAAGATCCATGATCATACCCGCTGCTTCCAACAACCCCACCTACAGAAGATTTTGCACTCACCGTAGCAGCCGAAGTACTCCTATTTATGCTGCCATAGTTCATGCCTATAATTCCGCCTACATTAACCCCACTCACGCTTGATACGGAGACATCCGCCTTTACATGGCAATTTTCCACCGTACCAAAATTTTCTCCGATGAGGGCACCAATTCTCCCCTTTTCTCCAAGAGCCGCTATGCTACTATTTTCAATGGTTAAATTCTTTAATTCTCCTTCAAATACGCCAATCAGGCCAAGGTAAGCATTTCCCTTAGAAATTCTTATTCCACTGATGGTATGGTAATCACCATCAAAATGACCTTTAAAACGAAGATTATCATTCACCGCATTAGAGGCGATTGGAGTGTAGTTGTTTCCATCTGTTAAAGCCACATCAGAATAATCCAAGTCAGCGGCAAGCTTGAAATAAGTATTTTCGTAAGAATTACCCCTATTCACACGCTTAGCCAAGGAGTCCAGCTGGAAGGGGAACTTGATCAAGTACGGGTCTTGTTCTGTTCCACTACCCGACCAATCGCTTAACAAGGGCGTCACAGAAACGACAACATCTTGCCGGGAATCGACAATGGTAATCGGCAAGCTTGTTGGGGTCGCCACTCCAGCGCCGGCATAGGTGGTGCTAAACTCGGCATGGTCCTGCATTTCCGTGGCATCGTAAACCAGATTGACATTCATGCCGGCTCCATAGTAAAGCCTGTCATCTACGCTTATAGCATTGTCATAAAAAATAATGCCACCATAAGTAGTACCTTCACCAAGTGTTGCCTCCACATGGGCTGGTGAAAGTTCCGCTGTGACAGAATAGACACGATGGAAATCAACAATGGAATATTCACTACCATCGGCACCCACATGACCCACAGCATCAAAATTTAATACACCTGGATAGAAAACATTAAGCAGTGTTGGATGACCAAGCACCGAAGCTCCGACGATTGCCCCTACATAGGTTGTGCCGGAAATGCTGTTTCCATAGTAAACACAATGTCTGCATATCGTATATGCACCTTCAAATGACCCCACAAATACTTCACCGACCAAGCCACCTACAAACTCATTTCCAGAAACATTTGCTTCACTAGCAGAACCATTTATCGACACTGTGGAAGAAATAGAACCAACTAGGCCACCAACATTGCGCACTCCAGACACGTAGACACTATCTGCCACCCTATTGCCGTCAATGAAAATGAAATCATTTTTGTTCTCACCAGCGATAATAGCACCGACAATACTCCCAACATCATTATGTCCATTGATACTGCTTTTCGACAGGGTAATGTTTTTTACAGAAATGGGCGCCGTTGAATTTTGGGGTCTGGAAACACATCCAAAGAGTCCAACGGTATCCGCTGAAGGCTTGTCAACAAAAACATGTATTATCGTGTGATTGTTTCCATCAAAAACACCCGAAAAACAGACCCCAGATTTTCCTATGGGTTCCCAATAATGAAGGCCCATGTTGGAAAGGTCTCTCTCAAGTGTAACCGTCTTGCCTTCAAAGTTTTTTCCCGAATTCACCATATAGGCAAACTGGGCAAGCTGAGGCTCGTCTATGATCGTGAAATTCGTTTCGGTATCGTAGTTAGAGCCCCAGTCGGTATTACGGTTTCTGGAATCGCTCCAACTATCGGAATCCTGGGCGAAAGCACTTATCGCCAAGGCTAGAATTATGAAGAGGGTGCACTTTTTGTAAGACATGTTATCCTCACTTATTTCTTCATAGTAAATGTATGAAAAAGGCGGCCCAGGGGCCGCCATAAAGATTTCCGTTACTTCGTCACTTGCTTGGCGAAGCTATCCTTAAGATCCACCGTGCGGTTAAACACCAGGTGGCCCGGCTTGGAATCTTCGCTGTCGAGGCAGAAGTAGCCCTGGCGCATGAACTGGAAGCGGTCTTCGAGCTTGGCGTTCGCGAGGCTCGGTTCCACCTTGGCCTGCTTAATCACCATGGATTCCGGGTTCAGGTAGTCGTGCCAGTCTTCGCCCTCGGGAACCTGTGCCGGGTCTTCCAGCGTAAACAGGTTGTTGATGAGGCGCACTTCGGCATCCACGGCATGTGCCGCAGAAACCCAGTGGATGGTGCCCTTGACCTTGCGGCCATCGGGAGTCTCGCCACCCTTGCTCTGCGGGTCATATTCGCAGTGGATGACAGTCACCTTGCCACTTTCGTCCTTCTCGACGCTCTTGCAGGTCACGAAGTAGGCGCCCTTCAGGCGGACTTCGCCATCCGGCTTGAGGCGGAAGTACTTCTTGGGCGGTTCTTCCATGAAGTCATCAGCCTCGATGTAGAGTTCCTTACCGAAGGGGACTTCGCGGGTACCGGCAGCGGGGTCGTTGGGGTTGTTTTCCACCTTGATCATCTCCACCTTGCCGTCTTCCCAGTTGTCAATCACCAGCTTCACCGGGTCGATTACCGCCATCACGCGGTTCGCCGTCTTGTTCAGCTCTTCGCGGATGCAGAAGTACAAGAGGTTCACATCGACCATGGAGTCGGCCTTCGACACGCCGATGCGGTCGCAGAACTCGCGGATGGAGCTCGGGGTAAAGCCACGGCGGCGGTAACCGCAAACCGTCGGCATACGCGGGTCGTTCCAGCCCATCACGGCCTTCGTCTCCACCAGTTCAAGGAGCTTGCGCTTGCTCATCATGGTGTAGGTCAGGTTCAGGCGGGCAAATTCAATCTGCTGCGGGCGGTTATCCAGGCCAAGCTCAATCAGGAACCAGTCGTACAGCGGGCGGTGGGCCTCGAATTCCAGCGTACAGATGGAGTGGGTGATGCCCTCGATCCAGTCACTGAGCGGGTGGGCGAAGTCGTACATCGGGTAGATGCACCACTTGTCACCAGTGCGGTGGTGGGTGCAGTGCTTGATGCGGTAGATGACCGGGTCACGCATGTTCATGTTGGGGCTAGCGAGGTCCACCTTCGCACGGAGGCACTTTTCGCCGTCGGCATACTTGCCGTCACGCATCTCGCGGAAGAGTTTCATGTTCTCTTCGATGCTGCGGTCGCGGTAGGGGCTCGGGCGGCTGGGCTTGCCGGCGTCGTTGCCGCGGTATTCCTGCATCTCGTCGCGGGTCAGGTCTTCCACGTAGGCCTTGCCCATCTCGATAAGCTTTTCGGCAAAGGCGTAAATCTGGTCGTAGTAGTCGCTGGCGAAGTATTCGCCGCCTTTCCATTCAAAACCGAGCCACTTCACGTCTTCGCGGATGGAGTCCACGTATTCAACGTCTTCCTTGGAGGGGTTCGTGTCGTCAAAGCGCAGGTTCGTGATGCCGCCGAAGTCCTTGTACTTGATGGCGGTACCGAAATTCAGGCAGATAGACTTCGCATGCCCGATGTGGATGTAGCCGTTGGGTTCGGGCGGGAAACGGGTATGCACCTTGGTGCGCTTGCCCGTCTTGAGGTCGTTGACGATGATGTCCTGTACAAAATTCGAAGATTCGGGGATTTCCATTGTGGTATCCTTTTAAAATTTTACGGGGAAAATTTAGAAAAAGTGATTAGTGGTTAGTGGTTGGTAGTTAGGGACGAAGGGCGAAATCGGCTTTAGATTGTGTAGGGGAAAGCCTTCCCCTCGCTCCAGCCGCGGCCCTTATGGTTGTGTCACCCCGACGCTCTTTCATTGTCATCCCCGCGCAGGCGGGGATCTCCTTGCCGATCCCGCCGCGTCTTCCGCTACCCCTTCGCCTAGGGGCTTAGCCCCTAAGACCCCTCAACGCCATTTTTTCGCATTATTTTTCACCCTCCCCCTTATCCTTACATAATTATGTATATTTCTGATGTAAATAAGAGTTTTTGCTCTTGTTCTCACTCTGAAATCAGCAAATTTCACTTACACGAGGACAAGGCAAGCGCTCACGCAGGTATATCGTTTTGCGGTGTATCTCGGTTTGCTGTATTAGCAACAGCCCACGACTTGCGCCTTTTTTGTATTTATACGCAAAAAGGCTCAATTCATTGCTGAACCAGGGAAAAGCTCCTAAAAAAACAACCAGGAGGTCACTATGGCTCAGTTTAAAACAAATGAAATAGTTCATTTCTTGAAATATCTTACCATGGTAGTAATGGTTATGTTTTGCGTTGGTTTAACCGCCTGTTTGGATTTAGAGGAAGAAGACGCAGTAAGTTCTACTGCAGCCAATGAAGACGAACCGGAGGCTAAAGATGGAATTCCACGAAAAGATGGGATGACCGGATTATATGCCAAAGAAGTAACAAAATTCACAAAAACAGATGTCTATGGTGCTTTTGCAAATCAATATTCGTTAATGTATGAGGATTTTTCATATGAAGACGAAGAAGGTATCATATTGACCATTCCGATGCCATTCCCGCTCATTATTGCCAACAAATGCGATCCATCAAAAGAATCCTGCGACCTAAAGAAGGTCATGGTCAAATCATGGATTTCTGGTTTCACTGACACGTCAACAATCACACTTGTGCTTGATGTAAACGAAGACACCATTGTTTCTCCATCATTTACATTTGATGACAACGCTCTACTTGCCTTAACATCCCCCAAAAAAGTTCAAAGGCAAACAGAAGCCTACACCCTTGAAAACGGTCAAAAAAATTTATTCTACACAAATTCCACATCGGTGACAATTCATCCGATGCAAGTTTTTGGACAAAAGGAAGAGGCCTTCTATTATAGCGTTGATTATTTATCGAAACCTGAAAAAATAAACTATTGGTACAGTGTTTTTGTTACGCCCGAAGCAGATTCCATTGCTGCAATGGTTGGCGAAGTGGCCAAAAAGCTTCCTAATGGAAAATTACTTGTTTATCAACAGTATCCAGAAGATGGGTCTGTGCGAGAAAGTTTGTTGAGGGTTGTCAAAGCAGTGTTTGAAGTTCTTCAATCTCGTGGCATCAAGTATATCGAAGAGACTGGCTCATCAAGTTTTGGTCAACGGATTAACTATCCCGTAGAAACACTTAGAAAAAAACAAGGAATATGTATTGAAACTGCGGTTTTATTCGCTTCTATATTGGAAAGACTTCACTTTGATGTACGCATTATAGTTGTTCCTGGTCATGCATTTGTAGGGTGGATGATTGAAGAAGGTGGAAACGTGATAGACCTTATGGAAACAACCATGATTACCGATATGAATGCTGATTTTTGGGATGCTTATTCCTTAGGTATTGATGAATACAACGAACAACTTGACAATTTCAAATCTGGAATTTCAAGTATTGTTTATATTAATTTAGCACGTGCGGCTGGAATTTTGCCAAACAACATTCCGTAAAGTAACGACAACATTATTCCATTCCACATCGCCATTGGCGAAGTTAATTAACTTTTATCCATGGTTGTCTGCAACTTTTCCGATGTTTACAAATTCCAGCCCTTTATGGATGGCCTAAAGCGCTCCGGAGAGACCAGATGGTTAGACCTTTCTCAAGTCCCGGGCACGGACTGCTACTGCGATGACGAGGCGGTCGAGACCATCCGCAGGCGCATTGCCGACGCGGGCATCACGGATGCTCGCGGAATCCATTTTTTTGACAACGGGAATTTCCACTACATGAGCAAAATCTGGACGGACATGGTCCAGGAACCATTTTCGCTTGTGGTTTTTGACCATCACCCCGACATGCAGGAACCCCGATTCGGGAACATCCTCAGTTGCGGGGGCTGGGTCAAGAAGGTTCTCAAGGAGAACAAGTTCATAGACAACGTTGTCATTATCGGCGTCGCCGACCACCTAGCGGACGAAATCAAGTCCGAGATTGCTTCGCAACCTGCGGATGCTGCTTCGACTATGCTCAGCACAAGTCGCAATGACAATGGCGCCGAGAGCAATGACAAAATAACGTTTATCCGCGAAAGCGAATTGCCGGCTGTCACCCTGGAGGGGCGTAGCCCCGATAGGGTCCATTCTACATTTCACATTCCACACTCCTCACACCTCTACCTTTCCATCGACAAAGACGTCCTCTTCCCCGCCTACGCGGCCACCAACTGGGACCAGGGTTCGCTGGATGTGGCGACTCTCAAAAAAATCATCGCCGGTCTCGCCGCAAGCAACAGAATTATCGGTGTGGACATCTGCGGGGAGCGCGCTCGTGACTTTGCCGGCGACGAGTACCACACCGTGCAAGAAGCGGACGACCTGAACGACCGCATAAACCGCGAACTGGTCGAATTTCTGCAGAATTTCTGACTGCTCTTGAAATTTTCCAGCCAATAACCTATATTTGGCGCGTTAGAATTCTGCGATGTTGCAGGATTTTTCCGGAAGTCTTTGTCTAACCTTCCTTAAAAAACAAAATGAAAAGCTATATCCAGCGTGAATGGCAGGACTTGGTTATCCTGCTGCGCAACATTCCCTCCCTCGCCGTCAGTTTCTTTATCCTCTCCGTCGTGTGCATGAACTTGCTCGCGAACAAGGAACTGGTATCGTTTGAATACATGGCTCTTGACTGCGGCTTTACGCTCAGCTGGTTCTCGTTCCTGTGCATGGACATGATATGCAAGCGGTTCGGGCCCAAGGCCGCCATGAAAGTCTCGGTAGTCGCCCTCTTCGTGAACCTGTGCACCTGCCTGTTCTTCAACATCCTTTCGCATGCGCCGGGAATGTGGGGTGAATTCTACAGCTACATCGACACGAATCCCGATGCGGCCAAGGTCGCAAACGACGCCCTCAACGCCACGTTTGGCGGTTCCTGGTACGTGGTGCTGGGCTCTGCGCTCGCCATGTTCACCGCGTCTCTCGTCAACTCCGTCGTAAACTACGGCATGGGAAAATTCGCAAGGGGCAAGGACTTCAAGACGTTCGCCGCTCGTTCCTACGTTTCGACGATGGTCGCGCAATTCGTCGATAACATGATTTTCGCCCTTACGGTAAGCCACGTGTTCTTCGGCTGGACCATGAAGCAGGTCCTCATCTGCTCCATTACGGGTGCCGTCATGGAACTCCTCTGCGAAGTCGTCTTCAGTCCCTTCGGATACAAGATGGCCTGCAAGTGGGAAAAGGAAAACGTCGGTAGCGATTACCTCAAATTCAAGGCGGGGCAAGCATGAACGTATTTATCAGCGGGACCCACAGCGGCATCGGCCGTGCCATCGCAGAACTGTTCTTGAGCAGGGGCGCGCACGTCGTCGGGTTCGATATCAAGGAATCCACCATCGACCACGCCGAATACGAACACCACATTGCCGACGTCTCGGACAAGAACTCTTTCCCGGAGCTATCCATTGCGGCAAACATCGTCGTGAGCAATGCGGGCGTGCAGAATTCCGGTCGCGACATCGAGATCAACCTGAAGGGCGCCTTGAACTTCGTCGAGAAGTACGGGATTCAATCCGAAATCAAGTCGGTACTCTTCATTGCGTCTTCCAGTGCGCACACCGGCGACGAATTTCCCGAATATGCGGTTTCCAAGGGCGGGTTGTTGACCTACGTAAAAAACGTGGGCCGCCGTGTCGCCAAGTTCGGTGCCACATGCAACAGCATTTCCCCAGGTGGTGTCAAGACAAGCCTCAACAAGCCCGTGATGGACGACCCAGTACTCTGGAACCGCATCATGGACGTGACCCCGCTCAGGCGCTGGGCCGAACCCGAAGACATCGCGGAATGGGTCTGGTTCCTGACGGTCGTGAACAAGAACTGCACGGGCCAGGACATCCTCGTCGATAACGGCGAGAAGGACCTGAACAGCACCTTCGTGTGGCCGTAATTTCCATTTTCATCAAGAACAAGATATAACATTTTTTATCTTATACGTATTCAGTTACCCATGACAAGGTCAACCAATATGTATATGAGATTAACCAACGCCCTTGCGATTTGCCTACTGTTCCTTTGTGGATGCTCCAATGACCCGTCTGTTTACGAACCGCAACTTTTTCAAGATGGTCATTCCGTTATTTTTGCATCAACTCATCCATTCAAAAACCCGCATGCATTTGCCGATTCCATTGCAAATCTCGCGGAAGCAGATTCAATTGCCTCTTACGACACCCTTACCGTCACCATAAACGACACCATTTATTTTATGGGTATTCTCGGTTCAAGTGCAGAAAAAAATCTTCACTATGAATGGTCTTTCAACAATCCTGATTCCACAATTGAAAGCAATGGTTTAAATCAGGAAAAATGGGTTTTCACAAAAACTAGCGATAAAGGTATCAATTGTCCCCTAGCAAACAGCAATCTATATTGCCCCCTATTCATCGCCATTAAAGGACACCATAGGGATACCGCCGGCAAAGAACAATTCATACGGGTCATCAATACTCCCCCCTATTTGAGACTACCCAAAGACACCTTATGGATTCCTTCCAAAGGCGACATCACCTTTCCAATAGTGGCAAAAGACTCCTTCGGCTACATCAAAAAAATCAAAATTTTCTTCAATATCAAAGAAAATAGCTCTCCCGAAAACTGGAAATACAGCAAGGTAAACGGCACCGATTCCTTTTACATAACAATTCCATACAACAAGTCTTACATTAATCCTACCGGCAATCAAAAAATCTACGTCGTCGTAGCAGACGACGACAACAACGAATCGATTGATAGCATTAACATTCACTATAATCGACCTCCAACCCTTGAAATCATTTCACCCATAGACAACGGTCTGTACAGCACTAGCGAACGTCTCGTCTTCTTTTACAAGGCAACCGATGCAGACAATCCTGATTCACTTCGATACTTTATACGAGTCGCAAAAAGTACGGACAATCTCGAAACACCGCCAACACTCACCAGCAATGACATCATTGCCCAAAATATAACAGACATCAGTTTCGAACCTCATGCTACTGAATTTAACGACAGCAATGTCATTGTCACTTTAAAAAATCCTGAAAAAATCCTCAGCGGAACCCTCTTCTGGGATATGGGAGTTACAGACGGCTATGACACGACCTATTCGAATAAAATCAAGACAAACGGAGATTCCCTACGGCCAAGGAAGTTCTTCCACGGAGACATCAAGGACTCAACAGGCACAATCAAAGGCGTTATTAAATACGAAGGAAGGACAAACCATTCCGGAATATGTATTACGCTTCTTGATGCAAACGGCAATCGCCATTACACCTATACAACTGACGACGGGAGTTTTTCCATTTCTGCCAAAGCGGATTCATACAATCTTACGGCATCCAGCAACGCAAAATACAAATACAAAGACACAACTCTCACCAATTTATCTATAAAGGCATACAACACAAAAAATATCGGGACAATCATTCTCAAAGATACAGATAACCCGGTTATTTCATTCAGTCAAAGAGAAATTGACACCATATCAATGGCATCCTTTAGCCTAGACGGAAGATTTCACGACCAAGGCTCACAGGTTGCATCAGCTACAGCAATTTTAGATGGAGTAATAATTCCTTTCAACAAATTCTCCAGCGATACATGGAGTGTCGAACTTCATGACATGGAGGACGGACTGCACCATTTTTCCATTTCAGCAAAGGATAGCGCTGGCAGACAGTCTGAAACAGCAGAAGTATCTTTCATCGTCCAGACTACATCCATTCACATTATGGTCAACGGGCAAAATACCATCATTCAGGAAAATTCAAAGCCGTTCGTATTCTCTGCAGAACTAAGCAAGGCGAGCGTCGCAGATGAACTCGTCTGGAAATCGAATGTCCCTAAATTCAATCCAGTCCACCATAATATTACGAACTTCGTGGACACCTTGAAGTTCAGCAAAGCATCGGAAATCGGAGAACTGGGAAGTGGTAAAATGTACGAGATGTACGCTGAGACACCTGGAGGCATCAAGTCTAACATCGTGCGTTTCGGCATTTTCGGCAAAGACCCAATTATCTACTTCGAGAAACCTTCGAATGACACTACCATCACCATAGACGACAGAATCCTTTTCTCCGTATTCTTCTACCCAGGCGAAGGTGAAAGCGGAACTCCCTCCATCAAGACCATCGGCGAAGGCTGTAACCGCAGCTTCAACAGCGGTGTCAAGATTGGCGAGGACGAGTCCATCCACTGGGACAAGCCTGGCGACAAGAAAGTCATCATCTACTTCGAGAAAAATGGGAAAAAAGCCGCCGACACGTTACGCGTCAAGGTCATCGAAGACCCGCCAACAATCAAAATCCAGAACAAGCTGAACAATACAAAGAAAAAAATTAACTCAACGCAAACAGTTGACATCCTATCTTTCGATAAATTCGGCACAATTAAGGAAATCAAGTGGACCTGTTCCAACAACCCGATTGTGTTCGATAACGACGTCTCCATTACCGAAAATGACACTGTCACGGCACAGATCAACTTCACCATGCCTGAAACGGCCTCCGACAACTACATGTGCGTCGTCCGAGCCACTGACGATGACAATATGTACGGCTATGACACCATTACCTACAATGTTACCGAAGACAAGCCATATCTGCAATTAAGCCTCCATGAGGAAACAACCAAAATAGGCAATAGCGTAACTATCGATGGAATCGCCCTCGACACACTTGGCTCAATACAGAATTACAGATTTTATTGTGATAGTGTCAAAAAAAATCTAGGAAGCATCAATGACAAAGATTGGTCCTACAGAACTAAACTAAAGACACAAGTCATAGTTCCCAATTCACCTTGCACATGGTATTGCCTGGTCAACGCCATTGATGATGACGAATTGATTGCGGCCGACACCGTCATTTACACCGTTGTGCTTGATCCTCCATGGGTTGATGTCATGGAGAAAAACAAATTAGTGAAAGACGACGGGCCCGTAATATTAGATGCCCTTTATGGAGACAGCCTGGGGCATATCGTCAAATTTGAGTGGGAATGTGCAGCAGAAGAAAACTCTATCAACTTCAACTGGATTTCTAGAGAATCTCCGCGTTACAGAATAGAAAGGTCTGAATTCAACAAAAAGAACTATGATTGCGTCATCCGCGTGACCGACGACGACGGGAACCAAGCTACGGACACAACGCATATAAAATTTTTAAACTGACTTTCGCAAGTCTATTGAACTGATTGTTCAAACGGAACCAAAACGACACCGTTACGTCCACAAGGTCCAGCACTTGCACAGAATCATACAATTCTGTGGTAGCACAGATCATGGCCGCAAAAAAGGCCACATTCGTTTGTGAAGTAAAACACCTTCTATACATTTACACCGTACTTTTGCTATTTTTCTGACCGTACATAACCTCGGGACTGGATTCTTCGACATCGCCTTACGGCTCCGCTCAGAATGATACCCTCGTCATTCCGAACTCCGAATTTTTCTTGTCCCCATCGGCCCTAACACCTAAAACCTATAACCTATCACCTGACTATGGACATTAACGAACTCGCTCAAAAACACATCTTGAACCAGCCGCTCTACGTGACTGGCAAGCCCATCGCCTACACCGCCCGCGAATTCGGTCTCGACCCGAAAGACATCGACAAGCTCGCGAGCAACGAGAACCCGTTCGGCCCGAGCCCGAAGGGCATGGCAGAAGCCCGTAAGGCCCTGGAAGAAGTGAACCTCTACCCGGACGGCGGCAGCTACGACCTCATCGGAAAGATTGCAGAGTTCCGCGGCGTGAAGCGCGAACAGATTGCCGTGGGTAACGGCAGCAACGAACTCCTGGACATGATCGCCCAGGTATTCCTCGGCCCCGGCACCGAAGCCGTCATGGGCAAGCACAGCTTTGCCGTGTACAAGCTCGCCACCATGGCGATGAACGCGAAGATTATCGAAGTCGACATGCCGGCCCCGGCCTACAACTACGACCTCAAGGCCATGCGCGCCGCCGTGAACGAGAAGACCCGCATCGTGTTCCTCGCGAACCCGAACAACCCGACGGGCTCCGACCTCACCGCCAAGGAAATCATCGACTTCGCCGACAGCCTCCCGGAAACCTGCGTGCTCGTGATGGACGAAGCCTACACCGAATTCATCGAAGACACTCCGGAACTCGTTCCGGATTTCAACAGCCGCATCGCCGAAGGCAGGAACATCATCTGCTGCCGTACGTTCAGCAAGATCTACGGTCTCGCCGGCCTCCGCGTGGGCTACTGCATCACCCGCCCCGAAATCGTGAACCTCATCAACCGCGTGCGTGAACCGTTCAACGTGAACAGCATCGCCCAGGCCGCCGCCATCGGCGCCATCGACGACCAGGAATACGTGAACAAGGTCCGCGAGCTCAACAAGAAGGGCCTCGACCAGCTCAAGGCCGGCTTCAAGGAACTGGGCCTCGCCTATGTGGACAGCCACGCGAACTTCATCGCCGTCAGCGGTTTCAAGGACCCGATGGACGCATTCAAGTTCCTGCAGGCCAAGGGCACCATCATCCGCCCGCAGCCTGCCATGGGCGACGTGCTCCGCATTACCGTGGGCACCGAAGCGCAGAACGTCAAATGCCTCAAAAACATCAAGGCATACTTGGGCAAGTAAAGGCTCACGGGGTTGCACGCGTGATATCCAAGCGCGGGTTCTGTAGCCGCAGCGCAGCAGAAAACCTGGTCCGCGAGGGCCGGGTTTCTTTGCGTGGTAAAATCGTGCGCGACCCCGAAACGCCCGCCTACGAAAATGACGAAATCCTTGTGGACGGCACACCCGTCACCGCAAGCGAGTTCGTGTATTTCGCCATGAACAAGCCCCGCGGAATCGTCACCACCGCAAGCGACGAAAAAGGCCGCAAGACCGTGATGGACTTGTTCCGCGAAGAATACGCCAAGATGTTCCCAGATAGGTCCGTGCCGCACATATCGCCGGTGGGCCGCCTTGATGCCGCCAGCGAAGGCCTGCTGCTTTTTACGAACGACACGCAATGGGCCGACGCACTTTTACAGACGAGAGAACGGGCAAAGCCCTACAGACGAGAGACGAGAGAGTCGCTTAATCCAAACGTCATCCTGAGCCCCGCCGGGGCGAAGGATCCAGGCCCGAATCAACATCTCAAAATCTACCGCGTGCAGGTCGCGGGCAAACCTTCCGCAGCCGACCTTGCGAAAATGGAAGCCGGCTTCAACGTACCGCCCCGCGTCTTCGGCGAAAAGCAAGAATTCATGCACGCCGAACGCGCCAAGCTCCACAGCGAAGGCAAAAAGAACTGCTGGCTTGAAATCACGCTATCCGAAGGCAAGAACCGCGAAATCCGCCGCATGCTCGCCCACCTGGGTTACGAAGTCATGCGTCTCGTGCGCATCCAGTTCGACAAGTATACTTTGGGCGACCTAGAGCACGGTGAAATTAGGGAAATCAAGCCCTAGTTTCCAAGGAAAATACGTTCTAACGTATATCCATGCCCAGTCTTCAGGCGAACCAGGTAAACACCAAGCAACAAGTCATCTGTAGGCAGGCGGACACTCCCGCGGGCCATATTTGGCACCTGAAGTAACCTCTGACCGAGACTGTTGAATAGCTCTGCCTGAGATACCATACCGTTTAAATTATCCACGAACCAACGACCGTCATGGAGAATCAAGAGTCTATTGCCTCGATATAGCTCAGTAGGCAAAGAAGTCAATTGCGGTCCAACGCTTGATGAAGACGTCTTATTTTGTGTGCTTGATGAAGACACCTGATTTAATGAACTAGATGAGTACGTCAGATTTCCCGAGCTTGATGAAGACGTCTTATTTTGTGAGCTTGATGAAGACACCTGATTTAATGAACTAGATGATTCAACAATAATTTTCCCCTTGCCCGTAAACAAAACCGCCGTAATGGACTTGGCAGGAAGCGTAAGGGAGGCCTTTTGTGATTGCAGGGATACCGAGCCCGACTTCAGGGCGTTATTTTCGTGGGAAACAAAGGTTTCCCCAGTAATTCCCGAGAGCGTTAGAGTAGCAAAGCTTCCATCATTCAATCCGAAGTTGCCCACGTTCAAATCAACTGACTGTGAGGCATTTTCTGCACGGTTCACCAAGATAACTGTCATGGAATCACCTGCACCATTTACCGTCGTGTAGGCGGATACCAGCGAATCAAGACTAGAGGGGCTATCGACGCGGAAACTCTTGCCATACCGGCTAAACAGATGTACCACCTCGTACATGCCCTCACGCCATGTCCAGGGCGTAAAGATTTCCACCCCATGGTCCATAAAGGTTCCCATAAAAGAGGCATAGACCACAGCACGGGTCATGGCATCCATGTCTGCAATAAAATCCGTTTCCGTAAAGCCAAAGGTATACTTGTAATCTGCACCCACGTATTTTTTCATCCAGTCATCAACCCGCTTGAATATGTATTCCTTGGTAATGGTCGTATCCCACTTGCAAGTTTCATTGGCACGCTTGATACCATTTGCACCTGGATAGTTGTAGGTAGTGTCATAAAAGACACGGTGCCAATTAATCCAGTTTTCGTAATTCTTCTCAGTTGGGTACCAATGAAGGTCAAACACATCCAACAGTTGTATATTGGTCTTTTTTTGTTCCTCGCCCAAACGTTTGATAAAGTATTCCAGCCAGCAGTAATTGCGGTCCGAAGCCTTGATGAAAGAGGTAACCGCCTTGCCCTCGGAGTTGTTGTCGTAACGGATATTGCACCAACTCCATTCATTTGCCACCACAGGGCCAGTCAACTTAACATCGGGATAACGGGCCTTTGCCGCCTTGGCCACCGCCACATAATTGTTAATCATGCGTTCGGGAGCCACCGTAGAGTTGTCCGGAAAATCGAGGGGCAGGTCATCATGGGTTCCCCGCCAAAGTTCCATCTCGTTGTCCATGCTCCAGTATTTTAGGCGTTCCATGTCATAATTCAACTCATCTTTCCAATGGGT
>CACXMH010000069.1 GCA_902768715.1 Fibrobacter succinogenes | reverse complement strand
GCCTGCGCCGCTATCAAGCCGGGTGAAATCATCCTCCTCGAAAACCTCCGCTTCCACATCGAAGAAGAAGGCAAGCGCAAGATCAAGAACGCCGATGGCACCGAAACGAAGGAAAAGGCCGACAAGGAAGCCGTCAAGGCCTTCCGCGCAAGCCTCACCAAGCTCGCTGACGTCTATGTGAACGACGCTTTCGGTACTGCTCACCGCGACCACTCTTCCATGACTGGTGTTGAACTTCCTCAGCGTGCCGCTGGTTTCCTCATGAACAAGGAACTCAAGGCATTCGACCAGGTGCTCAACAATCCTCCGCGTCCGTTCCTCGCCATCCTCGGCGGTGCAAAGGTCGCTGACAAGATCCAGCTCATCAACAACCTCCTCGACAAGGCCGACAAGATTATCATCGGCGGTGGCATGGCTTTCACCTTCAAGAAGGTTCTGAACAACATCGAAATCGGTTCTTCTCTGTTTGACGAAGAAGGTGCCAAGCTCGTTCCGGATCTGATGGCCAAGGCTAAGGCTGCTGGCAAGGAAATCATTCTCCCGGTGGACTACATCGCTGCCGACAAGTTCGCTGCCGACGCTGCTACCAAGGCTGTTTCTGACGCCGAAGGCATTCCGGCTGGCTGGATGGGCCTCGATGTGGGCGCTGAATCCACCAAGCTCTTCGTGAACGCTATCAAGTCTGCAAAGACCATCGTTTGGAACGGTCCTGCAGGCGTGTTCGAATTCGAAGCCTTCGAAAAGGCTACCAAGGCTATGGCCGACGCTATCGTCGAAGCTACTGCTGCCGGCGCAATCACCGTGATCGGTGGTGGCGATACCGCTACGGCTGCCAAGAAGTACGGCGCCGACAAGAAGGTGACCCACACCTCTACGGGTGGTGGCGCTTCCCTCGAATTGCTCGAAGGAAAGACCCTCCCCGGCGTTGCTGTGCTTACTGACAAGTAATTCGGATTAAATTCCTGATTTTTATAAAGACTCCGCTTTTGCGGAGTCTTTTTTGTATAAATTTACAGTATCTTTAAGATGGGAGCATTTATGTCCATTGCTGAACTTTCGAAGAACTTCCATGGGTCGCATCGCGGGAACTGCGCGATGTCGGTAGCGTACGGCTACGCCCGTGCCACGGGCAAGTCCGAAGCGGAGGCTGTAGATGCAGCCGAGATGTTCCGTGCTTTCGGTGGCGGCAAGGCCCCGAACGGCCAATGCGGTGCGCTCTATGCGGCCAAGATGATGCAGCCCGACCATGCCGAAGCCATCGAGGATTTTTTCAGGCGTGGGGCACAGAACTTTACCAAGTGCAGCGAGATTCGCCCGAACAAGGTCATCCCGTGCAACCGGTGCGTAGAACTGGCTGGCGAGGCGCTGGACTTTTTGAACCAGTAGCGGTGTTCGTGAAAAAAATCTGCGTCGCCCAAGGAATTGCGCTCGGAGGGCTAAGCCCGCCCTTGTTGTTTATCCGGTGCTTTTTCGTCGTGTTCCTCGATTTTGCTGACCTTGGTGAACCAGTAGTCTTCGCTGTTGATGGAACTCATGTTGTTCACGAGGGCATCGAGGTCGATGTTGCTTAAGTCGTTTTTTTCGTTGGGCATATCCTGAATATATAAAATCCCTGATGCTAGCGTTGTCTGGAGTCGGGATTTGCTGGTATTTTTTATCTTTCTATTCATGAAAATCGCAATTTGCGTTTTTGTTCTTTTACTCGCTCTCCTAGCCCAGGCTCAGGAGATGGACACCACCTATGTCATAGACGAGCAGGGCCGCACTATCGGGCTTATCCACGAGAAGGGAACTGTTCCGAGAATTGCTCCTGTTGCCGCCCCTGCACCGACGTCGCAGAATCCTGAGCCGGTTTCTACTTCGGGGTCGAGTAGATACGTTAATGGCATAGACAGTGCCGCCTATTACCAGAACCTGGTGGAACGCTATACCCTTTCTGGAAAAAAGAAACGTAGTGCCGGAAACGGCATGATGATTGGTGGCGGAGCTGGCTTGCTGCTTGGAGTTCTCATGATGGTTGACGCGTATGAAGGGGCGGATCGCTGTGGAAATGAAGATTATGGCTGTAATGACGAAGAATTCCTAGAGTTTTTTACGGGATATGGAGTAGCCATAGCAGGGGGAGTCGTTTTTGGTGTAGGTGTAACCCTCAAAATTGTGGGAGGAGCCAAACTCCGTCGTGCCGCACGTTACCGGGAATCCCTGGAACGTTACAATTCAAGCCGCCTTCAGGCATTGGAGTTTAGATTAGAACCGTCAATCAATCCATATAACGGTTCTTATGGCAGTAAACTGTCTCTAAGTTTCTAAAAATTCTATCTTTGGCGCAGGAGAATGGGTAAAAAAGGATAAATATGAAGTTGAAAATTTATTTCTTTTTCTTGTTTGTAATCTTTATCGCTTGCAGTGATGATGAGTCTTCCACCCAACCTGGAGATAATCCGGGCGAAGGGGAGGCCGTGCAGCCTTTGGAACCTTGCGAGGCGAATGAAGAAAATACCTATCGCTGGCAAGAAGAAGGCGTTACTTTTTTAGTTTGTGAAAATGGGAAATGGACGCCCGATTCGGTCAAGGAACACAAGCCGGGTTTTGATCCCTGCCAGTTCAATTTTGGAGCGGCCTGGCAGAATGCTCACGAAGATTCTATTTACTATGCCGGATTGGATTATGTTTCTGTCTGGTTAGGAGACAATCCTTTTTACAACGAGTTTGAAAAGCGCATGGTAAGGACCAGCTTAGAGATTTTCGCAACACCAATGGTTTACGCCTACGTAATAGCGGAGTTTGGCAAGGATCATGGAATGGACGATTGCGATGTTGCGAAGTCAAGAGGAAAAAAATCACTTTGTGTTTATGGCGCAAATTTGATGCGTGAGTTTTTTGAAGATTCAATTTTGTATCGTTACAGGCAATATGCAGAAGGAATGGCTTTCCAAGCCTATAATTTGTTAGACATTGGTGAAAAATTTGAGTCCATCTGGATGATTGAACCTGACTTTTACCAGTATTCTGAGATGGCGTCAGAGCAGAGTGCGGACATAAAAGGGGAAGAACAGTTGAATGGGGGCATTCCCGATTCTATGATGGGCGTCTATTTTAAACAGATTGTTGATACCATCAAGGCTTATTTGCCTGATGCCAAGATTGCCATAGATATTTCTCCTTGGGTTTCCGACAAGGATTCGATGGGGCTGGAAAAGTGGTTCTCCAATTTCGATATGTCCTTGGTGGATTACGTGAGTACTTCTGGCGGTCGCACTTTGGCCGATTCTGAAAAAATCAGGAGTGCCAACAAACTCACATGGAAAAAACTTTATGAAACCCTGAAGAAACCTATTCTGGCCGATGTAGGATATGATGCAGGCGGAAAGGGTACGGGGCATGCCAAACCATGGGACGATATTTCTAATTTGGAAGCACGGGCCAAGGATGGAGTTGTCGGGGTAATGCAGATGGATGCCGCCCTGGACTACCCGCTGCGGGCAAGTTATATCCGTTCACGCTTGCAGGTGGACTATCCCTGGTGCAAGGAGTAGATTTATGAGTGTAATCGTCGTGGATTACAATGCCGGAAACCTGACTTCGGTAATGAATGCTCTCTCCCGCATTGGGGTAGATGCAAAGTCCAGTCGGGATGCCGATGAAATTGCAAAGGCGACTCGCCTGGTGTTCCCTGGCGTGGGGGCCGCTGCGTCTGCCATGGAAACCCTCTCCCGCACGGGTATTGGAGATGCCATCAAGACTGTGGTAAAGGCGGGAAACCCGGTGCTTGGAATCTGTATTGGCTGCCAGATTATTCTGGAAGAGAGCGAAGAAGACGGCGGCGTGAAGACCCTCGGTCTTATTCCGGGACGTGCGGTGCGGTTCAAGGATGAACCGGGCCTGAAGATTCCTCACATGGGCTGGAACCAGGTGAACTTTACCCAGGAACACCCGATAATGGCCGGCGTCCGGAACGGTTCGGACTTTTACTACGTGCATTCGTACCATCCGGTGGTGCCTGCGGAGAACGCCTTTGCGGAAACCACCTACGGCACCCAGACCTTCCAGGGGCTTATCGGCAAGGACAACCTGGTGGCCTCCCAGTTCCATCTGGAAAAGAGCGGCGACGTGGGCCTGAAAGTCCTGGAAAATTTCTGCAGTTGGAACCCTTGAGGTGAGTATGGAAAAAGTTTATCGCTCCGGAATCGGTTTTGATGTCCATAAACTGGTAGAAGGCCGCAAGTGCATTATCGGCGGGGTAGATATTCCCTACGAGAAAGGTCTCTTGGGCCATAGCGATGCCGATGTGCTGCTCCATGCCATCAGTGACGCTCTTTTGGGTGCTGCCGGTCTCGGCGACATCGGGACGTATTTCCCCGATACGGACCCGGCCTTCAAGGGCGCCGACAGTCTGGAACTGCTCCGCAAGGTGGGGGAAGAAGTCCGCAAGGCCGGTTTTGAAATCGTGAACATCGACAGTATTGTGATGTGCGAACGGCCCAAGGTGAACCCTCACAAGGACCAGATGAAGGCGAACATCGCCCGTGTGCTTGGCCTGGACGTGAAACAGATTGGAATCAAGGGAACTACCACCGAAAAGCTGGGATTTACGGGTCGTGGCGAAGGTATTGCCAGCCAGGCAATTGCCATGGTTTACAGTTTGGTGTGATTTGGCTCAAATTTGCGGGTTTGTGCAGGATTGCGCTTGCTTAAAACAAAATATATATTTCGGTATATGAAACGACTGTCTTGTGTTGTTGGTTTTGCTTTTGCCTTGGGGGCTGTTGCTCCCTTGGTTGCAGAAGATTTGCCCAGCCATATAGACGTGGTCATTGTTTCCGCTTCAAGTTCCAGTTTGGAGAATGGGGGCAGCTCCAGTTCCAGCCAGAATGAGACAGTCAGTTCTGCATCGGTGGAGCAGAATTTGTCCAGTTCGCTTGCGACCAATGTTTCCAGTTCGGCGAAGCAGAATCAGTCCAGTTCTTCGGTTCATAAGGTGTCGAGTTCGTCAGCGTTGAAACCTGCCAGTTCGGCATCGGTAGCGCCTGCCAGTTCCGCTTCGGCGAAAAGCAGCTCCAGCGTAAAGCAGAGCAGCTCCAGTCGTAGCCTGGACGATTCGCCGCTGCTGCCGGTAATTTCTCACGATACGCTTAGAAGATCTTTGCCTGAGAATGGCGAGGCTTCGATGTCGCTTCCCCGCAACATTCCTGCGGCTGTGGAGCAGGGCGAAGGCCGCTGGTTCGATTTGCAGGGGCGCTTGCTGAAAGGCAAACCTACGGTTAAGGGAACCTATTACCATAATGGCAAGGCCGTTGTGGTAAAGTAAAAATGAATAATGGCGCAAGGCGTCAGTCGCCGTTTGCGTAGATTTAATTCAAGAATATTTAAAATGACTTTGTTCAAAAAATCCGTTTTCGTTGTGGCCCTTCTGGGTGCTGTTCTTTGCTGGTCGGCTGACGACCCTAAGCCCTATGTAGAAGGTGATGCGTTGCCCAACGCTCTCAAGTTTTATCCGCCTCCGCCGGACACGAATTCTGCGGCATTTGCCTACGACATGGCGCAGTACAAGTGGGGAAAGTCTGTCCGAGTGACTGATACGGCTCGGGCAAATTTGGCCATCGCACAAGCTGTGACGGACGATGCCGAGATGGCGAAAATGTTCAGCGAAGCCTTTGGCATGGAAATTTCGGAAAAGAACACGCCCGCTATTATGAACGTGCTTAAGCGCGGGATATTCACCATGCGTCTTGCATCCCGCGTTGCAAAGAAACATTACATGAGGGTGCGCCCTTACGCCCGTCTCAAGGAGCCGACCCTGATTCCGAGTGCCGAAGAAAGCCACCTGACTAACGGTTCGTACCCTTCGGGCCATACTGTTCGTGGCTGGGGCATGGCGCTCCTGCTTGCCGAAATCAATCCGGCGGCCCAAGACGCACTGCTAAAGTACGGCTACGAATGGGGCCAGAGCCGTGTAATTGCGGGTTACCACTGGCAAAGTGATATCGAGGCCTCCAAGGCCGTGGTTACGGCAGTTTTTGCCCGCTTACATGCCGAGGAAGCGTTCCTTGCCGACATGAAAAAGGCCAGGGACGAATTCAAGAGGCTTTCGGCCAAGCAAAAGAAAAAGGCGAAATGATTTGCCTTTTACAGAAATTGGATAGACTGCTTGCGTATAAGCGTTCTCTAACCAAAAAATAAGGTTGTTCTCCTTTGACGATTCAAGGGGGATTTCTATTTTTGTGTATAGATTTAGAAACAAATGATTCTACGACGCAAATCCGGACTAGCTGAAAGGCAGCGACGATGACCCCGGTAAGCGGCGCCAATGAATAGGAAAACCTATGACCTTAATGATTCTCAAGATGCTCGGATGCCTCGCACTCCTCATGTTCGGTATGAAGACCATGAGCGAAGGCCTCCAGAAACTTACCGGTGGACACCTTCGTGCGTTTCTAGGCACTATGACCAAGCACCGGGCCGGCGGATTACTTACGGGAACCTTTATTACCGCCGCCGTGCAGTCTTCTACTGCCACTACCGTCATGACCGTCAGTTTCGTCAATGCTGGTCTGCTTACCCTTAAGCAGGCCATTCCTGTTATTATGGGGGCGAACATCGGTACCACGGCCACGGCCTGGATCATGTCCATCTTCGGATTCCAGTTCAACATGAGCAGTTTCGTGTGGCCCTTCTTTGCTCTGGGAATTATCCTCTCCTATGTGCGGAAAAGCAATGTCAAGAGTTTCGGCGAATTTATTTTCGGATTTTCTTTCATGTTCCTGGGGCTTACCACCCTACGCGAAAATGCGGTGGCCATGGACTTGTCCCACAACCAGGCGGTCATTGACTTTTTTGCGGCCAGCGGCAACTGGGGCATTCTGTCCACTTTGTTGTTCCTGCTTTTGGGAAGTGTCCTTACCATGTGCGTGCAGTCTTCTGCCGCCATTATGGCCATTACCCTCCTTCTTTGCAGTAGCGGGGTGCTCCCGATTTACCAGGGCATTGCCCTTGTGATGGGTGAAAACATTGGAACCACGGTGACTTCGAACCTGGCAGCCCTTTCGGCCAGCACCCAGGCTCGGCGTGCGGCCTTGGCTCACATGCTTTTCAACGTGTTCGGCGTGGTGTGGGTACTGATAGTTTTCCACCCCTTTGTGAACATGGTTTGCCATATCGTTGGCTTTGACCCGAACTTTGTCCCCCAGACTCAAGAAGAAATTGCCGAGGCCAGCGTGCGGGTGACTTACGCCCTGTCCGGATTCCATACGGCGTTCAACCTCTGCAACGTGGCGATCCTCATCTGGTTTATCAAACCCATGGAAAACATCATCTGCAAGATTATCCGTGAAAAGGAAGATGGCGAAGATTTCAGCATCAAGTTTATCAGTGCGGGCCTCATGAGTACTGCCGAACTTTCCCTGTTCGAAGCCCGTAAAGAAATCAACCTGTTTGCCGAACGCACTCTGAAGATGTTCCGCTTTGTGCCGGACTTGCTCAAGATGAAGGACGAGGGAGAGTTCACGAAGCTGTTTGCCCGAATCGAGAAGTACGAGAACATCAGCGATAAGATGGAAATCGAGATTGCAGGTTACCTGAACAAGGTGAGTGAAGGTCGCCTGAGCCCCGAAAGTAAGCGGGTGCTGCAGTCCATGCTCAAGGAAATTTCTGAAATCGAGAGCATCGGCGATTCCATCTACAACATGTCCAGGGCTATACGGCACAAGTTCCAGAGTGCCGACGACTTTACCGAAGAACAGTACAGCCGTATCGAAGGCATGATGAAACTTTGCGACAAGTCCATGGCCCAGATGGTGGATATCATCGAAGACGCTCCCCAGGCCGACGTGAAGTCCACCTTGATGATGGAATACGAAATCAACGACTACCGCAAGATGCTCAAGCAGTTGAACGTAGATGACATCAATGCCCAGCGCTACAGCTACCAGATGGGCGTGCACTACATGGACGTGATCAACGACTGTGAAAAGCTGGGCGACTACGTAATCAACGTGGTGGAAGCCCATGTGAACCACAAGCTTTCGGGCTAGGCCGTCTTGGTTGACATTTTATAACTGTTTTTTCTCTTGTCATGCCCGCGAAAGCGGGCATCTCCTTGCTGAATTTGTATAATAGGCATATCATGCTTTTTGACGAAATCATAGACGACACCTACGAGGTGTCGGAGTACCCCGCTCTTGCAGGCCTTGCGCAGGAGTGGTCTGAAACAAGGCCCTTTGCGGGCCTACGCGTGCTGGCGGCGACGCCTGTGTTCCGGAATACGCTGGTGCAGTACCGTGCGCTTTTGGCCGGCGGGGCTGATCTTTCGGTAGGTATTGCGAACGATTCTGGTGCGGGAGCTGAAATGCCCTGCGATTCGGGCGTTGTCGCTCTACTGCGGGAATCGAACATTCCGGTGGTTGGCCTGCAAGACGCCTTGAAGGCGGAGTCCTGTGGCGAAGGTTTTGACCTGGTTCTGGATTGCGCGGGACAGTTTTCGGCATGCCATCCGAAATATGGTTTTGTGGAACTTACCCGCAGCGGTGTGCAGTTTTACGAGAACAGCGAAAAGCCGGTGTTCGTGGCGGACAGTGGAATCGTCAAGCGTATCGAGACAAGTCTCGGGACTGGGGAAGGCTATGTGCGAGCCCTTTTGCAGCTGGGCTACGGCAATGTTGGTCGAAATGGCGCAGATGCCGGTAATGTCGGTGCGGCCTTTGCCGGAAAAAGTTTCGTGGTGTTCGGGAGTGGCAAGGTAGGGCAGGGAATCGTTCTGCAACTCTTGCGGGAAGGCGCACACGTGCAGGTGGTGACGGATAAGGCTCGCGGCGTTAGTCCTTTTTTGGATGCAAACGGCGTGCCTGTTGCGGATTGCAACGACCTGAAATCGGTTGTATCTCTTGTGAGTGCTGCCGATTTTGTGGTGACGGCTACCGGCGTGAAGGGGGCCCTTGACCGGCCGGAACTGACGGCTGCCCTGCTCTCTTCGAAAGCGGTGATTGCCAACATGGGCGTCGAAGACGAATATGGTTCTGGTGTTCCTGCAGGTCGTGTGCTGGCCGAAAAGAAACCCCTGAACTTTATTCTGGAAGAACCGACCCACCTCAAGTACATCGACGCTTCCCTGGCGCTCCACGCGGCACTGGGGGAATTGCTTTTGCAAGAGGCCTCGGGTCGCGAAGACGCAAATAAAAATGCGGGCCCCATGGACCCGCCAACAGAACTGGAACAGCGTATTCTCTCGATGACTATGCAGGACGGTCTTATTGGCGCAGAAATCGCCGAGATGCTGAGCCTTTAGCTTTTCTCTTTTTCCAATTTCTTGAAGAAACTGTTGGTCTCTTTTACCACAATTCCACTTAGCAGGATAAGGGCCACCAGGTTAGGTAGTGCCATAAGCCCGTTGAAAATATCGGCGCTGGTCCACACGGCGCTTACCGTGAGGTAGGGCCCGACAAATATGGCGGCAATGTACACCCAGCGGTAGGCGAGGATGGCTTTCTTTTTCCCGCGACCGATAAGGTATTCCAGACAGCGTTCTGAATAATAGGCCCACCCGAGGATGGTGGTGAATGCGAAAAACGCCAGTGCAACGGCAAGGAAACACGGTGCGACCGATGAGCCGTAGGGAATAATGGAGAACCCGCGGGAGTAAGCTTCCATGGTGATGTTCACGCCTTCTAGACCAAGGTTTGGATTCGCTGCGCCAGAAACAACGATGGCAAGTCCTGTCATGGTGCAAATGATAATGGTGTCGAAGAAGGTTCCTGTCATGGAAACGAATCCCTGACGGGCGGGTTCCTTGGTCTTGGCCGCCGCGGCGGCGATGGGGGCGGAACCTAGACCTGCCTCGTTACTGAAAATGCCACGGGCAACGCCTTTTTGTATGACGATAAAGATGGAACCGATGGCGCCCCCGGTAAAGGCGCTGGGGTTGAAGGCTGCCTGGGCAATGATTTGGATGGCTACGGGAATTTGGGTGAAATTCAGAAGCATCAGGAGGACGCAGGCGAAAATATAGGTGATGGCCATAATCGGGACGACATAGGTGGAAACCATGGCGATACGCTTTAAACCGCCAATGATGACTGCGGCTGCGAAAAATGTTACCACGAACCCTGTGGCTGCGGTTGTCCAAGAAACGGAATTGCCGGCCAGGTTAATGAATTCGGGCGCATCTGGGGTGAGTCGAGACACGGCGCTGGTGATGCCGTTCACCTGAGTGATGGTTCCTATGCCGAACAGGCCTGCGCCAATGCCGAAAACGGCAAACAAAACGGCGAGCCATTTGAAATTCAACCCGAAGCGCTCCTTGATGCCCGTCTCGATGTAGTAGAACGGGCCTCCCAGAACTTGGCCGTCATTGTCGAATTTACGGTATTTTACGGCCAGTAGGCCTTCGGCGTATTTGGTGGCCATGCCGAAAAAGGCGGCCACTTCCATCCAGAAGAGGGCTCCCGGACCACCTGTTCCGATAGCGGTGGCTACCCCAACGATATTTCCGGTACCAATGGTTGCCGCAAGGGCGGTACATAGGGCACTGAAACTGGAAACTTCGCCTTCGCCTTCTTTTTCGTCGTTGAGTATATAGCGCAGGGCGTTGGGGAGATTCATGACCTGCATGCACCCCAGTCGAATTGTCAACAGAATACCTACGAAAAGGATGGTGACGATGAGCGGAACACCCCAAACGTATCCGTCAATGGTCTCGAGAATGGAATTGAGAGTTTCCATGTTGAAGTCCTTTTGTCTCTGAATGAGCGACCCATTCGTACGGTGGGTCGTAATTTGTTGAGTGACATAAAGATAGAAAAATTACGGATGTGGGAAGTGTAGTGAGTTGCACATGGGGCGTTGCTGATTGAAGGTAGCGGAAATAGCCTGTTTTAGACGAAAAGAATTTATTGGCGCAAGCTGTATTTCTATCTTTACGCCCGAAAATAAAAGGGACACATTATGCCTACTATGACTTCTGCGCAGGTGCGCGAATCTTTCATCAAGTTCTTTGAATCCAAGGGCCACCTCTTTGTGCGTTCTTCGCCGGTGGTTCCGCATGACGACCCGACGCTCATGTTCACGAACGCGGGCATGAACCAGTTCAAGGCTATCTTCCTGGGCGACAATCCGAAGGGCTGGAAGCGCGCATGCAACAGCCAGAAGTGCCTCCGCGTGTCCGGTAAGCACAACGACCTCGACGTGGTGGGCCGCGACAACTACCACCACACCTTCTTCGAAATGCTCGGCAACTGGAGCTTTGGCGACTACTACAAGAAAGAAGCTATCGCCGAAGGACGTGTCCGGCCTCCCGGATGACCGCATCATGCGCTTTGACGCTCACTCCAACTTCTGGGAAATGGGCGACACCGGTCCGTGCGGCCCCTGCTCCGAAATCCATTACGACCGCGGCGACCTCGCTACGCAGGCCGAAACGTTCAAGGACCCGATCAAGGGCGTGAACGGCGAAAACGACCGCTACATTGAAATTTGGAATAACGTGTTCATGCAGTACGAACGCGTGAGCGACGGAAGCTTGATTCCGCTGAAGGCAAAGAACGTTGATACCGGTATGGGCTTCGAACGTATCTGCGCTATTCTCCAGGGCAAGACCAGCAACTACGACACCGACGTGTTCACCCCGATTATCGCAAAGATTGCTGAACTCTCCGGCGTTCCGTACAACGATGGCGAAGCCGGCACCCCGCACCGCGTGATTGCCGACCACATCCGCGCTATTTCTTTCGCTATTGCCGACGGCGCTCTCCCGAGCAACGAAGGCCGTGGCTACGTGCTCCGCCGCATTCTCCGCCGCGCAAGCCGCTTTGCCCGCCTCCTCGGCCAGAAGAAGCCGTTCATTTGCCAGCTCGTGCAGGTGCTTGCCGACACGATGGGCGATGCCTTCCCGGAAATCCGCGAACGCAAGGAATTCGTCGCAAGCGTCATCAAGAGCGAAGAAGAAAGTTTCATCCGCACGCTCGACGCCGGCCTCGAACGCTTCGCCGCCATCTCCGCCGACTTGAAGAAGGGCGACAAGATTCCGGGCGACAAGGTGTTCCTCCTTTACGATACCTACGGATTCCCGCCGGACCTCACTGGCATTCTCGCCGAAGAAAAGGGCCTCCTGATTGATGAAGAAGGCTACGAGAAGTGCATGGAAGAACAGAAGGCCCGCGCCCGCGCCAACATGAAGCAGGGCATCAACACGATGGGTACCGAAGGCTGGACGCAGTACAGCGAAGAAAGC
>CACXMH010000068.1 GCA_902768715.1 Fibrobacter succinogenes | reverse complement strand
TGACTTCGCCGGCGGCAATCAGTTTCTGGATGTCTGTTCGGGACACATTGTCCATGACACCCACAAGAAACTTGTCGATACGCTCACCGGAATGCTGTTCGTTTACGAGATAGTTCATAGTTAGTTATGAGTTGTCAGTTATGAGTTGTCAGTTAGGGTGGAAACAAGATATTTCACTGCTCATAACTCATTACTAGTTTAATGTTCAGCGCCTTGTTTTTCTTCCTTAATCTGTTTGTGCAGTTTTCGTAAAATCACAGGCGAAAGGATCACTACCGCCACGCCCACGGTCACGAAGGAATCGGCCACGTTAAATGTGGGGAACCGGGTCATGATAAAGTCGGGCAAATCGCAATCGATAAAATCCACCACCATGGAAAGCCGCATACGGTCAATAAAGTTCCCCACGGCGCCGCCCAAAATCATCACCACGCCTAGGCGGCTCATCCAGTCCCGCTTGTCGATGGAGCGGTAGAACCACAAAAGCACGACGCTTGCCACGATGGAAATCAGCAAAAAGAAAAGCCAAGGCGGCAAGAAAGGCATCAGGTCCTGAGGGCGGCTACTGAAGGCTGCGCCCTTGTTGAACACCAGCTGGAATCGAATCCATTCACCAATCACGTTGATCACGTCGTGGTTCGGGGCGCCCGTATCGTTGGTAAAGCGCACCAGCGCCCACAGCTTTGTGAGTTGGTCAGACACAATGCTAAATACGATAACACCCAAATGGAACGGCCACTTGTTTATGACATCAATTATTTTCAAATTCCAGCTTCCTTCTTCAATTTCGCATAACTCTTGTCTATCCACTTATCCGAATAGAAATGCATCATGGTCTGCTTGATAATCCGTTTCACCGTTTCACGGGTGATTTTCACCTTCTGGTCCGAGGCAAAAATGCTGGAGCCATCGCCAATAATCTTCATGTTCTCTGCAGCCATGAACAAGGGCCACAGGCAGAATAGGCGGGTTCGCATTTTCACATTGGGCAACAGCTTGGTATAGGCGATGGCGTCGTCCAGATGACCCCAAGCCTTTTTCACCAGTTCTTCCATCACGGCGGCACGGCGCTTATTGTAATCTTCCATGTCGCCCATAGGCGGCCCGAACATCTCGTAAGAATGCTTGAAACCGTGACGGCGGCAGATTTCTTCGGGCACAAAGCACACCCGTCGGGAAGAATCTTCCACGCAGTCCTTCACGATGTTTGCCACCTGGAGCGCAAGGCCAAAACTCACATCCAGCTTTTGCAGTTCCGCCTTGCGGGCAGGGCCTATCAGTTTTGTATCGGCAGCAAAAAGGTTGGTGAGCAATTTTCCTACGATGCCCGCCACATAGTAACAGTATTCGTCAAGATCTTCAACGCGCTCCAGCGTAAACCAACCGGAGCTGAGGGCAGCCTCTTGCCTAAGGGCAAACTTCGCCATACCCTGGCACATTTCCACCGTCACCGCCCGCACCGGAGCAGCGTAGCGTTCGGGCAGTTTTTTCAGCAAGGGCACTACCACATGAGTATGGAGGCACAGGTCCATGTAGGGGTGATCCGATTTATGCCAGCTATCGGGCAAAGCCTTCTCAAAGGCGGCCACCGCCTCGTCAGAAAGCGCCGGCGTCTTGAAAATGGCAGAAAAAAGCCCAAGCACAATGTTCTTGCGGGACGCCGTCATCTCCGGGTCGTCTTCTACGGTATCGGCGATGCGCAGGTAAAGGTAGGCAAGCAAAATGCTCTTGTGCAGGCGTCCCTTGAGCACGTTGATATTCAAGGCAAACGTCCTAGAAACCTTCAGCAAAATATCTTCGGCGTACTTCCAAGCCGCCCGTCCGTCCAGGACGTTCTCCCCTACACCGATGGAATCCAATATATTAGACATTTTTAGGCTTTAGGTTTTAGGTTGTAGGTTTTAGGAAACAAGATAAAGGTCTCGCACATTGTGCGTCCATTAAGGGCGGCGAAGCCGCGATTATTCACCTTTAACCTAATACCTAACACCTACAACCTCTCATCGTTATCAGTAAACTTCCGCAAGGATATCAGGGGGAATCTTCTTGGTTTTCGCCATGGCGTTCACGTACTTCCAGAGCCTGCCGTGAGATTCCGCATGCCTCAGGTTCTTGGTAAAGCTCCAGATGGCACGATTGTGGATATCCGCCTCGCTCTGCATCTTGCCCTTGCTATCCGACTCGTAGTGGGCGCGACGGTATTCCAGAAAGTAGGCAGACTGGAAAATCACCGCCACCTTACCTACGGCAAGGCGGTACAGGACCATCGCAAGCACCAGGAACGCTATCGCCGACGCAAAACCGTAAACCGCAGGAACCTGGGTCCACTTGTTCAGCGCCCAGACTACGCCGACAGAAGAACTCAAGGATACGACCAGAGAAAAAAGCACGTTCAAAAGACGATATACTGCCATCCGGGGGGAATTTTTTCCAAACTTTTCGGGCATGTAGGCCCATTTCTTTCCCTTTTTCACCATTTTCTTGAAAAACAGCGGATAGGAGCAACGCATAAACCAAAAAAACAGGGGAACCCACAAAACAAGGGGTATCCAGAACACATAATCGAGGCGGTCAAGAAACTGCATAGGTAAACCAAATGTAGTTATTTTCGTAAAATTTAAGGATTTTACGCTTCAAACGGGAGGCATTTTGCCCTTTCCGGCTATTACATACAAACTAACAAAACAGTGGTATAAAGGTTCAAAAAATCACCCTATTCCGCCCAAACCCGATTTTTTAATTTTTTGACTATCAAGGACTTAGAGTGCCGGTTCGGGGTCTTTTTTTGCTTTTTTTATCACCCGATGGCTTGAACTTATCAACAACAAAGGCTATTTTTCTAGATTGTAGGGCCTACCTGTTGATAGATTTGAAAACCCGGTCCACCGGTCAAGGATAGATGTATGGCAATTGAATGGGAAAGAAGTTTGAACTACCTCCGCGGAATGCTTTCTGATTCCGTGTTCAAAACCTATTTTGCTCAGACCAAGCTGATCAGCCAGACCACGGGACACGCCACCATCTCTATCCCTCCCGGATTGGACACGTCGGTCTATTCCGCCTACAAGGAACTTATCCGTCTCGCCTGGAAAGAAACCAACCACGACGACGTGGCCATGGAATTCGAGTTCCAGCCTCAAGAGGTTATTCCCCAGGCCGCCAAGAACGAAAACGAATCCTTCAAGGATTTCATCAAGCCCAGCGTTCCCCTTTCCAGCAGCTACCGTTTTGAAAACTTTGTGCCCGGCGACAAAGCGCAGCTGGCTTTCAACGCAGCCCTTGCCGTAGCAAGGAACCCCAACGGTTCCCAGTACAACCCGCTGTTTATTTACGGCTCTTCGGGCCTGGGCAAGACCCACCTGTTGCAGGCCATCGGCAACTACATCTTGGAAGAAAATCCGGCGAAGCGGGTCTGCTACCTGACTTCCGAAGATTTCTCCCAGCAGTACATGAAGAGCCTCCGCGAAGGTCGCGTCACCGAGATGAGCGATTTCTACCGCAACGAAGTAGATATCCTGCTCATCGACGACATCCAGAACTGGACCGGCAAGTACGAGACACAAAACGAATTCTTCTTGATATTCAACGCCTTGCATCAGGCAGGCAAGCAAATCGTGCTGACCTCCGACGCCCCCGCCGCCGAAGTCAAGAACTTGTCCGACCGTCTGGTGAGCCGTTTCGCCTGGGGCCTTACCGTTGACATCCAGCCCCCCGAGGTGGAAACCCGCGAAGCCATTCTCCACAAGAAGGCCGAAGAACGGCACTTGGAAATCAGCGATGAAGTTTTACATTATTTGGCAGAAAACATCGCAAGCAACGTCCGCTGCCTGGAAAGCGCCATCATCAAGCTGACGCTCCAGTCCAGCCTGCTGAACCACGATATCGACATGAGCATCGCCCAGCGGGTAGTGACCGAAATCGCCCCCACCCTCCGCCGTCGCGTGAGCCTGGACTCCGTACTCCATACGGTGTCTGCCCACTACGAAGTTCCCGAGGCCAAGCTGGTGGAATCCGGACGTGGCACCAAGGAAGTCTCCAAGGCCCGCCAGGTGGCCATGTACCTGATGCGCGAGCTTTCCCCCATCAGCCTCCAGAGCATCGGTTCCCGCTTTGGCGGAAAGGATCACTCCACCGTGGTTCACGCCATCAATTCCGTAAAAAAAGAAATGGCCTCCGATCCGAGCTTTGCCCGCCTTATCGAAAGCCTCAAGAATTCCATACACGACTAGGGTCTACAAAAGCCTTTAAGCGTATTACAGCGTGTTGCAAATCGCAGCACGTTTTTCTAAATTTGGGCCCAAAATAAACAAGAACCAAAAGAGCCCTTTATGGATCAATCGAAAATCAGAAACGTCGCCATTATCGCCCACGTTGACCATGGTAAAACCACCCTCGTCGATCAGCTTCTCAAGCAGTGCGGAACCTTCCACGAAGGCGAAGAAGTCAACGAACGCGTAATGGACAGCGACAACCTGGAACGGGAACGCGGCATCACCATCCTCAGCAAGAACACCAGCGTCATGTACAAGGGCTACCGCGTGAACATCGTGGATACCCCGGGGCACGCCGACTTCGGTGGCCAGGTGGAACGCGTTCTCGGTACGGTGGACGGAGTGTTGTTGGTTGTGGACGCTTTTGAAGGTCCCATGGCCCAGACCCGTTTCGTGACCCAGAAGGCCCTCGAACTCGGGCTTATCCCTATCGTGGTGGTGAACAAGATCGACCGCGACGGTTGCAACCCCCACGGCGCTCTCGACAAGGTGTTCGACCTTTTCTGCGAGCTGGATGCCAACGAAGAACAGCTGGACTTCGACAAGGTGTTCGGCTCCGGCCGCAAGGGCATCTGCAAGGCCGAGATGGAAGACCCCGACGGTGACTTCAGCATCCTCATGGACAAGATTATCGAGCGCATTCCGGCCCCGAAGGGCGACCCCGCCGCCGAACCGCTCCTGCAGATTGCATCCCTCGAATACTCCACCTTCCTCGGCCGCCTGGCCGTGGGCCGCGTGCAGCAGGGCGTGCTCAAGCCGAACCAGACCTACGCGCAGGCCTTTACCGACGGAACCGTGAAGACCATCCGCCCCCAGAAGATCCTGCGCTACGAAGGCCTCACCCCGAAGCCCGTCGATGAAGCAGGTCCGGGCGAAATCGTGCTCATTGCAGGGCTTGACACCTTCGACATCGGCGATACCATCAGCGCCACCAGCAATCCGAAGCACCTGCCCCGCATCCATATCGACCCGCCCACCATCTCCATGATTTTCACCGTGAACACCTCGCCCCTGGCCGGCAAGTACGGCGGCAAGTTCATGACGGGTAACCAGCTTCAGGAACGCCTGGAACGTGCCCACATGGCAGACCCCGCCCTCCTCGTCGAAAAGGTGGACGGCGCCTCTACCTTCAAGGTTTCGGGCCGTGGCATTTTGCACCTCACCATCCTCGTCGAGAACATGCGTCGCGAACTGTACGAATTCACCATCGGATCCCCCCAGGTGATTTTCCACAACGACGAAAACGGCAAGCTTCTGGAACCGGTGGAAGACTTCAAGGTGGAAGTGCCCAGCGAATTCAGCGGAGCCTGCATCCAGGAAATCCAGCAGCGCAAGGGCGAAATGGTGAACATGGTCACCGACGACAACGACCGCGTGTCCCTGGAATTCATCGTTCCTTCCCGTGGCCTTATCGGTATCCGCCCCAAGCTCCTGTCCCTCTCCAAGGGTTACGCCGTGACCCAGTCCTTCTTCAAGGAATACCAGCCCTACAAGGGCGAAATTCCCACCCGCATCAACGGCGTGCTTATCGCCAAGGAACCGGGCGAAGCCGCCAGCTACGCCCTTTCCAACCTGGAAGACCGCGGTTACCTGGTCATCGGACCTGGCGCCGAAGTTTATCCGGGCATGATCGTGGGCGAACACAACCGCGATGTCGATATTACCGTGAACGTCACCAAGGGCAAGCACCTCACCAACATGCGCTCCAAGTCCGCTGACGACATGATCCAGCTGACCCCGTACCGCCGCATGACCCTGGAAGAATGCGTCACCTTCATCAACGAAGACGAATGCATCGAAGTCACGCCCGAAGTGCTCCGCCTCCGCAAGACCGAGCTGGACCCCATCCGTCGCAAGCAGCTGTCGAAGCGTCCGGCAGAAGAAGAATAATAGAGGATCTAGGATCTAGGGGCTAGGATCTAGTGAGATTAAAGGGGGAAGCCTCCCCCACGCTTCAGCCCCACGTCATCCCCGCGAAGGCGGGGATCTCCTTGAGTCTTACGCTACCCCTTCTCCTAGGGGCACATCCCCTAAGACCCCTGCTTCTCGCTGGTGCTGAGCAGGTAGGCGTTAATGAAAGGCTTGATCTTTCCGTCCAGCACGCCGGCGGTATCCGACGTTTCCACGCCGGTGCGGAGGTCCTTCACCAACTGGTAAGGCTGCAACACGTAGCTCCTGATCTGGCTTCCCCACTCCACCTTTTTCTTTTCGGCCATGCGGGCGTCCCGCTTGGCTTCTTCTTCAAGGCGGTAGTGTTCGGCCACCATGGTCTTGAGCATCTTGTAACAGGTTTCGCGGTTTTGGATCTGGGAACGTTCCGTCTGGCAGCTGGCCATAATGCCCGTGGGCAAGTGGGTCATGCGTACGGCGGAATCCGTCTTGTTGATGTACTGGCCACCGGCACCGCTACTGCGGTAGGTATCCACACGCACATCCGACATATCCAAGTCGAAGTCTACGTCTTCGTGTTCAGGGTACAGGTAAACGGCGGTAAAGCTGGTGTGGCGTCGCGCATTGGCGTCGAAGGGGCTGATGCGCACCAGACGGTGCACGCCGATTTCGGAGCGGAGCAGCCCGTAGGCATTCTCGCAAGTCACTTCGATAGTAGCACTCTTCAGGCCAGCATCTTCGGCCTCCTGAAAGTCCACCACCTTGAAATCCATCTTTTCCCGCTCAAAGAAGTGCGTGTACATGCGGAAGAGCATCAGGGCCCAGTCCTGGGATTCGGTGCCGCCTGCGCCCGGATGGATAGACATCAAGCATGCGCAGGCATCGTCGGGCCCGTTCAGCATTTTCTTGAATTCCATCTCCTCGATACGGGCCTTCAGGGCGGCAATGTCCGCCTCGATACTGGCCGAGAGTTCCGCGGAGTTTTCATCCTTGGACATCTCGTAAAGCTCCGCCAGGTCGTCACAGGTCTGGGAGACTTCTTTCCAACTGTCCAAAAGTGAACGCAGGTTCCCAATCTTCTTCATCATGGATTGGGCCTTTTCCTGATCGTTCCAGAGGTTCGGGTCGCTGGAATCCTTTTCCAGCACGTAAAGCTCTTCGGTCTTTGCCTCTAAGTCAAAGATACCCCCAGAGCTTGTCGATGCGGCTACGCAGTTCGATAAGCCCGGTGTGTGTAGTTTGGAACATTCTAGCTGACTCGTTCAAGGTTACAGGCTTTAGGTTGTAGGTTGTAGGTTACAGGCATATCATCTCTAATCACACACTAATCGTCTCGTGACCTTCAATCCTAAAACCTAACTCCTACCACCTATCACCTACTCATAGCTACTTCGCTCCGATGGCCTCGGGAGGGGTGTACTTCTTGTCCAGGTACTGAACCTTGTAGACCTTTCCAAGACCATCCAGATAAGCCTTCAGCTGCATCTGGCGGTCCTGTTCGGCCTGCACCCGCAGGATATAGTCAATCTGGTGCTTGTAGCTTTCGTACTTGCCATCGTTCTTCTCGGTCAGCATGAAGATGCTGACACCGTCTTTTTCGGTGATGATGTCGGAAATGTCACCCACGTTCATCTTGGCGATGGCCTTCACGTAGGCATCTCCCTTGGACTTGGCAATAAACTTGTTCATGACGCCGCCGGTCTTCTTGGCTTCGGGGTCGTCGCTATAAATGGCGGCCAACTGAGCAAAGGTGGCCTTCTTGCTACGGACCTGGGCGGCAAGTCCCTTTAGCATATCCTTGGCATCGCTAATTTCCTGGGCCTTCTTGCCCTTGGTGCTTATAAAGATGCGGGCGCCGCTCACGGTATCGTTAATGGAGGCCTTGGACTTGTTCAGTTCCCAGAAAGCCTGGCGCTGTTTTTCGGTGGGTTCTGCCGGATAAGGCACCTTCTTTTCAAGCAAGACTTCGCTCTTCAGCTGGTCTTCGATCTTTTCCTTGAACTGGGCCATAGTGGTGTTGGACTTCTTCAGTTCGGCCTGGAAGGCGGCGTCACTGGGGAACTGGGCCTTGAAAAGGGCCGAAACACTGTCCACCTTGGCGGCAGAGACCTTAATTCCCTGCTTCTTGCATTCCAGCTTGACCAGTTCCTGGCCAACCAGGTTGTCGATTACCGCATAGCGAAGCTGGGTCATCATCTCGTCGGTGATTTTCTTGCCACGGAACTGCTGGGCCCCCAGCATCTGGGCAAGGCTATCGATCTTGCCACCCGAAATGCCCACCTTTTCCACGCGAATCACGTCAAAGCTCTTGCCATTCATCAACTGGGCAGAGGCCACGGCAGCCATAAGCAGGACTGCGGCCACACCACGAGAAATCAACTTAAAAGAACGCATTATTTATCCTTGTTAAAGATTTTAACGGGCATAATATAGCAATTTCACTGATTCGTGGGCCACCAATTTCGCACCCTGGCGGCAAGGATATATATTTATAGGGTGAATTTCGACGATTCCAGATTTATTCAGGTCCACCACCGCAATGTGTGGGGCGAGTGGACTTTTGTCTTTGACGGAATCAAGCTCTGCGGTCTCAGATTCCAGGGCGGAAAAACGGCCAGCAGTCTCAAGGCCTGCGCCTACGCCGAGCCCGAATCCGAAGGCAAGGTCCGCGGCCGTAACGCCCAGGTCTATCAGCAGGCCAGGCGGGAACTGAACCTCTACCTGGCCGGAAAAATCAAGAAGTTCACCATTCCCATAAAAATTTACGGCACAGAATTCCAGAAGAAGGTGCTGGAGGCTACGCGGAACATTCCCTACGGGGAGACGCGGACCTACAAGGAAATCGCCGAAGCCATCGGACACCCCCATGCAGAACGCTCCGTCGGGAACGCCCTCCACGGGAACCCTCTGCAGGTGGTTGTTCCTTGCCATCGGGTCGTGAGCAGCCACAAGGGAATCGGCGGATACGCCCTAGGCACCGACCTCAAGCGAAAACTACTTTGTATGGAGAATGCCATCCAGAACGAACTGGACCTGGAATAATCCTAGCCGATTTCAACAAGATTTTTCAGAAGCATCCAGAGTTCTTCGTAGCTCTGGACAATGTTTTCTGGCTTTAGCGGGAGCAAGTTCACCGGCTTTCCAAAGCCGCAGAACAGGGTAATGCAGTCGATTCCGGCGTTGCGGGCGGCCAGAATGTCGGGCTGGTCGTCACCCACCATCACCGTTTCGGCAGGAGAGACACCTGCGGATTCCATAATTTTCAACAAACCCGCGGGGCTAGGTTTGCGTTCGGGCGTGGTGTCGCCGCAGAGCACGAATTCAAATCGGTCGCGGAGTCCGAAATGTTCCAGCAACTTGAATGTCGGGCGCTCCGGCTTGTTGGTAAGCATGGCCACGCGGGCAGTCGTATTGCGCAAGAATTCGACAACGCCCGGATTCGGGAGCGTGCGTTCGGTGCAGTGTTCCCAGTAAAAATCCGAATAGACCTTGTGAACCATCTCGACAGTAACGCCCGTGCGGGCAATGTTTTCCGGGAGGGCGGCCTCCCCCATGCTCCGCTCGATCAGCTTCATGGAACCGTTCCCGATAAAGGTCCGCACCCGCTGTTCGTCATGTTCCGGAAGCCCGAAATGATGCAGCGCAAAGTTCACCGCCACGGATAAGTCGCCGAGGGTATTGAACAGCGTGCCGTCCAGGTCAAACACGATGAGGGATTTCTTTTGGAGCATAGCGCGCCCAAATGTAGAAATTTACCGCAACAATTCCATTTCCACCAAGAAACGGTAAAAGCAAAGCGCCGACACGCCCAAAATGAACACCAGCACGATCACGAACTGCACCGGATGCTCGCGGAAACTGTAATCCGCCTTGCCGTAGGAGAACTGCCCACGGACAATCGCACTTATGAAAAGCGCCAAGAAGATTAAGGCTAACAGAAGAGACATATTGCTTTATTTAGACTGTGACGAAGAAGACCTCTCCGTATTCTCGTAAAACCTAACCGGAAAAGTCACAACAGTCTCGCCAGATTTCACTTTCGGAAATTTCCAACGGCTGACAGCCTTCTTGATTTCTTCGTTAAATTCAGTGTAATCTGTTGTTGAAGAAATAATCTGGATGTCTTTAATCGAACCATCTGCAACAATTGTCAACCTGAAAACAATTTCACCTTCAAAATGTTTATCAGGATTTTTCAATAAATACCTGATACTGTATATATGTCGTAACCCTGGAGTGAAAGAAGCCAAGACATTAAAAACTGATTCTTTGTCAAGCGGACTTTCTTCGGCCACTTGTATTTTTTCCCTATCCGGAAATTCGGCAAGACCCCTCGAATTAGGGGGTACTTTGGCAGACTCATTGGCGAACACCATAGAATCCGCCACGTAGACTCCGTAAAGAGCCGTCACTCCAGAGTCAATCAGTCTACCGGTATCCCTTAGGGAATCTAATCTCCGTTTTTCCCTTTTCTCAAAGAGATTGCCATCGGGTTTTTCGTCAAAAAACTTTTTAGTGTCCCAGGGGTGAACAAATTTAGGATTATCCTGTTTAGCAGAATCATCATTCTTTTCGGAATCGTCACAACTGGCCCACAGCGCCGCCGCGGTCATCAGAACAATCTTTCCAAGGCATTTGCTAAAGAACTTAGCCATAATTTAAGTATAGCAAAAAAAATTGTTAAATTTACCCGCATGAAAAAATACCACTTGGCCACATACGGCTGCCAGATGAACGAGTACGACTCGGCGATGATTGCCCAGGAACTCGACATGTGCGGTTGCGTCGAGACGAGCAACCAGGAAAATGCCGACTTCATCATCGTGAATACCTGCAGCGTCCGTGAAAAGGCCGAGGAAACCGCGATAGCCAACATCAGCAAGCTCAAATACCTACTCAGGATTAATCCCGACGTAAAAATCGTAGTATGCGGCTGCATGGCGAAGAATCGCGGGCCGGAACTTTTGAAGCGCCTGCCCAACGTGAGCTACATCGTGGGCCCGGACCAGTACAAGAAAATTCCGGAACTGCTGCTGGGCGACGCACATAGCCCGCTGCACCAGACGCACCACAAGATGTTCATCGACGAGGACCTGGGCGAGAACTACCTGGGCGAATACGCGAAACTCCAGAACGACTTCACCACCTTCGTCGCCATCCAGCGCGGTTGCAACAAGCGCTGCAGCTACTGTATTGTGCCATACCTGCGCGGGCCGGAAAAGTACCGCGACATGGAAGACGTCCTTGCCGAAGTGCGCAAGGCGGCCGACAAGGGCATTACCGAGGTGACGCTTCTGGGCCAGACGGTGAACGCCTACAAGACGGAAGGTGGCAATTTTGCCGACCTGCTTACGAAGGTTTCTGAAATCGGCGGCATCCGCCGCATCCGCTTTACAAGCCCGCACCCGAGGCACTACACGAACGAGCTCATCGACGTTCTGCTCAACAACCCGAAGGTCTGCCACTACGCGCACATCCCTATCCAGAGCGGCTCCGACGCCATGCTCAAGAAGATGCGCCGCCAGCACAACATGGAGCAGTACCTCTCGATTATCGAGCAGCTGCGTAGCAAGGACCCGTTCTACGGGATTTCAACGGACGTAATTTGCGGATTCGTGGGCGAAACGGACACGGAATCGTACAAGGAAGCGGAGACGCTCACCGAGGCCGAAAAGAACGAGCGCCACACGCGCCTGGTGGAACTGCAGAACGCCATCACGCTCAAGCGCAACCAGATGATGCTCGGCCGCACCGAGGAACTGCTGGTCGAAAAGAACTCCGTACGCGACGAGACGGAACTGCGCGGCCGCACCGACAACTTCAAGAAGGTGGTTTTCAAGCCAGAAGAAGGCCGCATCGTGAAGCCCGGCGACTACGTGAAGGTGAAGTTGGACGACATTCGCGGGTGGACAATCCGCGGAAGTTTATTATAATTCGGAATTAGGATTTCGGAATTCGGAATTAGAGGTCTGAAGTAAAAAAATGAAGACGAATTTGTTTTTTATTTTGTTCGCACTTTTAAGTACAAGTATACTTGCACAGACCCTTGCAGACGCACACAAGGCCTACGTTGCAGGAAACTGGAAAGAAGCTGCAGACGCCTACGAAGTTGCATGCCCCAAGGAACCGGATTCCCTGCGTGCCGAATGCTACCTGTGGGACATTCTCGCCCTTTCCCAGACCGGGAACTCAAAACTCTTCAAGGTGGCGGGGCACCGCCTGGACAGCCTCATCAACACCACCTCTCCCGAAAAGCCTGTCTATTCCGAGATGCTCCTCACCAAGGCACAGTTCATGCTGTACATGGGTAAGAATGCCAGGGCCGCCGAAATCCTTATCCAGGCCATCGACAATTCCAAACCGGAGCAGGCAGTAGTGCTCCAAAAGGTCTGTTCCGCAGTTCTTTCCCGCGCACCGCACCAGGATCTGGACGCTAAGTGCAAGTCCGTAAAGGATTCCAGCCTGTACAAGACGGCACAGGCTAAACCCGCGCAAGCCTCCCCAGCGGCAGCTCCCGAACCCAAACCCGTCGCAGCAGCACCTGCGACACCCGCAAAACCGGTCGCACCAGCCCCCGTGGTCGAGCCTACTCCAATTCCTGCCCCAAAGACCGCAACCGAACCAAAACCCGCTCCGAAGCCCGAGTCCAAGATTCCTGACGGCGCTCCCTACTGGACATTGCAGCTGGGGGCCTTCGGCGTGGAGGCCAACGCAAAGCTTTTGGCGGAAAACATGCAAAAGCAGGGGCTCGAAAGCCGAATCGAAACCCGAATCGGCGAAACCCGCACACTGTTCCTGGTCCAGACCGGAAAATTCCCGACCAAAGAGGCAGCCCTTGACTTCGGGGCCCAAAAACTCGCCCCCCTGAAGATGGATTTCCAAGCGGTCCAGAAAAAATGATTTTCTTGCAAAAAACGCATTTTTTGGGAAATTCCCTTACAAAACACCCCAAAGTGTTCTATATTTGGGCTAACACCCTCGCCGGGGTGGTGAAATTGGTAGACGCGCCGGACTCAAAATCCGGTACTCGCGAGAGTGTGAGGGTTCGATTCCCTCCCCCGGCATAAAAGGAATGGAATTAAGAGGTCAGAATGGCAAAGTGGTGGAAAGTTGTGTCGATGATACTGTTAGCGGGCTCTATGGCCTTCGCTCAGTTTGACGATGACGAGTCCAGCGATGCCAGCGACGAATCCAGCTATTCAGCAGATGAGTCCGCAGACGATTCCGCCGACGAAGAATCCGATGATTCCGTCGGCAGCGCTACCGCAAGCGGCGACCAGTGGGAAGGTTTCAAGTACGAAGAAATGGGACTTACCCAGTGGGAATTCCAGCAGGCAAAAGAAGAAGGTATTTCCCGCGAAAAACTGACACACCTGGTTGAACTGGGCGTGCGCCTTTCCGAATACCTGCAGCGCCCCTGGGAAAAGCTCGGCGTTTCCGAAGACCAATGGCTGGACGAACGCTCCGCAGGCATGGAAGATGCCGACATTGACCGTTCTTACCGCAACCGTTCCGGCGACCAGGCCTACGCCTACGTATCCCTGTTCCTCCCCAGCTTCTACCAGTGGAAGACCGACAAGGCCATGAAGGCCATCTGGATGGACGCCCTCTGGGTCGGCGGCGTTGGAGCCACGGTTTATATGGCCACCAGCGGAAGCTCCAACTGGTTCTACTTCTTGCTCCCCGTTGTGGGCGCCCACATCTGGTCCTTTGCCGATGCCTTCTTCGACACCCAGTGGGACAGCAACCCCGACGCCAACAGGTTCAGTTTCGGCATTCTCCCCACACCGGACAAGGGTGTGGCCGGCGCCCTCCTGATGAAGTTCTAAGCGCATCATGCAGCTGGAATTACTCAAAAGCAAAATCCATCGAGCCACCGTTACCGATGCGAACCTCAACTACGAGGGTTCCATCACTATTGCCCGTGACCTGATGGATGCCGCAAACATCCTCCCCTACGAAAAAGTGGGCGTGCTGGATGTGAACAATGGAAACCGTCTCGACACCTACGTGATTGAAGGCCCTGCAGGCTCCGGCGTCATCTGCCTGAACGGTGCGGCCGCCCGTCTGGTGCAACCCGGTGACCTGGTGATTATCGTGGCCTACGCCAGCATGAGCGAAGCCGAAGCCAAGACGTGGAAGCCCACCGTGATCCACGTGAACGCCAAGAACGAAATCGTTTAGTTCAAAGTCGTTCCTCTTTTTTATATCTTTATCGATGTATTGTTTAGAGTTCAGCCCCAGGTGGGCGGACAAAAGAGGTTCATGTGAACGGAAAAACGGAAACCCTTTGCGTTTTCGGGCATCCTATTGCCCATAGCAAATCCCCCCTCATGCACAATGCGCTTTTCAAGGCGCTTGGAATCAACGCAGCCTACCTGCCCTTTGGACCAGAACCGGAGAATTTCGCCCAGGCTATCCAAGGTTTCAGGGCCATGAAATTCAGGGGGGCAAATGTCACCATTCCTTACAAGACTCCTGTGATGGAACTGGTGGACAAACTTAGCCCCATCAGCAAGTTTACCGGAAGCGTAAACACACTTTACTGGAAAGACGGGACCGTCGGCGGCACTCTCTGCGGGACCACCACGGACCCTTACGGTTGTATCCGCAACCTGGAAGAAAACGGAGTGCAACCCGCAAACACCACCGTGGCCCTTCTCGGAAACGGCGGAGCGGCAAAGGCCATCGCCTACACCCTGATGGAACAAGGCAACAGGCTTGCCATCGTGTGCCGCAACAAGGACAAGGGCGAAGCCCTGGCTGGTTCACTGAACCCGCTGTTTAATGGCAGCGAAAAAATTTCCGTATTTTCCTTCCAGGAATTCCCTAGCGTTTCCAAAGAATACAAGATTATCATCAACGCCACCTCCGTAGGCATGACCCCAAACGAAGACGAATCCCCTCTTGACAGGGACAGTCTGAACCCTGGGCAAGTCGTCTGCGACATCGTCTATGCACCGCCCAAGACAAAGCTCCTGAAGCTTGCCGCCGAAAAGGGCTGCAAGACCGTTACCGGCGAAGGCATGCTGGTGCACCAGGGGCTGGAAAGTTTCAAGAAGTGGTTCCCCGAGCAAGTGAAAGGGCATGCCGACGAAGAACTGTTGAATATTATGCGCAAGGGAATGGAGGGTATCTAATGAGAAGGCATATTTTCTTTACGGGTTTCATGGCCAGCGGCAAGAGTCGCACCGGCAGGGCTCTGGCAGAACGACTGGAGCGCCCCTTCATTGACACCGACAGCCTTATCGTGGAGCGGGTCGGAAAGTCCATCTCCGAAATATTCGCACAGGAAGGGGAAGCTTTTTTCCGGGCGAAAGAAAAAGAAATCATCGCCGAAATCTGCAATAACGAAACACCCCAGGTGGTTTCCCTAGGTGGTGGCGCACTCACCCAGGCCGACAACATCAAGATTATCCGGGAAAACGGCCTCATCATCCGACTGTGGGCCAAGCCCGAAATCCTTTCGGAACGCATCGGGCGCAAGAACACAAGGCCCCTACTTGCCAACCTGAGCGACGAGGAACGCCTTGCCAAAATCAAGATCATGCTGAAAGAGCGTGAACCCAACTACGCCCAGGCCGATTTTAGCGTAGAAAGTTCCAATGACTACACCGAAGCCCATGTCATCGAAAAAATCCTTCACATGAAAAAGTTCTGGAGCAATCATGCCCTGGACGTGTGCCCCTCTAGTGGCGGACGCTACCCCATCTTTATCGGCAGGAACATCATTCCCGATTCCAAGGCCCTTCTGGAAGGCCTTCGGCTGGCACCGTCCAACGAATTTCTGGTCTGTACGGACACCACCATCGCAAAGGTCCAGAACGAAATGCTCTCGCAGTTGCGGGGCCAGGCGGGCCGTTGCCCTATCTTTAAGTTCCAGGCCGGAGAGCGGAACAAGACCCTCCACAACCTGAACCAGCTTTTCAGTTTCTTGCTGCACCGGAACTACACCCGAAAGAGCTGCCTGTTGCAGTTCAGCGGTGGCGTGGTAGGCGACATGGCGGGCTTCGGAGCCGCTACCTACCAGCGGGGAATTTCCTTTATCCAGTTCCCAACTACACTCCTTTCTATGGTAGATAGTTCCGTAGGCGGCAAGGTGGCGGTAAACCACCCCGAAGGTAAGAACATGATCGGGGCATTCTACCAGCCCAAGGCCGTAGTGTGCGACCTGGCGGTGCTTGCCACCCTTCCCGAAAACGAATACCTGGCAGGCCTTGCCGAAATCGTCAAGTACGGTGTCATCTACGACAAGGAATTTTTCCGCTACATCGAAGAAAACGTAGAAGGCATCAAGAAACACGACGACGGAGTGCTGCGTCACCTGATTTTCAGGAGCTGCCAGATCAAGGCCGAAGTCGTGGGCATCGACGAGAAGGAATCCGGACTCCGGGCCATTTTGAACTACGGTCACACTTTCGGACATGCCATTGAAAAGCTCACCAACTACAATATGTTCAGCCACGGTATAGCCGTAAGCCTCGGCATGCGGGTAGCCGCCCGTGCAGCAGTGCTCCTGGGCAAGCTCTCCGCCGAAGAAGAATCCAGGCAGAACGCCCTTCTGGACCGTCTCGGATTCCCGAAAACCTACAACGTGGATACGGAGCAGGCCTGGAACGCCATGGCCGTGGACAAAAAGGCCGAAAAGGGCACAAGAGTTTATATTTTGCCTACAGAGATTGGGAAAGTCGAAAAAGTTGTTAATATTGAAAAGGAAACAATCACCAAGGCGTGGGACGCAATTAAGTAGAGGTTAATACCGGCACATGAGTATTTTGGTAACAGGTGGTACAGGGGCTCTCGGATTTCATATCCTCTCCAGCTTGAGCGGCACGAATCACGAGCTGTTCAGCTTTAGCGACGAGCAGCCCCAGCCTTGGCAGAAGGTAGATGGTGTGCAATACCTCACCGGAAACCTTTTGAACTTCAAGGACGTCTATGAGATGCTCCAGAAGGTGGCTCCTACCCATATTTACCACCTGGCTAGCCAATCTTCTGTAGGGCTTTCGTACCAGAAGCCTTACGAAACCTTGAACATCAACTTGCTCGGGACCCAGAACCTTCTGGAAGCGGCGCGACAGGCGTGTCCCAAGGCCCGAATTATGCTGCTCAGCTCCAGCGAAATCTACGGACGCACCGACCAGCACCTGACTTACCTGCACAAAGAAGACGACCGTCCGAACCCCATGACGCCCTATGCCACCTCCAAGGCCTGCATGGAACTCCTGGGACACCAGTTTATCAATGCCAGCGGACTCCACATTGTGTTTGTGCGACCCTTCCACTTTACAGGGCCCCACCACAGCCGCCGTTTCGTGATTCCCTCCATCACTTACCAGTTGGTAAAAATCAAGTTCTACGGTAGCGAACCCGTTATCTATTCCGGAAGCCTCGACATCAGCCGTGACGTGGTGGACGTGCGTGACGTGGCCCGCGGCATGATCCAGGTGCTGAACACCGCTGAATCCGGCGAGACTTTCAACATCTGCAGCGGCAAGTCCTACACCATCCGGGAACTTGTAGAAATGCTGGTAGATATCGCCGACGTGAGCGTGGATTTCCGTTTTGATTCCAAGTATGAACGGGTCAACGACATTCCGCTACTGATTGGGGACCCCTCCAAGATGACGGACCTGGGCTGGAAACCCATGATCAGTATCGAGGACAGCCTTACGGACCTTTTCAACGAAATGGTAATCCGCCGCCGGACCGAACTGAAAATGGGCCTCGGGAAAGACCTGCCTCTGTAGCGCTCCCACCATTTTTCTAAATTTGAGCCCGTAATATTCATCCACATTTAATAAAGGTTTTATTATGAAAATCAAGACCCTTTTGATTACCCTGTCCGCTTCTGCCATGGCCTTTGCCGAAGAGGCCGCCCCCGAGCAGCCCAGCGCCATCGCAAGTTTCTTGCCCCTTATCCTTTTGTTCGTGGTCATGTGGCTTTTCTTTATCCGCCCCAAGCAGAAAGAAATGAAGCAGATGGACCAGATGCGCAAGGAACTGAAGAAGGGCGACAAGGTGATGACTACCGCCGGCATCATCGGCACCATCACCTCCATGGAAGACAACATCGTCACGGTCCGTACCGGCTCTACCACGCTGATCGACTTTGAAAAGAGCGCCATCCTCAGAATCATGAACGCTCCTGCAGCCGACGCCAAGACCGAAGAAAAGAAGTAATCATGGCGATTTTACCTATCCGCATTTACGGCGACCCGGTTCTCCGCAAAAAGAGCGAACCCGTTACCGAGATTACTCCGGAACTCCGCCAGCTGGCCAAGGACATGCTGGAAACCATGTACGACGCGCCGGGTTG
>CACXMH010000067.1 GCA_902768715.1 Fibrobacter succinogenes | reverse complement strand
ACGACATTAGCCGCCAACAGCTGCGTGATTATCGACAAGAAGCCGAAATTCAGCAGCACCACCGAACTTCTGAAGCTCAGCACCGACCACACGGTGCACCTGCTGGACTGGGAACTCGACAACGAGCTCAAGCACCTGCAGGACCAGTGGCACATGACGAGCCTCGAAAAAATCTTCATCGAGAAGGAAGTCTATGAGGTCATCAAGAAGGCAAAGACCCACGACGAGATGGTGCAGCTCATCGACGAAGGCCTAAAACCCTTCGTAAAAAAACTCCGCCGAGAAGTGACCCGCGAAGAAATCCTCAAGCTGGCCGAAATCCCGGTCCGCCGCATCAGCCGTTTCGACCGCAAAAAGGCTGACGAGTTCCTGGAAGAACTGGACAAGAAGATTGAAGAGGTGAACTACAACAAGGAACACCTCACCGACTACGCCGTAAACTACTTCAAGGAAATCCTCAAGAAGTACGGCGAAGGTCGCGACCGCAAGACAGAAATTGGCGAATTCGGCCAGGTGAGCGCCGTGCATGTGGCCCTCGCGAACCAGAAGCTCTACGTGAACCGCAAGGAAGGCTTCCTCGGCACCGGCATGAAGAAAGAAGAATACCTCTTCGACGTGTCCGAATACGACGACCTCATCGTGTTCAAGGCCGACGGCAGCTTCAAGGTGGTAAAGGTTTCCGACAAGGACTTCGTGGGCAAGAACATCGTGCTGGTGGAAAAGTTCAACAAGGACGATGAGCGCCACATTTATAACGTCATCCACCAGGACGGCAAGGACGGCACCGCCTACATCAAGCGTTTCAATGTGGGCGGCGTGACCCGCGACAAGGACTACTACATGGGCAAAAACAAGCCCGGTAGCCGCCTGCTGTACATGTCCAGTAACCTGAACGGCGAAGCCGAAGTGGTAGAAGTGACCCTGAAGCCCCGCCCCCGTACCAAGCTCAACTTCGAAGTGGATTTCAGTTCCATCGAGGTGAAGGGCCGCGGCGCCATGGGTAATATCGTCACCAAGTACCCGGTCAAAACAGTCAAGCGTACGCGTGCTGTACTTTGACGCCCTCTCCGGACTCATCAGCACCCAGAGAAGGGGTGACCGCATTGGCGAATTCGGCGAGAAGGACAAGATCCTCATCGTCAAGGAAAACGGCAGGGCCCGCGTCCACGACATGGCAGACCCGATTCTCGTGGGTACAGGCGTCAAGTACATCCACAAGTTCGACCCGACCCAGGTCTTTACGGTTCTCTACTTCGAGGGCGGCAACTTCAACTACATGGTGAAGCGTTTCAACCTGGAAGGCTGCCCCATGACAACGGAATTCAACCTCATCAGTGACCACAAGGATTCGCAGATGATTGAATTCTTCGCCACAGACGACGCCCGCCAGCTGATGGAATACCAGGTAGGCCGTGAAGTCCAGAAAGAAGAGCTGGACCTGACCGAAGTCGCCGACATCAAGAGCTACAAGGCGCTTGGCAGCAAGTTCACCGCGAAGAAGGTCAAGCGCACGAGCCGCATCACTCCGCCGGACAGCTTTGACGACGGCACGGACGATTCTGCCACCGGTACAGAAGTATCCGTCAAAGACGAAGACGACAACGACCTGTTCAAATAGGGAGGGCTACCCCCTCCTTCCCTAAAACCTCCTTGCAAATAAGAAAGGCCCCCCTTGCGGGGGACCTTTCCTAAGAAGGAGAAAATATTGAGAAACTAAAAGTACTTAGGACTCATCAGGAGGGGAGCAATGATATAAGGCGTCCTAAGATTTACCCATTAATATCCCAACGCTCATAATATACCAATTCTTTGGGGCTTTGGAACTTTTGTTTTTCTTATTTAAATTTCTATTTCTTTCTTACAAATACTTCTATTCTTCTCTAAATATAATCTTACACTTAGGCACAAACCTGAATCCGCCACGGCGGTGACGTTCAATTTCAAAGTACTTCTTGACACCTTCCGATACGTTACCATCCTTGTCGTCGGTGCCGTTAATATGGGCAATGACGCGGTTCAGGCGGCTTTCGAAGTTCGGGCGGAGCGGATCCATACAGATAGCCGGATCCCTCTTGAATTCGCGGTTTTCGTATTCTTCACGACCTGTTGCGGTGTATTCGCGGAGCAAATTCCTAAGGATTCGGGCAGGCACGTTGCGCATCAAGTGCTTGCTGTTCACCGAAATGGAATCATCGCTCTTATAGTAAATGACCGTCACGGAGTCGTTTAAGCCTTCCAAAAGCTGTTCCTGAGCCTTCTGAATTGGCTTCCAGGAATCAAATTCCTGCTTGACCACGGCACTCATCAGCTTATTGAAGGGTTCTGGAGCAACCACATCGGCCTTGTAATCAAAAAACACGATTGAAGCAGGAGCGCCATAGTAGCAACCCTTATGGATAAGGACCGCACCAACCTTCTCATCCACTACGTCTTCGAGGGCCTTGACGCAGGTCATTTTCTTTTCGGCGTCAAATTCCCATTCTAGGCCATTTTCTTCGAGGCAGTCCCCGAAGGTCATATTCTTACCCACGGCACGGCCGTTCACATAAACAAAGCCATCATCCCGCATTTCTGCAGTAGCCCTGTTTTCCAAGGCTTCAATGAAAGAAGTCTGAGCGGCTTTGAATTCCATGTGTTCGTAGGGCGGAGTGTCCAAAAGGATAGGGCCAATTTGTACCAAGCCGTTGAACCACCGCATGGGGTTCGTCACCAACATGCCCGGAGAATCAAAACGGAACGAGAAGTATTCCTTTCGGTTTCCATCCACCACCTCACGGCGGAGGAACTTGGGATCGGTAAGCAAGGGGTAACGCTTGGGAATAATATCCAGGCAGAGCTGACGCACATCCTTGGTGGCATAGAACTGGGACACATAAGGAAGGTAAGAGCGCAGCACGCTACGGGCAGGAACCCCCTCAAATGCCGCGCAGCGATCAATAATGCGCTGTACAAAGGCATCGGGATTTTCGCCCCGCTCATAAAGCCAGTTCACCACCGTATTCATAATCAGACGGTGCACACTTTCGTCAACAAAAGAATCTTCGAAATAGATATCGTTTAAAGTCTTTACCGTAAAACGGGGGTCTCTCTTCACCAGGGTCAGGAGATCCTTAACAGGATAAGAAATCAACAGCTCAATGTGCGTAAATTGCAGAAAAAGGTTCGATAACATATTTCCCTCACTCTCTAGGCAATATAGCAAAAAAAACACAAAAAACAAAAAATGGCTATATTTTGGCCGTGGAAACCGCCAAAATACACATTTTGCCCGATGAAATCATCAATAAAATCGCCGCAGGCGAGGTAATTGAGCGACCGGCATCGGCAGTCAAGGAGCTTTTGGAGAACGCCATAGACGCTGGCGCAACCCGTATCCAGGTGCAAATCGAGCAGGGGGGCAAGCAAAAAATCGTAGTGTCCGACAACGGCAAAGGCATGGGACAGGCAGACCTGGACCTGTGCTACCTGCGGCACACCACCTCTAAGTTGAGCAGTGCCGACGACCTATTCCACCTGCACACCAACGGGTTCCGCGGCGAAGCGGTGGCCTCTATCGCCGCCGTGTCTAAAATGACCATTACCAGCGCCACGGACCAGGGCGAAAGCAACCGCATTGTGCTTCACGGCGGAAACGTCATTGAAAAAGAAGGTGTGGCCGCCAGCCGAGGCACAACTTTCCTTATCGAAGACCTTTTTTACAACACTCCTGTCCGAAGGACATTCCTCGGGAGTGAAGTGGCGGAATCCTCCAAGATTCTAGACGTCGTCTTGAAAATTGCGCTGGCCCACCCCGAAATCCGTATCGACTACAAGGTAGGCGAAAAGTCCGTATTTATCGGAGTCCCCGGAGAGCTCCGGACCCGCATCGCCGAAGCCATCGGGTCGGGCATTGCCAAAAAGATGCTCCCGGTGGACTACACCGAAGCTGGCGTCCGCGTGACCGGCTTTATTTCGCCTACTACGGAACAAAACGGCAAACGGTATCACCAGTACCTATACCTGCGGAACAGGCCCATCGAGAACAAGGCCATCGCCAAGGCCATCAGCCAGGCTTATGAGCCCTACGGCGTCAACTGCAAGCCTGTGACGGTTTTGTTCCTGGACATGCCGGACATGGAGTTCGACGTCAATGTGCACCCCGCCAAAAGGGAAGTCCGTTTTGCGAACCAGAACCTGGTATTCCTGGTAGTGACCCACGCCATTCGGGAAACTTTTAGAGAGGATTTAGAAAAGAATTCTCCCCTTATCGATTTAAGTTCAGAAATAGCGGGCGGGATCGGAACAGAAGTCCCGACCAGTAACCAAGCCCCCATTGCAACTCCGAAATTTCAGGAATTCAACGCCTCGGCTCCGCGGTTCAAGGACAGCGGAACCAGCCGTTACACTCCCGACAAAGACGAAGTCCAGGACCTGTTTTCACAGCCCGAAGCGGGCAAGCTTATTTCTCTGGAAGATTCCCTGCAGGACCCCCTCTGGAACAAAGAAGCCCCCGAACCCGAAAACACCCCCTGGGCACCCCCAGCCGTTTTCCAGACGGCAAACACTTATATTGTAAGCGAAGATTCCGAAGGGCTTTTGGTCATTGACCAACATGCCGCCCATAGCCGAATTCTATACGAACAGGCTCTGGAGATTCTGAAGAACGGAGGCTCCATCGACAGTCAAGAGCTGTTGTTTCCGGAGCTCACCGAATTTTCCAGAATGGAACGAGAAATTTTTGACTCTGTAAAAGATTCCCTGAAAACCCTGGGATTTTATGTAGAGCCTTTCGGTGGTTCGGAATTCCAGATCAGGTCCATCCCCTGTAACCTGCCTATTTCCAGAGCGGCAAATTCGGTCCACGAGTTCTTGGAAGACTGCATCGAGAACGGAGGGAAAGCAGACCTCGCCAAAGTTCAGGAGTCTATGGCCAAAGCCTGGGCCAAAACTAACGCCTTCCAGGCAGGCGACAAGCTGAAACCCGAAGAAATGTCCAAGCTGGTAAGCCAGCTGATGGCTACCGAAGACCCCTTAAAATCCCCCTACGGCACTCCAACACTTATGCGGATTTCTCTGGACGAACTGGCCAAGAAATTCAGCCGTTAAATAATTTATCCACAAAACAATCCGGAACAAAGCCTTTGCCGAGGCGCTCCGTCAAGGACACGGCCAACTGCCTTGATTTAGCGATGTCTTGGTTGTGCATGGCCGCTAAAATCTGGGGAACCATTTTTTTCGTGCGTCTGCCTATAAATTCAGGAATCAACATTTTTTTCATTAAAATGTTGGGCATGGCGAAAGTTCTGGTTTTTACAAGCAATTTGCCCAAAGCATAGGTCAAAAGATCGGGCTTTGTGGCAACCACAAGAGGTGCACCCGAAAGGGCGAGCTCAAGAGTCACCGTCCCCGGAGTGGCAAGGGCCATAGATGCCGCCCCGAACAGCATGCGGCGTTCTTCGGAATCTTCGGGTGACACCTGAACAGAAAACTGTTGGCGCTCTGCCTCCCCTATTTTTTGGATGTAACTTTCCAAAGAGGGTATAAGAGATTCGCGAGGGACAATCAACTTGACTTTTTTACTTGTAGCGGCCTGCGGTGAAGGCATTTTTAGCCACGCCTCCGATACTCTTAGGAACAAGTCCATGTTTCGTTTTGCCTGAGAAAGCCTGCTCCCCGGAAAAAGAAGCAAGGTTTTTTCATTAGAATCTAACTGTTCCGAATAGGGCAAAGTATGGTACAGGTTTTCGTGCAGCAAAAACGGATGGAGCAAGACGTCGGCATTGACGCCCTTTTGCGCATAGGCCTCTTTTTCAAACTGGAAAAGTACGGCAAGATTCACACCGTCCAGTTTTTGGGCGCGACCCGGTTTCCAGGCCCAAATCTGGGGTGGCGCTACATAAAGTACCGGCTTCCCCATCTTTTTTGCGACCTGGCAAAGTTTCATGTTAAAGCCAGGATAGTCGATAGCGATAAAGGCCTTGCATTCCTCAGAACATAGCAGGTCTTTGAGCTTTCGACAAACTTTTTGGAGCTTAGCCGTCCGAGGCAAAACGTCCAGAAATCCAGAAACGGGAAGCTCGTTAAATTCTGCAATAGGAACAAGTCCCGCATTCTGCATGCGGCTGCCACCCGTACCCACCGGGAGCATTCCCCGCTGGACTATGGACTGAACAAAGGCCTCCCCCAGAACATCTCCGGAATCTTCCCCTGCACAGAAAAGGACAAACGGTTCTTGCACAGAAACTACCTGCGGGGTTTCCCGGAGACCCAGACCTTAGAGGCGCCCATGTCTTGCTTGAGCCAATTCAGTACATCTTGAGAATAGGACAGTTTGTATTTGTGAAGTGTCAGCCCATGTTCGTAACTTGATTCCGTCTCTATGTGCAAGACCAACTCGCTTCCTGGCTCCCCTTCGAACGCCTCGAACTGTTGCATTCCCATTTCCAGCTTCTGCAAGAATTCTTCTGAAAGCATAGAAGAATAGATGTTGGCGTGGATGTATTTGACCATACGCTCACGGACATAGTCCAGCTGGTAGGCCTCTTCTACCACCACCTGCATCTGCTCGGTAATATTCTTCTCTCTATCCCGCTGGTATTCCAGCGTTCCCTTCACCAAAATGCGGTCATCTTCGGAAATCTTGTCCCGAAAACTTTCCCAAGTGTCTTTCTTGAAGAATAGTCCCACTTCGCCCTGGAAATCCTGCATTTCGCCAAAGCCGATGGTAGCCCCGCGCTTAGTTTCTATAGAACGCATCCGCGTGACGATTCCACCGACGGCCACCACGCAGCCCTCTTTACGGGCCAGTTCTTCTTGGCTCAGGCTGCAGGTGGTAAAACCGATCAATTCGGGGCGGAATTCGTCAAGCGGGTGCCCCGAAAGGCAGAGCCCAAGAACTTCACGCTCCTTGTTGAGCATTTCTACGCTGCCCCATTCCTCGGCTTCTTCCAAGACTTCGGCAATGTTAGAAATAGAGGAATCAGCCCCGCCCATATCAAAGAGAGACATCTGTCCTTTGGACTTGTCTTCTTGATAGCGGGCAGCCACTTCTAGCGCCCTATCCACCGTAGCCATCAGCACAGCTCTGCTCCCAGGCAGACCATCCAAAGCGCCGGCCATAATCAGGCATTCCAAAGTCTTTTTGCTGAGAGGCGGGCGTTTTTCTTTCAAGGAACCTTGGTATTCCGCAACCCGCTTACAGAAATCAAAGATAGACTTGAAAGGGCCTCCCTTTTCACGGGCTGCCACCACGTCTTCTACCACGCCGATTCCCACATTGCGGATTCCCGCAAGACCAAAGAGAATCTGGTGCTTGGTATTGGCGGTAAAAATCCCTTGAGACGAATTGATATCCGGAGAAAGCACGGGGATGCCCAAGCGCTTGCATTCCTGGATGATGGTGACGATATCTTCGGTCTTGCCCATCTTCGACGTCATGGAAGCGGCCATGTATTCTGGGCCGTAATGGGCTTTTAGGTAAGCGGTCTGGTAAGCCACATAGGCGTAGGCGGCAGCATGGCTCTTGTTGAAGGCGTAACCGCAGAACGGAAGCACCGCATCCCACACTTTTTGGATCAACGCATGGTCATAGCCATTGGCTTCACATTTCGTGAAAAACTCCGGTTTCAGTCTTTCCATCTTCTCAGGCATTTTCTTTGCCATGATACGACGGATATTGTCAGCACCACCCAGGGTGTATCCGCCCAGAATCTGGGCCAGTTTCATCACCTGTTCCTGGTAAACAATCACACCGTAGGTTTCGCCAAGCACCTGTTCCAAGTCAGGGTGGTAACAGTCAATTTCTTCTTTACCCTGCTTACGGGCAATAAAGTGGGGAATCTGTTCCAACGGCCCCGGACGGTACAGGGCGTTCATAGCGATAAGGTCAAAAATTCGGGTCGGCTTCAGTTCTCGCAGGTACTTTTGCATACCCGGAGATTCAAACTGGAACACCGTCGTGGTCATGCCCTTACCCAGCAGGTCAAAGGTTTCCTTGTCGTCCAGCGGGATATGGCCCATGTCCAGCTCGATGCCACGGTTCTTCTTGACCATGTTCACCGTGTCTTGAATGATGGACAAGTTGATAAGACCCAAGAAGTCCATCTTCAGAAGCCCGATATCTTCGGCGTAATGCTTATCGTACATCACCACCGGCGTATCTTCGGGAGCGGCACGGTACAAAGGCGCAAGGTTATAAATCGGAGTCGGCGTAATCACCACACCACAGGCGTGCACGCCTGTCTGGCGAGGCAAATCTTCCAGTTTTTTGGCAATATCCCACAGGTTCTGGTAGCTGGCACGGCTATTGATCATGGCCTGCAGGGGTTCCGGGCTATAACCGTCTTCCAGGTTGTTTCCCTTCTTGTCTTTACCCGTCCAGGCCTGCTTCAAGCTGAAATTCAGGGTGCGCTGCGGGAACAGCTTGGTAATCGCTTTCGCTTCTTGCGGCGGAATACCCAAAACGCGGGCCACGTCGGTAATCACCGCCTTGGACTTGAGCATACCGTAGGTGATAATCTGGCCCACGCACTCCTTGCCGTATTTTTCGGTTACGTAGTCAATTACGCGACCGCGATCCCTATCCGAAAAGTCCGTATCGATATCGGGCATGGACACACGTTCCGGATTCAGGAATCGTTCAAAAAGCAAATCAAAGGTCAGCGGGTCAATGTCGGTAATACCGATAATGTAGGTGACAAGAGAACCTGCGGCAGATCCACGGCCAGGCCCCACGGGAATCCCGTGTTCCCTGGACCAGTTGATAAAGTCCCACACAATCAAGAGGTAGCCCGCCACGTTCATGTTGCGGATACAGTTCAGCTCCTTGTACATGCGGGCCGCCACTTCGGTATCGTGGGCAGGGAACTTAAAATCTTCGTTGGGGAAACGCCATTTAAGACGCTGGTTACAAAGGTGGGTAATGTAAATATCCGCATCGCCACCCGGTTTGCACCAGCGACGAACGTTTTTCTCCCAGGCATTGTTGTCGTCGTCGTCAAAAAATTCAGGCTGGGACAGGCGCTCAATTTCTGCCTTGTCTTCGTCGGTCAGGGCGTCTTCGGCAATACCCTTGTCGGCACAATAAGATGCCGTCACCTTTTTCTTTTTATCCTTGATGACTCCCTTGAGTTCCCGTTCGCGAACAACAGGGTACTCCGCATCGTATTCCGCCTTCATGATGGCCTTGATACTCTGGTATTCCTCAGAGGCCAAAAAATCTTCGGGAATTTTGAAACGGGGCCAATATTCGTCGCCAATACCGGTTTTTACTGTAAAGTTACAGCGATCCGCAATCTTTACCGTGTTTTCGATAGCGCCAGGAATGTGGCCGAACAGTGCCTGCATTTCTTGTTCAGTTCTGAAATAGAACTGGTCCGTAGGGAACCGTTTGTCCGTGAAATCGTTCAGGGTTTCTTTAAGGGAAATGCAGCGCAAAACCTTGTGGGCCTGGGCGTCTTCTTGCTTGATGTAATGGACATCGGCTACGGCCACCACTTCTCGGCCAAGCTCCCCCGCCAGCTGCACATTGTAGTCATTCAGCAATTTCTGCTGGGGGATTCCGTTATCGCAAACCGAAAGGTAAAGATGGTCTCGGTCAAAAATTTTGTCCAGGGATTCTATGTATTCCCGAGCAACACTGTTACGGCCGGCAGCCACATTCTGACCGTAGCGGCTAAAGAAATCCCCTGCAATGGCGATAATGCCTTCTTTATGGTCGTTTACCACCGACAGCGGGACCGACGGGATTTCGGCCCAGCGGTCACCGTCTTCGTAGCGGAAACTCACTATACGAAGCAGGTTATAATACCCCACCTCGTTTTCTACCAGGAGGGTAAGGCGTTCATAAGTTGTCGGGTCTTTCTGGTTTGCGCTTGGCGAATCCACATAGACATGACAGCCGTAGATGGTCTTGACTGGCGGAAGCCCCTGTTCCTTGCGTTTCTTATTCAAGTCTTTTCCGCGGGTCTGGATTTCCAGAATGCCGAACATGGCGCCGTGGTCGGTAAGGGCCACCGCAGGAGCATTTTCTGCAGCGGCAGCTTCCAATATGCCGTCGAGACGGGCCGATGATTTTAAAACGGAAAACTCGGAATGAACTTGCAGGTGAACAAAAGCCATAGCTGCAATTTAGTAAATAATAGACAATAGATAGGACCGAAGGCCGTTGGTGATTAGGGGATGTTATCCTAGAGGGAGTGCAGCGACTGACGGCATTCGAAGTTGTTCAAGCGGAAAGGAAGAATGACAAAAAATCTACCACACGTACGGAACTTAAAATAAACGGTTTATAGAAAAATGTATTTTTGCAAAGAGAAATTTTTTGTATGCGCAATACCAACAACAAGGATTTAAAAATCGCAATCGATGCCCGAATGGTCACCAGGTCCGGTATTGGGACCTGCATCCAGCACTGGTTAAAAGACGTCGGTTACGCAATCGCCCTTGGCGACCCCAAGGACCTTGAGCCCTATAAAAATATTCCCAAGCATGTCCCTTTTATCAGCAGTATTTACGGCTACAAGGAACAGTTGAAATTTCCGTATCAAGCCCTCTACCGAGAAAAACCCGACGTTTTGCACATTCCCCACTGCAATGTCCCTTTGTTCTACCGTGGCAAGATGATGGTGACGATACACGATCTCACCCACTTGATTTACCCAGAATTCCTGCCAATAAAACTTGTGCATTGGTACTTCAGGTTCATCTTCTGGTTTGTAAGCAAGCGTGCCGACAAAATTATCGTAGTTTCTGAAAGCACAAAAAAAGACCTAATACGTTTCTACAAGACCGACGAATCCAAAATAACAGTCATCCCCTCTGGCGTCGGAAAAGAATTCGTCCGCAAGACACAAAAAGACTTCGGATACCTGTACGAAAAATACGGCATTCCTCGCGACAAGAAAATTTTGCTCTATGTCGGAAACCTGCTCCCTCACAAGAACCTAAACGGACTCCTGAAAGGGTTCGCCCAAATGAAAAGCAAAGAAAACTGTCGCCTGATTTTTGTGGGCAAGTCCTTTGACGGTCGCACCAAGGCCACACAAGAACGTGAACTGGGCATTGAAGACTTGACCATTCACGCGGGCATGGTCAGCCAAGAAGATCTTGTGAACTTCTATAACCTGGCAGACCTGTTTGTGCTCCCTTCGCTGTACGAAGGCTTTGGACTCCCCGTTCTTGAAGCATTTGCCTGCGGTACACCGGTCGCCTGTTCCAACACATCGTCGCTCCCCGAAGTCGGCGGCACAATTGCTAAATATTTTGACCCAAACGATCCAGCTAGTATCGCTGACACACTCGAAAAATCCCTTGACGACAAGGGAAAATACGATGCCGCAATGGAAGCCTGGGTTTCGAATTTTTCTTGGGAAGAAAGTTCCAGAAGAACAAGAGAAGTCGCAGAGAGCCTATTTCTTTAGTTTTGTCAAGAACCCGTACTGGAACGGAATAAAGCTGGAATGGCTCAACAAGCCCGGCATAAACTTCAGCTGTTTGCGAATACCCACAATTTTCTCGATTTCAAGGCCGTTCTCTTTGGCAAAGCGAACAAAGCTCTTTTTTGTCCAAAACGTTTTGTGGTTAATATCCAGGACGCCTAGCGCATGTTCACCTGCGTCCGGCTTAAAGTAGCGAAAATCGCGGGTGATGATTATTTTCAAGAGATTTTCAGCACAGCAGAAATTCGGAAGCGACACGAGGATGTGGCCTTCGGGATTGAGATGTTTCTTGCAGAAATTAATAAGATCTACCGGATCGTTCACATGTTCCAGAACATCGCACATAACTACAAGGTCAAACTTTTTGTCTTCGGTGTACTGTTCATAAAACACATGATGGTATTCGTTGAAACCACCAGGAACCTTGTCGATTGTGTGGGTGTCGGTACGATTTTCCGGTTCAATGGCAACCTTGTAGGCATCCTGCGGGTAAATTACATAGTTCAATCCAGCACCAGCACCAATTTCCAGGACACTCTTAACATCTTTCGGCACCAACATGGCCACATCGTAACGCGCTTTATTCCGGTACATAAAAACCTCTTCTTCAAAATATAAAATTTTCTTGGCAAAAATGCTATTTTTATGGCCGATGACGGCAAGTAAGACAGCCACTGGTCTTTGGTTAAAACGGATTTTCCAGCTTCTTGTAAGCGTGGGCGGTTTCGCCTTCATCTTTTACAAAATTCCGCTTGCAAGTGTGGTCGAAAACTGGAACATCGGGATGGTTCCATGGGTTCTTGCCACCCTCGCTGCAGCAACACTAATCATGGTTATCCAGGCAAACCGTTGGAAAGGCCTTTCCGTTCAAGGACCAGATATTCCATTCAAGACCTATTACGCCTATACCGCCATGGGCTACTTTTTCAACAACCTACTCCCCACTGGCTTTGGTGGCGATGCTGTAAAATCTTTGGCATTCGGAAAAAAATTCAACCAGACAAGTCAATCTGTTTCGGCCGTCTTTCTTTCCCGCATTCAAGGACTTTTGGCCATGTTCCTATGTTTCTTTATTGCGCTACCCTTTGCCATGACAAAAATCAATGTGCCCACAATCTACACTCTTGTCATGTGCGCGGTACTACTTATCTGCATTGTCATTATCCTCTGCTGTCTGTTTTCTGACAAGATTCCCTTCCCCGAATTTATCACGAACAAAATCAGCTTTATCCCAAAATTTCAGTACAGCCTTTCCATTTATAGGAAACACAAAAAACAACTATTACTGTCTTCATTGGATTCCCTCTGGCTGCAGTTGTTGTCTTTATTTACCAGTTTCGCCTACTTCAAAGCGGTAGGAGTCGATATCAACATCGGCATTCTGGTGGTCTTTACCAGCATCACCATCGTAGTCGCCATGCTTCCCGTTTCTCTTAACGGTATTGGCGTTCGCGAAGGAGTCCAAATAGCTCTTTTTTCCGGAATCCTCGGCATTCCTGCGGATCTAGTTCTTGCCGCTGGCTTGCTGGGTTACATTCCCTTGCTGTTCCAGGCCTTACAAGGTGCCGTGGTACTAGTCAGATGTAAGAAGGACTAGCCCCAGACTTCTTCCTTGAGTTCGCGACCCCACATGTCCTTGATGACATCGTCCACCTTCTTGCCTTCGAAAAGGAGGGCATGAACGGAGTTCACGATGGGCATTTCTACACCCAGCTTGTCGGCAAGAGCCTTGGTGCTCTTGCAGGTGGGCACGCCTTCGGCCACCATCTTCATGCCGGCAAG